>NZ_JBAHYJ020000028.1:0-53738 GCF_036697665.2 Scytonema sp. PRP1 | reverse complement strand
GCTCGTATAGATACTAAACAGCACCGAGAGAGTGGTATGAGTAAAGCTTACCCCAGCAACCTAACCCTGGCACAATATAAATTGATGAGTGACCTAATTCCGGAAGCGAAACCGGGTGGTCGAAAGCGTGAAGTTGATATGTGGGAGGTTCGATGGCGCGATTTTCTACATTTTGGTAGAAGGAGTCAGATGGCGATCGCTACCAGGAGATTTTCCTGCCTGGCAAACGGTCTATACATACTTTCGCAATTGGCGTAAAGACGCGACTTGGCTAAAAATCCACGATAGTCGTAAGAGTTTGGGTTCGCATAGAACATCAACGTCAACAAGCGTCCATCCGAGGCAATCATTGACAGTCAAAGTGTTAAAAGCGCAGCAATGGTGAGCCAGTCAGTTGGTTTTGATGCAGGTAAAAAGATCAAAGGACGTAAGCGATTTATGACCGTCGATACCTTGGGATTGGTTTTGAGGGTTTTAGTTACCGCAGCCAATGTTGGTGAACGAGAAGGAGGAAAACAAGTTCGCGCATCCGGTCAAACAGTCCAATCAAAAGGTATCTCGTTTGACTACTATCTGGGTAGATGGTGGCAATGATTACGAACCTTTCATGCAGTGGGTGATGAATTTTTGCCGTTGGATTGTACAGGTTGTGTTGCGCTCGCAAGAGGCTAAAGGTTTTGTCTTGCTCAAAAAACGTTGGGTTGTAGAGCGAACTTATGGGAAAGCTGATGGGATGTCGCCGATTAGTTCGAGACTATGAGTTATTGCCCGCAACATCCGAGACTTTTATTTATCTTGCCATGATACGCACTATGGTTCAGCGATTAGCATAATTTTTAACCTCTAAAAACTTTTCAAACATCCTCTAATATGTCGGCAGTGTAGTTTTTGTAAGACATGACTTTTCTTGTGTATGAGTTATTACAAGATTTAGAGCCATCTTTGTAGCGACCTAGACCACAGAATCAATCAATATAATAAGCAATTTTTTGCTGCTTTTTTTGTGTTCGTGGGATCATTATCTTTGCCCAAGTCCAAAAGTATTTAGCAACTATTTCAGCTTTAATTGAGGACTGTTCTCTAGACTCATCAAAGAAAGAAGTGTCAGTCATAATTTCTAATCAAAAGTACGATAGTCTCTTGTTTAATAGCTTATCTTATTAATTCAACAATGAAATTTCTCGGAATTGACTTAGGGTGGAAATCCCAACCCAGCGGCTTATGCTACTTACAATTAATCGATGGAAAACTCCAAATACAAGACTTAGACCGCAAGGAACTGATTGCAGATATCCTCACCTGGATTGATACCTGCGTGACATCACACGAACCCGCCATCATCGCCGTAGACGCACCCACTCTCATCCCCAACGCTACCGGGAGCCGCCTACCCGACAAACTCACTCACAAACACTTTGGCAAATATCACGCTGGTTGCTACCCGGCAAATCTTGGCTTACCCTTTGCAGAACGGACAGTAAAATTTGGCTTAGAATTAGAATCGCGTGGTTTCACTCACGCACCAACCATCGAACCGCAAAAACCCGGTAGATATCAAATAGAAGTCTTTCCTCATCCAGCCATAGTTCAATTATTTGGGTTAGAACGCATCCTGAAATATAAAAAAGGACGCCTTAGCGATCGCCGCTTAGAACTGATCAAACTCTACAATTACATTACAGAAATCTTACCCACCCTCCATCCTCCTCTGTGTTCTGTGCGCCTCTGTGGTTCCTTCCTTCCCGAAATTCCCACCACAGGCGCAGCCCTCAAAGAAGCCGAAGACAAACTAGATAGCCTCATCTGTGCTTATGTAGCAGCATACTGGTGGTATTGGGGAGAACAACGTAACCTGGTACTTGGCGATCGCACTACTGGCTACATTGTCATCCCCCAATCAAACTTGTAGAGACGCGCCATGACGCGTCTCTACAGGTTGCGTCTCTACAGGTTGCGCTGCACTGTTACTGCGCCCAAACAATCAGCCTTGGCTCATAAGGACTAGAGAGGTGTTTGTGTTTTGGCACCACGCGCAAGGACAAGCCTTGCAAACCAGAGGTATTATACACGACGTCAGCCGTGTAAATACTCAATCCGTCCTTATCCTCGCCTTGGTAATCCATCACCACAGGTACACCGTTGATAATATCGCCACTGGCATCAATAGCACCTTGGTAAAGTTCCACCTGCACATCATCGTTCGTCAAAGTTGCCAAGTCAATCTTGGCTTTGACGTTGACGGTTTGATTAACCTTAATATCTGCATCTGAAGATACGTTCACATCTTTGATTTTGATGTCGTACCAGTGGGCGGTAAGGTTATCTTTCCAATGAGCTAATTCTTTAGCTGGGGCGTAGTTATCGACAGTGAGAGTGTGGTAGCGATCGCTTGCTGGGAAATAAGCCCGCTCTGCATATTCTCGCACCATCCGCGCCGTATTAAAGAAGGGACAATTTAACTGGATTGCATCCTTCATTTTGTCAATCCAGCGGCGAGGCAAACCATCGACATCTCGGTCGTAGAATAAAGGCACGACTTCCTTTTCTAGGATATCGTACAGGGCATTCGCCTCTATCTCATCTTGGTAATCGGGGTCATCATACATTTCCCCGTGTCCGATCGCCCAACCGGTACGGACATAATCAGCTTCATCCCACCAGCCATCTAGTACGCTTAAATTCGGCAAACCATTCATAGCCGCCTTCATACCACTGGTACCGGAGGCTTCTCGTGGACGCCGGGGATTATTTAACCAAACATCGCAGCCCGCCACCATTAATCGGGCTATATGAATGTCGTAGTTAGGAACAAACACTATCTGCTTTTCCAAGCCTTGTTCTTTAATAAAGTGATTGATATCACGGATAAGTTCTTTACCTGGAATATCCTTAGGATGTGCTTTACCAGAGATGACAAACTGTAACTTACGGTCTTTATTAGCTAACAAAAGCCGCCTGATTCGCTCAACATCCCGCATCCATAGGGTGGCACGTTTGTAGGTCGCAAAGCGACGGGCAAAGCCGATAGTGAGAACCTTTGGGTCGAGAACTTCTTGTGCAGAGGCAATTTCTGAGGGAGAAGCACCACGATCTCGCAAATGTTTCACCAAACGTTCGCGAACGTACAAAACCATGTCCAAACGACAGCGTTCGTGATTGCGCCACAACTCCTCATCGGGGATGGCGTCCATCCGTTCCCATAACGGGTTATCGGTTGCTGCTGATGACCAGCTTGGTCCTAAGTAGCGATCGTACAACTCCTGAGTCGATTTAGAGACACAAGAGCGGGCATGAACGCCGTTAGTAATTGCGGTAATCGGCACTTCCTCTACTGGCACATTCTGCCACAAACCCTTAAACATCTGCCGCGAAACCACACCATGCAGCTGCGCTACGCCGTTAGAAAATGTCGCCGTTTTCAGCGCTAGCACCGCCATACTGAAAGGTCCAGACAAATCACCAGTATTTTCACGCCCCAAGCTCAAAAATTGGTCTTTATTCAAGCCAAAAATTTCAGCATAGCGTCCCAGGTAGTGCAACACTTTGTCTGGGGAGAACAAGTCAATTCCCGCTGGTACTGGCGTGTGAGTAGTAAAGATATTACTAGAAGCGACTACTTGTCTGGCTTCGGTATAACTTAGCCCCTCTTCCTGAATCAGGATGCGGATACGTTCTAGGGCAGAGAAAGCCGCATGACCTTCATTCATGTGATAGGCAGTGACATTATACCCTAGCGCTTTTAGCATTTGGACACCACCGATCCCCAGCATGATTTCTTGGTGGATACGCATATCGATGTCGCCACCGTAAAGCTGGTCTGTGATGTCCTGGTCGTAACCGTTATTCGGTTCAATGTTAGTGTCTAGCATATACAGAGGCACCGATCCCACCTGTACGCGCCAAACCCTTGCATATACGATGCGTCCTGGATAATCTACCGCAATGCGTAATTCCGAACCATCAGGATTGCGTTCCAGGTGCAAAGGCATATTATAAAAGTCGTTGATTGGGTAGCGTTCCTGCTGCCAACCATCGGCGTTTAAATATTGAGCAAAATAACCTTGTTGATACAGTAAGCCCACACCAACTAAGGGCAACCCCAAGTCACTAGCAGATTTGAGGTGATCCCCAGCGAGAACTCCCAAACCTCCAGAGTAGATGGGCAAACAATCTACAAGCCCAAACTCAGCCGAGAAATAGGCGTAGTATTCTTTTTGCTTTTGACCCCGCTGTTTTTGGTACCAAGTACGCTCTTGCAAATAATCCTCTAACTGACGAGCAGAGCGATCCATTTGCGCCAGGAAGCCTTCATCTTCCACAACTTCCAACAAACGCGCTTGGCTAATGGTACCAAGCATCAAAACTGGGTTGTGACGGCTAGATTCCCACAAGTCGGGGTCTAAGCGACGGAATAAATCTTTCGTCTCAACGTTCCAATCCCAGTGCAAGTTATATGCCAACTTCCGTAGCGGCTCAAGTCGCTGCGGTAGTGAAGGGGAGACATTAAAAGTGCGAATTGGCTGCATAGGTTAGCGTAACTCTAGCTTTAGCTATGGTTATTGTTGACTGTATTTCCCTTATGCTGTCAATTCTTTATACTAAGTTTGTGAAGTTATCGTGACATTGTTAAGTTTTAAAAAGTATTCTCAGTTTCCTTACCAAAGCGGACAACAAGGATATTTCAAATTCTCCGCTTTACCCTTTGCCACATCTTGAATACAGAAAAACTTATCAGAAAGATGTATCCTCTCTGTCAATCTACCAAATATTAGTAGTGAATTTACAAATCTTTATGTACTGGAAAACACCTACTACGGCGGCTGGGTGTCTCAGAGGTTGGATGACCGACTTTTCACGGTTCGTCCTCAAACCACGAAACAGCCTGGCTTTTTCCAGAGCAGGATTCTCAATAGTTTTGGATTAATGATAATAAACCTTGATGTCTCCAGACCCCGGCTTCTTATAATATCAAGTCCGGTTGATTACAGTCTGTTACCTGGGGCGCTGTTGCCTCTTTAAGGTCTTCTAGTGATTGTTCAAACAAACCAAAACCCCCACTGCCAGGTTTGGCAATGGGGTTATCAGGGGGAAACGAAAGGTTGTAGATTTTTTGGAAAGGTAGCGCGACAGCTACGCACTTTTCATTACTGAGTGATCAATCCTTGGGGTCTTATTACTCCTTCCAAATCAGCCCCCTGTAGGTTTGCTCCTTCTATGTTCGCATCTGTTAGATTTGCCTTTTCTAAGTCTGCGTCAAATAGGTTCGCTCTTTGCAAATTTGCTCTGGCTATGTTTGCCTTACCTAAGTCTGCTCCTTGAAGGTTTGCCGCTAGCAGATTTGTTGACTGTAAGTTAGCCTTTTCTAAGTCCGCACCTTGCAAGTTCGCACCTTCCAAGTTTGCCGCTTGCAGGTTTGCCCCTTTTAAGTGTGCCCCAATTAGGTTACACCCGACACATTCTTTGGTTTCTAGTAAACGTCTAATGTTTGCTGTTACAGACTCTGTTGGCAATGCTGGAGATATGATTGGAGTCTCTGTGGATTGTGTAGATACCGATGGTGTGAGTGATTGAGCAGTAGCGTTGGGTTGGTCAAGCAGAGAAAATCCCGCTACAAGTACTAGGAATACTGCTGCTAGAACCCAATGAGTGAGGTTTTTTAAATTTGGTTTTTTCATTTGACTTCCGTGGCTGTGCTTTAATTGCAACTATCAATAAGATGCTTAATGTTTACTTTAAATAGGTCAGCTGAGAAAATCAAATATTATTTTTATTCAAATTTATAAATTCAAGTGATGAAGAAAATTTTAGATACATAGCGCAATACCGTTGGTGATAAGCCTTTTTGTTTCCCCCTGCACCCCCTATTAGCACCATCTCCGGTAAAAAAATAATGTTGTATTCCCGCAGGCGCTCCAATACGGTTCGGATAAGATCGCCCCGCCTAAGGGCGATCCCCGATAAATTGGGGGTAGAAGGAAAATAACCCCCTTTTTTAGGGCGTGATAAACAAGCTAACCGAACCGTATTGGGGGACTTACGCGATTTGTAGGTATTGACAAAATTATCATTATTTGGTCGTATTTGTAGAATGTCCATTAGCCATTCAGCTAAAACATGGCTGAACTAACAAATCCTTTGGCGGTTACTGACTTGTATGAACTCTGCAACTTACGCTCTCATCGCAATCAGTTTGGGAGCAGTTTCAGGTGCGCTGAGTCGTTATTACCTGACTATCTTTTTTGCGCGTTGGTTAGGGACGGCATTTCCTTATGGAACTTTTTTCATCAACATAACTGGCGCTTTTTTGATGGGCTTTTTTATTACCCTCACATCAAAGCTAGCAATTTTTCCTCAGTTAAATCTGTTAGTTGCAGTAGGCTTTTTAGGTTCTTACACTACATTTTCCACTTATGCTTTAGATACTTCAAATTTGTTACGGACTCAAAAGTACCTAGCTGCAATACTTTATTGGTGTGGTAGTGCGATATTAGGGTTTATTAGTATAGAATTAGGAATCTTCTTAGCAAAGAGATTCTGATGTTTTTTCAATCAGAACGCTGAGGCGATCGCCAGTCGCCTGCTCCGGGAAACCCTACCAATAGCGCTGGACTTACACGCAACGTCTCTAGATGTGGGGAATCTTCATCAACAATCCTTAACTGAACGGGAGCATCCCAATGCATGCAAAAACAATGGTAGTGGGAGCCGGAAAGCTCCCTACTTCAATTGAAAGCGGGCAAGATGCCCGCACTACAAAATAAAATAAATTTACACATTTGGGATGCTCCCAACTGAACCGTATTGTAGTATTGAAATAAGTTGCAAAAAGTATTAGCAAATATTAGCAAGCAATAGCAGATGTGCTAGACTGGGTTCATGGAAACACAAGATTGCCATGAAGCTATCGGAGTATGCAAAAAAATAGGGATAAAGCCCTAAAAATTCTGTAGTTACTAGCAGTCGGACTTCAGGATGAATCATAATGAATCGTCCCAGTGACAGTTCTAATAGTTACCTTATAGTTGTGTTCTCTTGCTGCAACAAATAAGGAGCGGTGAAGCTCCTAAAATCAGAGGAAAAGCTTCACCGCTCCCGTGCATTTGGTTTCGCATTAGAATCCTTCTTTATGTGGCGGAGTCTCTGAAGGATTAGAAGCGGAACCCAACTCCTGTTTGCAAGCTGACGGCGTCAGCATCACTGGCCTTGTAGGCGTCAATGCCCCACTTGGCATCACCATACACAACGACGTTCTTAGCAACTTCTGATTCAGCACCAAGGGTTAAGACAGGTGCATTCTGATTTCCCAACTGGCTTGCTTTACCTTCGTCCGTCTGGAAGGAGTAACCACCGCCGATGTAAACGTTGGTGTTTTTAGCGATCGGTGCATCGTAAGTTAACAACGGCATAGCTGCGGTAGAATCACCACCAAACAGAACAGAACCGCGAAGTGAAACAGGCGCATTAGGAATGGCGTATCGTCCTTGAATATTTCCACCGAATAAAGCTGCATCATTGTCTCGTCCGCCATTGGTCACGCCAGCAGAAGCACCAGCACCAAGATAGCTACCGTTCATACCACGTGTTGCGGCTTCTTGAGTTGTAGCTGTTGTTGGAGCAGTTTGAGCCGAAGCAATACCAGCGGAAAGGACAACTGAAGCAACAGCAAGTGTAGAAGTTAACAATTTTGCAAGTTTCATAGGTTTCTCGTTACTAGAATTATGTGCAATCAATAGTCTCTAGTACTAGAATCCCTTTTTTGACAAAATTCACCTTCATGCACTTAGGTTATCCAACTGGATGAAACTGTTTCACCCAGTTAGGTGAGCCTACACCAAAATAGTTAAGATATAATATGTGGCATATACTAATTTGATTTATTTTTTTAAAAAGCGCTGACGCAAACGAGATACAAAAAGATTGACTTCTGGTAATTTCATCCATGCGGCAATCACAGCAAAAACGCCGATGCCAACTAAACCAGCAATAGATAATTGCAACAGTTGAATGAGTAAACCATTTGTACCTAAAAACTTCTGCAAAACCTCAAGAGTTCCATAGCTTGCGGCTCCAGCTACCATGCTAGCAGCAGTCAAACCTAGAATTGGCAAACTCCACTCTCGCCAAGGTAAACCATTCAGCCTGCGATCAAGCAACCACAATAGCATCAATACTGAGATGCAATTCACTCCAACTGTTGCTAGCACCAAACCAGGAGCGCCAAAAGGTTTAAAGAAAATCCAATCTAGCAAGGCGTTGAACAAGATGTTAATAACGCTGATCCGAAATGGTGTTTCGCCATCACCCAAAGCATAAAACACCCGCACCAAAACATCTCGCCCCAAGTAGACAAACATTCCAATGCCCGAAGCAACTAGTATGGAGGAAACTAGCCCTGAATCTGCTTGCGTAAAAGCACCGCGCTCATAGACGACTCGCACAATGGGGACAGACAGCACTACCATCAGCGCTCCCATTGGTAGCATGGTAAGGGCAGTAAGTATCAGTCCCTGACGAATTCGCAATTTTAGCTCCGGCCAATTATCTGGCTCGGCAAGTCGCGCAAATACTGGTAACAAAGGTAGCAATATAATATTAGAGATAATACCTAAAGGAGTTTGCACCAAGATATTGGAATAACGCAATCCAGAAGGAGCAGAGGGGATGAAGGATGCGAAATACATATCAGTGTAAAGGTTAATTTGCAACATTCCAGAGGAAAAGGTTGCTGGTGCCATAATTTTCAGTACATCGTTGACCCCTGGCTGCTTAAAATTAAATCGCAGGCGAAATGTACCTAAGCCTGCTCGTGCTTGGGCAATTTGCTGAATCAACCATTGTAGGAACGCTCCCGCTAGGGTACCTCCAGCTAATACCATTCCACCTAAAATGGCATATTGAGGTGAGCTAATTTTGTTACCTAATTGCAGAGCAAGGATACCAAGCCCAATAATGAGAATAATGCTGGAAAATAAGGGGCTAAGGGAAAGTAGCCAGTATTGATTAGCTGTGTTGAGAGTACCAAAGCCAATACCAATCAGTCCTGCTAAAACTGCGATCGGTGCCATGATCCTGAGTTGCACGATCGCATTTGCTTTTATTAATGCTCCATTAGGAACCGTATCTAAACCTGGTGCTATTAAGTCAATCAGGTTAGGGGCAAATATTACCAGGAAAATAGTCACTAAGACGAGCAAACCACCCACAAGCGTTGTAATTGTTTCCACCAAGGGGGCGGCTTCTTCTTGCTTGCGCTTGGCTAAGACGCTGACGATCGCACTGTGGAATGGTCCATTTACACCACCTAGTAATATCAGCAGGAAACTGGGGATCATGTAGGCGAAGTTATAAGCATCGACAATAGCCCCCGCACCAAAAGCAGCGGCGATCGCTTGTTCGCGTACCAACCCAAAAACTTTGCTTATTAACGTCGCAACGGCGATAATCCCAGCAATTCCAGCTAAAGAACGAGAGGCTTTTTGTTCTTTTGTCACAAATAATACCTGACAACTTTCTCAACGCGCATATCTGGAAACATTTAACCTGAAATTTAGGACTTTGTCAGGGTATTTTTGACAAAATTAGGGGTATAGGGGTGTGAGTGAGTATCCATTATTAACGTTGATTTTGGAAATACACGTAATTTTGTTGCATTGCAAATACTTTTCTCAAAACTATCAGCAAAGAGCATCAGTTGATTTAAAGTACATTTATTAAAAATAAACGAGGAAGAAATACGCAGTCTTTCCCATCCTCCCAGTCCTGAGGAAATTGAAAAAGCTATTGAAGTCGCTACGACAAAGTGTGTTCGATTGCCATAATTGTTGTCATTGATTGTTTTTGCTTAAGCATAAGCTGGACTGGCGTAAAGCAGCACCCATAACCAAGCAAGAACCCAAACTACAATCAATCCCAATATACGAAGTAAGATTTTTTTCATAAGCTTGCCCTTTGTCCTGTGCCATTAGTCATTAGTCAAAAGACTAAGAGACTTCCAAATAAAAAAATATCCAACTTTTTCTTGTGGGATGCTTCTGGTCCCTCCTATAAACTGGGGGAACCAGAAGCCCACCCGACTCTCATTGGATAATTTATTTGTTGGAATACCCTAATGACTAATGACTAATGACTAATGACTAATGACTACTTCCAATCTTGACCAATACGAATGGTAATGTCAGATTCTAGATCCCCAATCGCAGCAACCTGGGTATAACCAACGCCTAATAATTTTTGTAGTTCTTCTCCTGCTTGTCTGTTGCCTTTCTGGACAATAATCTGGGTTCGGCGTCTGCTGTCAGCCCAATCAGGTATAGCGTAAACTTTAGTAAAACCTTTCTGTTTAAGAGAGTTGATAACTTTTTGAGTTAGCTCGGGTTTATTGGAAGCATTTTGAATAGCAATTTTGAGGCTGGATATCGGTTTCGCACTTGATTTCATACCAGATATTGTCACCCCAGCATAGTCCTCAAGTAAATCCACTCGCCCAGTCAGATCTAGCCAATAGCTATTGGGGTCTTGGCTTAAACGGCTGAAAATACCAGGTAGTATGGTCATTTGGAAACTATCTCGCCTAACGTTTAAGCCAAAGTTAACCAGCGCCATCATTTCTTCCAACTTCAGGTTGGTGTCGAAATGCTTTCGCATAATGCGGACGAGTTGAGGTAACCTGGGTAAGACTGTTGGACTATCTAGGCGAGAGCGCAATGCCATCAGTAGTGCTTGCTGTCGCTGTACTCTTTCGAGATCCCCCATTCCTGGTTCACGGTAGCGCACAAATTGTTCTGCTTGCTCGCCATTGAGAGTTTGCCAGCCGTTAACTAAGTTAATCGAAAATTTTTCGCCAGAGTCTTTATTAACCATTGGTTTGGGAACAAAGACCTCTACTCCACCCAACTGATCCACCATCTGTCGCAACCCACTAGTAGATATACGAATGTAGCGGTCAATAGGTGCATTATTTAAAGTACGACTGATGACGCGTGCTGCCAAAACATGACCACCTTGGGCATTCGCATCAGATACCTTAGTTAATCCTTTTTCTGGAATAGCTGTCATCGTATCTCTGGGGATCGAAAGCACCCGGATTGTTTTGTTACTTGGGTTAACTCGTATCAACAGTATCGTATCGCTATGACCTGCAAAACTTTCCGGAGAACCATTTACACTCCTGGGTACTGGTTCAACGCCCATCACCAAAATATTCATTGGTCGGGTGAGTTGATATTGTGAAATGTTACTCCACAACTCCCCAGGCAATGGTGTTTTTTGCTCTTTCCCATCCAATCCCAATTCTTCATCTGTTCGGTCCATGTCACTCCAAAGTGGAGTCCAAAGTGCCAAACTCGATACCAGCAAGCCTGACAAAGTGATCCCTACAACAATTGTCAGTATCCAAAATAGCCATCGAGGCATGGCTAACCCTAGCCTGTGGTAAAGCTGGCTGGGAATCGAACCCGTAGACTCTACGAAGTTACGGGAAACATTTTCTTGCTTTTTTGTTATCACCCCATTCGGTGATTGTTGAATTTCTTGAGATGTGTCCTGGTTTTCTTGACCTGCGACTTGTTTAACCACTATGCTCTCCCCACTCATCCACTCCCTAAAGGTAATGTTAATGCAAGACACAAATCTTGCCAGTTAACAAGATCACTTGAAGTCTGAAGTATAAAGTTTAAAATTTTCTTCCTACCCTACAAGAAGCCCCTCGGATGGCGTTTATACAACAATACAGTTCAGTTAAGGATTGATCCTCCCTAGCCCTCCTTAAAAAGGAGGGAACTAAGCCCCCTTTTTAAGGGGGTTGGGGGATCTTAACAAAACTAAACTCCACTAACTGAACCGTATTGGTTTATATAATTTAGAGTTGTTAGCCCTTCACTCTTTTTTGTGTGTCTCTGTGTCATTTCCTCTGACTGGTCAACTAGAGTCAACTACAAGCCCTTGCCTTTTAGAGCCTGGGGAATACACTCAACTAGAGGTCGTTGACAGTACACTTGTAGTGTTCTTTAGTAAGTTTTTATGACACAATGACTAGAACGTTGTTCCCTGTCATCCTTGCTGGTGGTAAAGGTGAGCGTTTTTGGCCCCTAAGCCGCCAAAATCGACCCAAGCAATTTTTGAATCTTGATGGCAGCAATAGAAGTCTTCTGCAAGCAACTGCTGACCGACTGCTGACACTTGTAGGCGGTTGGAAGAACTTGTGGGTCATCACTTCTGGTCAGATAGCTGAAGGAGTGCGAGAACAACTGCCTGAACTGCCATTTGATAACCTACTCGTCGAGTCACAGGGAAGGGACACTGCTGCTGCGGTTGCTTGGACAACTTTGGAAATTCAAAAGCGTTACGGAGATGAGGCTATTATCGGCTTTTTCCCTGCTGACCACTGGATAGCAGACCAAGAAGCATTTGCACGCACAATAAATGCAGCTACAGAACTTGCGGCAACTCAAGCAGCAATTGTGACACTGGGGATCAAGCCAACTTTTGCATCAACTGGTTACGGCTACATTGAACAAGGGGAAAAGGTTGGTAATTTTAATGACTTGCCAGCTTACCACGTCAATAGATTTACTGAAAAGCCTGACCGTGAAACGGCAGAAAATTTTCTCTCTACGAGACGCTTTAGCTGGAATAGCGGGATGTTTATTTTTCGGGCGGGCATTGTTCTTAAGGAACTGCACATACACGCTCCGGAAATTATCGAACCGATAGAAAAACACGGTTCGCAAATCTACCCAGAGCTACCTAAGAAGAGTATAGACTATGCCTTAATGGAAAAGACAGATATAGCGTATGTCTTGCCAGCAGAATTTGGCTGGGATGATTTAGGTGATTGGAATGCGATTGAGCGTTTGCTGAAAAAAGAAGGCACTCCCAATGTCGAATTGGCTACTCACGTAGGGCTTGATACCCAGGGGTCTATCGTTTACTCGACAAATGAAGAAGATGTCATTGTTACCATTGGGTTAGATGATGTCGTAATTGTGCGCGATCGCAACGTTACCCTCATAGTCAAAAAAGACCGTACCCAAGAAATTAAGCAAGTCCTCAAAACCTTGCAGAGTGATCCCCGATTTACGAACTTGCTTTAGAACTTAAACCCTTGGCAGAGGCATAAAAGGTGAATTTACCAGTATAACTTTTCTGTCTCGTATTTCATTTGAACAATTATGCAAATCATTAGTTATCAGCTTCTAGCCAAGGGCATGGCAATAAACCGCATTATTGCCTATCAAAAGCATATTTTTGCGAGCAAAAGATTTTCGTGTCCCCATCGTCTACACGGTGGGGATTTCTGCTCAAATGATGTCAAACGGATGCTGAGCAAACAAAACTTGACAAAAGTTGTAAAATCGTCTTTATAAAGATTTAACATTGTGCGGAAGCAAGCAAAATCTTAAAAGCTAACAGCAGTACCAATGACTTGCGCTGCATCATCATTCGCTGCTGCTTAGCTCTCTAATCCCTCTGTTCGTTTTTCTGTTGCACTCTCGGTTGCCTCTGCGGTTCATTAAAATTATGTTTATAACCCAAACTGTTCCTCGTCAAAGAGAAATTATTGAAGTTCTACTTCGCAATGGCTGGGACTATATGCGACGACTCCTCACCGGAGGTAAAGCCGATGAACCCCAGCTACCTACACCTGCTGTTTTAAAAAACATATTGGTAGATTTAGGACCAGTCTACGTCAAACTCGGTCAGTTAATGTCTACCCGTCCAGACCTCCTGAGCGCAGCATACATAGAAGAACTGTCAACGCTGCAAGACGAAGTGCCTCCAGTTCCTTGGGCAGAAATAGAAGTTCTGATTCGCAAACAACTCAAACGCCCTTTAGAAGAAACCTTCGCCACAGTAAATGCGATCGCAGTAGCAGCTGGTTCTATTGCCCAGACACACAAAGCGACACTCGCAGATGGTCGCGAAGTTGCTCTTAAGGTGCAACGTCCAGGAATTGATATCACTGTTGCTCAAGATATCGCTTTAATTCAAGGTATTGCCGATTTAGTTGCCCGTACTGAATTTGGGCAGACTTATGAAATCAAATCCATCGCCGAAGAATTTACCAAGGCGCTGGAAGCAGAGTTAGATTTTACACGAGAAGCAGGTTTCACCGACCAGTTGCGACGCAATTTATCCGAAAGTCGCTGGTTTGATCCCACACAGTTAGTCGTAGCGGAAATTTACTGGGATTTGACCACACCAAAATTAATGGTGATGGAGTGGCTGGACGGGGTTCCTCTGCTGATGGGGGATCTCAGCAGTGACAACAACGGTCAAGACCCTGCGGAGAAGCGCAAAGCAATTACCACGCTACTATTCCGTGCTTTCTTTCAGCAACTGTACATTGATGGCTTTTTCCACGCCGATCCGCATCCAGGGAATTTATTTTATCTCAAAGATGGTCGGGTTGCTTTGTTAGACTGCGGCATGGTGGGACGACTTGATCCCCGCACGCAACAGATATTGACCGAAATGTTATTGGCAATTGTGGATCTAGATGCTCAACGGTGCGCTCAGTTAACTTTGCAGCTAGCGGAGTCTACACAGCCAGTGATTATGGTTCAGCTGGAAAATGATTATGACCGGATGCTGCGAAAGTATTACAACCTGAGCGTGTCGCAGATGAATTTCAGTCAAATCATCTATGAACTTCTGCAAGTTGCCCGCAACAATAAAATTCGCTTGCCCAGTAACATGGGCTTATACGCCAAAACCCTAGCTAATTTAGAGGGGGTAGCGCGGGGATTTAACCCAGAAGTCAACTTTATCGATGAAATTCAGCCATTGCTAACAGACTTGTTTCGCCGACAACTGTTTGGGGATAGTCCTGTGCGATCGCTTCTCAGAACAGCGCTGGATCTTAAAAGTCTCACTTTACAATCTCCTCGCCAGATAGAGTTGCTGCTCGACCGAATTACCTCGGAAACTCTACAGTGGAATATCTCAGTGCGTGGTTTAGATGGTTTGCGGCGCACAACAGATGATGCTGCCAATCGTCTTTCTTTCAGCATCTTGGTTGGTTCGCTGATTATGGGTGCAGCAATTATCTCTAGCAACGCACGGACACCTCAACTGTCTTTTTTAAGCAATGTGTTGTTTGCCGTCGCCAGTTTGCTAGGGCTGTGGTTAATCATTAGTACCTTGCGATCCGGGCGTCTACGCTAAAACCTAGAACCCCACCCCTAACCCCTCCCCGCTTGCGGGGAGGGGAAGTTTTGGCACAAGACAAAATTGGGGTGTGGTTTTGTGGCGATCGCACTACAGCAATTTTGCTGTTGGGAGTACCAAAAAATAAATTATCCATTCTGTAGGGGGGCTGACGGCGCACAGCAGTTGAGGTTTTACATGCAGGACTTGGATTGCGCCCTAACCCACCATTGTTTTGGAGAGTACTACAAATTGGAGATTTTTTTAATTGGAAGTCCCTTAGACTACGCCAAGAAACCTAACCCCCCAACCCCGCTTCCCTACAAGGATACTGCTGGCGAATCAGGGGTGTGACCCTCTAATACATATCCGTGTAGGGGGGAAAGTGACGCAACTGGGGAACGCTACGCGCTTATTTGGCGGTGCCGAGTACGGGCACAAAGACCGCTCACGGGCAGCGCAGTGCCGCCCGCACTCGGCACTGCGCGCGCCACTCGTGCCGTTTGTTCTGGTACTCCCCAATGGTTCCTTGGATGCAGTGTCATATGCAAATGCAACTCTCCAACTCAACTTTTTGTATCATCCTGCTAAAAGTTGCATTTTGCTCATCTCCCTTACTCTGATCAGGGGTCGCACTCCTGATTCGCCAGCAGTATCCTGGTAAGGAAGGGGGTTGGGGGTTAGGTCTGTGCTGCTGTACTTGACTCAACCGCCGAACCGCCATAACCCATGACCGAATCAGTACCCGCAGTGCCGAGTTACCAAGGAAGCGCAGTAAAAATCTTGTTTGGTACAAGCCCCTGTTTTTTAAACATGGTAGTATGCAGAAAAATGTCCAAACGAGATACGTAGTACGAGAAATACGGCGTCCTTATACAAAGCCCCTCAAGAAGATTGATGGGGATTAACTGGTCACTGTTCACTGTTCACTGTTCACTGTTTTACCTACCTTTGCACCACCACTGGTGTTCCTATCGACGCCCAGTTAAATAGCCGCTTAGCCTGCTTGGGAGGCAGATTGACACAACCGTGGCTAATCGGTGTGCCAAATTTTTGATGCCAATATGCACCGTGAATTGCATAGTTTCCACTGTAATACATAGTATGTGGAACGTCCGGAATATCATAGTCTGTACCCTGCATTCGAGTAGACTTGAGCTTGGATTGAATTTGAAAAACACCAGTGAGAGTTGGGGTGGATTTCTTACCTGTGGAAACCATGATTGCATAAAGACGTTTGCCTCCTTCCCAAGCTACTAAGCGTTGGTCTGAAAGGTCAATTTGAATCCAACGCTGATCAGATTTTTGTAGCGTCTGTATTTGTTCTTTAATTGTCTGGCTTTTGGATTGCGCCCAAACCTCATTTGAAGCAGCAAAAAAAATATTCAAGCTCAGTGCTGTCCCAGTCAGCAATAGCTTCACAGGACGCATCCATACAGGAGAAATTAGACTTTTCATAACATATGTACTCAAATAGCAGTGTTTAGGGAAAGCTTTCGCTTTCTCCTATACTTCCCAGTTTATTCCGACAATATAGGGCGTTTTGTCTGATTTCATCCTAATTAAAGAACCTGGCGCAAGACCCACTAGGGGTTATAAACCAATACGCTTGAGATAAGGCTAGATCCCTCAACCCCCCATGCATTCGGGGAGTTGAGGGGATTTTGAACGTTCTATGACTCTGGAGAGAAAATAATTGAGGCACAGGTGCGGAGTTTACGGCACACAAACAAAGTCCGCCTGCGCGGACTAACCTAAAAATAGGGTTTCAAATTTAATCTGACGAGAGTAATAAAAGAGGGTTAAGCATTAATATCACTAACTAACTAATTTTTTGGATCAGGTTTTGTGCTTTTTGAGCGATCGCCTCCCAGTTTCCAGTATCTACAAACTCTTTGGGAAACAACTGACTACTCAAACCAACTGCTGCTGCTCCTGCTTGTAAAAATTCCTTGGCATTTTCTAAAGTCACACCCCCTGTCGGAATTAAGGGAATATGACCCAATGGTCCTCGCAAACTTTTTATATACCTTACGCCTCCTACCGCTTCCACGGAAAACACCTTGACACAGGTTGCGCCACTAGACCAAGCCGTAACCATTTCTGTTGGGAGAGCGCTCCTGGTATGATAGGTACGCCTATATCGAGTGCTGCTTTAATCATCACTGGATCAACGTGGGGAGTGAAGAGAAATTGTGCCCCTGCAGCAATTGCTTCCCGCATTTGCTCTAGATTCAGCAGCGTACCAGTTCCAATAGTACAGTTAGGTAATTCGACCCTGAGTTGCGCGATCAATTCAGTCGCACCAGCACTATTCCAAGTAATTTCAATCAATTGCATTCCTCCAGATGCCACAGCTAAAGCCAATTGGCGTGTCAATGAGACCTCTGGAGCGCGGATAACTGCAATAACTTTGTGTTGTTTGAGCTGTGATAACCAAGATTGACCAGACATTTTTATGAGGTTTTCTTTTAGAGTTAAAATTTTGAATTAGTAGTCGAAATCACAATCGTCTGAACTTCTCTACCTTTTAGAAAATCAATTTCTGTCTTAATCCGTATTGACTAACTTTAACACCCTACCATAGAGATATCCCATGAAAATCATAAGAAGCTAAACGCAAGTTAAATTCTATCTTTAGAAGTATATAATGAGTGATTTCGTCTTCCATCAATAGTCTACCAACTTAAGAATGATGACTAATCAACGATGATTCATTACAAAAATTAAGTCGCCAGCGAGATGGCAATCATCAAATCTATTTCTACTGTAAAGAATAGATGTTCTTAAATGTAAAGACAAGATTATGCCTCTCTACAAACTTGCAGACTTTGATCCAAACTATAGAGAAACTTTTGGTGGTGACGATATCAGAACTTTAGATTTATATACAGAAGGCAATGTAAAAATTGGCTCAGTTGCCGATGTGCTCGTTGATGCAGATGGTCGTTTTCGCTATCTGGTTATAGACACTCAATATGATTCTTCTGATAAAAGAATATTATTACCGATTGGTCTTTCCCGTATTGATTATAATCAGCACCGCGTTTTTGTTGATGGACTCAGCAAAGAGCAAGTGCAACGTTTGCCTGAGTATAGAGACAACATAACCGTTGATTACGATTATGAAGAGCAGGTACGCGGCGCGTATCGTCCAATATCAAGTGACGTTGCTTACAATCGCGATACGTACAATTATCAACAAGATGCATCCTTATACAATTTGAATGAGGAGAACCATCAAACTTTCAAACTGTATGAAGAACGTCTCGTAGCCAGCAAAAGCCGTGTCAAGACAGGGGAAGTAGCAGTTGGTAAGCACATTGAAACAGAAACAGCACGAGTTTCTGTACCAATTGAAAGAGAGCGAGTTGTTATTGAGCGAATTAACCCTACAGATGCAGGGAGAGCAGTCAATCCTAGCGAACTTCAGTTTCAAGAAGGGGAAATAGCACGCATAGAAATCTATGAAGAAACGCCTGAAATTCACAAAGAGGCGTTTGTGCGTGAGGAAGTCCGCGTCAGAAAAGTGGTTGATAGGGATACAGTTGAAGCAGAAGAAACAATTCGTCGGGAAGAGTTAGATATTAATACTCAAGGGGATTTGCCCATAAACCAAGTTGATACGGCTGCAAATGATCGTCTTTAAATTGCTTAGCCAAAAAAATCTCAATTAAAAATTGACTGTAAAATAATACAGGCAAAAGGGTAAACATACATCTTTTGCCTGTGTTTCTTTTTGATGTCAAAAATATCTGATATTGCTGGCACGACTAAGAAAAAGTGAAGAAAACATGAACTATACAAAAATCAAAAATAACTACCACTATTGAGCATTAATAATAGATTTTAAGTCATTCGTTAGGGAGATGGAGCATAGCCGGGAAAATCTTTAAAGTAGTTGGTAGGAGATACAAAGACTTTGAGGGGAAAATAGCATGGCTTTACACAAAATTGCAGATTTCGATCCAAACTACAAAGATAGTTTTCAAGGTACTGATGTCAAGGGGCTGGGCGTCTACACAGAAGTAAACGACGAAAAAATTGGTACAGTTAGTGATGTTTTGGTAGATGAAGAAGGTCGTTTCCGTTATCTAGTTGTTGACTTAGGTTTCTGGATTTTTGGTAAGAAAGTTCTTTTACCAGTTGGTCGTTCTCGCATCGACTATAACCTTGATCGTGTTTTTGCGCTTGGGTTGACCAGAGAACAAGCTGAAAATTTACCAGAGTTCAACGAGCGTGATACCGTTGATTACGACTACGAAGAGCGCGTACGCGGTGTCTATCGCACCCCCGGAAACCGACCTGTAGATACATCAGCTTCTCTGGAAGCATCAGCTCCTCTAGAAGCATCGGCTCCTTTAGCGGGTGCAGCTTATCCAGCAGCAACAACTTCCACTTACGACCGTAATACCTACAATTACGAGCACGAGCCGTCTCTGTTCCAATTGAACGAGCAGAATAATCAAACCCTGAAACTATACGAAGAACGGCTCATTGCCAATAAGAGACGCCAAAAAGCTGGAGAAGTAGCGATTGGCAAGCATATTGAAACTGAAACTGCGCGAGTTGCGGTTCCAGTAGAAAAAGAACGAGTCGTTGTTGAGCGAGTCACTCCAGCCGATGCTGGTAGAGCAGTTGCTCCTGGCGAAGCTAACTTCCGTGAAGGAGAAGTTGCTCGTGTGGAAATCTACGAAGAAACAGCTGACGTTCGCAAAGAAGCATTTGTGCGTGAAGAAGTCAGAGTCCGGAAAGTTGTAGACCACGACACCGTTGAGGCTCAAGAAACAATTCGCCGTGAAGAATTGGATGTGAATGCTCCTGGTCTTCCCATTGATGAACGCTAAATCAAACCTCGTAGTTGCCTGACCAGCCGCCCGCAGATAGACAAATTTGTGCGGCTGAAAGCAAAAATCTTCTCTAAAAGAACTCGAAGAGCCTTTTAGTTCAGTTTCATCAATGTAGAGACGCGCAATTGCCTCACCTAAGAGTAGAGCAAGGCTTACGCGTCTCTATTTCCCATTTATTTATAAATAAATGGATAAATAAATGGATAAATTATTTTAGAATTTTAGGGTAAGCAGTTACTAAGTGCTAACAATGACTTACAAAACATTTGCTATAAACAATGAAAAGGCAAGTAAAATCACAAGAATTAGCGCCTTGCTAGAAACTTTGAGGGCAAAAGTGAAAAATTATGCTGTCATTGATAGGCAAGCTCAGGTAGTAGGTGAGGTTCAAGATTTAATCATAGATGGCAATCGTCAGTTAAACTTTGTGGTATCTGACTCGGATAATCAGGTAAAGGATCAATTGTTTCTATTAAGTAGTAAGGTAGTTGAAAAAATTGATTCACAAATTAAACAAATTTTTATAAACGTGGATAAATCACAAATAGAACAAATAGAATATTTACCTGAATATATACAAAGAGAAAGCCAAGTCAGTGAAATGGAACAAAATTCAAACGCTCCAGAAGCAAATACACAAGACTCAGTACTCACGTCAGTAACAAATGCTACCGATGTCCACATAGATTCAGTAGAAGAAATTATTCGTTTGCTAGGAGAACGATTAGTCATTGACCGCACCAAGCGTAAAATTGGCGAGGTAATTGTTCGTAAAGAGATTGAAACTGAAATAGTACAAGTTCCCATCAGGCGCGAGAAACTGATAGTAGAACAAGTTAGCCCAGAACGCAAACAGCTTGCAGAAATAGATTTGGGACAAGAAGAAATTTCTGGTCTTAATTTGACTCAAGCCCAAACACCAGAAGGGGTGATTGAAGGAGAAAGACCTGCATTTGCTAATTTTGATGGCGGTTTAACCGTGAGTGGTGAATTTAGCTCCCCTAAAATAGCTAGCTTACTTTTAAATGCGATCGCCCTTGAGCGAAATCATGGATGCAAAGCGGTGCGAGTCACAATTCTGGTAGAAGATCAAGAACACCAGAAAACATACCAGGAGTGGTTTGCTCGCACAGCAAAAGAGTAACAGCAGCCGCGTAGTCAACACAATTGCTGTCCCTAAATTTAAATTTCGTCTAAAGACGCAAAGGTGCTGAGAAAGCTTTTGCGTCTTTGCGTTTTTGGATGATCTTATCAATGTTTGATGATATTCCGCCCCTGTGTATCAGCAGCAGATTTGTCTTCTCAAGATAATGGTGTTAAAAGGTATCTATCCTATGGATGATTTGCTAAAATTTAATGCCACGCTGCCTGGAAAACTGTAACACTTTTGCTTGGGACGCATACAGCACCAATTCCTGAGCCCGAAGTCAAAACGGCTCTTAGTCTAGCTTTTAGACAAGAACATTGTACTTCATGTACCAACAATGCGCTGTATGTCGTCCACAGAGCCTTCTGCTCCTAGCCTAGGGTTGATTTTTCAAGAAATTCAGCCTGACGACGAGAGCGTATTTGTTCCATTTTGGTCTTGCGGGTGGAAATTTTTTGTAGTAGGTATTTATCCATAGTCATATGGGATGTTGCCAAAAATAGTAATATCTCATAATAAGTAGTTACCAAGAGCGATCCCCAAATGTTTAAAAAGTGTGAACTCTTTATGAAAGTGCGTAAAACACAACATAATATCAAGCAGAATTTAGTGAGCTAACCGTAATTGTGCATCCTAAGTGCTGACACTCCGAGAATGGAACTATTTGTTAAATTTAAGAATCTAGTGCTTAAAGGCAGAAGGCAGCAGGAACTGTAGGGCAAAGCTCTTGCCTAAACGAAGGAAATAATGCTTGTGATATCTGTCTTTTGACTAGTTCTTAACTGCCCTTGTTATTTCCGGCACGTTGCACTAGGAATAAGATTCATCTTTTGTACATGGAGGCAAGTATATACAGCCAAATGAAACAGGTTATTGCTAATGGCTCATGCCCAACTAAAGATTGGCAACAGACATATGTCACAATTAGCATTAAAAAATCTTGTGACTTGAGTGCTGTTTCATTGTTCCTACCTGTAGGTCATACCGATTTTGAAAAAAATGATTTGGCACAACCGAAAAACTCAACAGCGCTTTGATCAGCGAGACACATGAATCAACTGAACAATGGTTTTACCCTTTTTCTCAGTCTGCTCGTCGAGGCGATACCTTTCTTGTTGCTTGGGGTTTTGTTCTCTAGTTTGCTACTGTTTTTTGTCGATGAGCGCAAACTGGTGGAAAAAATGCCTAGAAATCCTTTGCTGGGTGCATTAGCTGGTAGCCTAGTGGGCTTTTTATTTCCTGTTTGTGAATGCGGTAACGTACCAGTAGCACGGCGGTTGCTGATGCAAGGAGTACCGATACCAGTAGCAATTGGCTTTTTGCTAGCAGCACCGACAGTCAACCCGATTGTCATTTGGGTAACTTGGACGGCATTTCGCGATCAGCCAGAAATAGTGGTGTTACGAGTCGTATTTTCCCTATCGATTGCAGTCATTGTTGGCTTTGTCTTTAGTTTTCAAAAAGATTTAGCAACGATTGTAGAACCTGCGATCGCTCGTTATCTGAAATTCAACCCACCTGCAAACCCACAAGGCAAACGCCCCACTAGAAAACAATTAGTACAACAACAGCAAGCAACGGTACCTACCTTACTACAGTCTGGAACTTATTTGCTAGGAGGGCAAGCAGGTCAAACGATGCGGATAGATGCTAATGCCGTGCAAGCAAATATGGCAACCTCTCAAGCTAGTAAACCCCTAGCAGATAAACTGCAGTTGCTGGTGGATAATTGCGTGCAAGAATTGCGGGAATTAGGGGCTGTGTTAGTTATCGGAAGCGCGATCGCTGCTGCTATTCAAGTATCAGTCCCTCGTGAATTTATCATCAGTTTAGGGGCGGGTCCAATTACCTCAATCACTGCCATGATGATATTAGCTGCAGTGGTGTCAATTTGCTCTACCGTTGATTCATTTTTTGCCCTGTCTTTTGCCTCAACTTTTACCAGCGGTTCCTTGTTAGCTTTTCTGGTATTTGGACCAATGATTGATATCAAAGGCATTGGTTTATTGTTATCAATTTTGAAACCAAGGGCTGTCATCTACTTGTTTGTTTTAGCAGGACAGTTAACATTTTTATTCACCCTCTTCATTAACTTGCACGTTATTTAAAAAAGGAGTTATTTTTCATGATGGTTATTTCTTCCTTTGTCATTTGTCTGTTGCGTTCTGACTAATGACTCATAACTCATGACTAAACACCAATGACTTCAATACCAAAAACAAAATCTAAAATCCGTCATTATAACTTACAGTCTTGGGTTGATGTTTTAGCAATCGCAGCTTGGGGTATTTTAATCCTCAAGTACTGGCTAACTAACAAACTCAACTTGTTAATTCACCCCGATTACTTCTGGTTAGCAATTGCAGGTGCCCTTGGCTTGCTCATTGTTAGTGGCTTCAAGACACTGCAACTTTTGCGGCAGCGGCGTGAGGTGGCTCCAAGTCTGCAGCACCTGAGTTTCTTTCCACCAGGTTGGGGTAGTGCAATACTCTTAACAGCAGCAATCCTAGGATTAACAATTACACCCCAGGTTTTTGCCAGCCAAACAGCGCTTGCGCGAGGTGTGACAGATTTAGTGGGAGCAACACGCGCCCAACCTCAAGCATTCCGCCCTTCGACCCGTCCAGAAGAGCGAACACTCCTAGATTGGGTACGTACGCTCAACGTCTATCCAGAACCAGACTCATATACAGGACAAAAAGTCAAGGTACAGGGATTTGTTATCCACCCACCGGATTTAGGAAAAGAATATTTCTTCTTGGCACGATTTGTCATCACTTGCTGCGCTGCAGATGCCTATCCTGTGGGATTACCTGTAAAACTGAAAGAGACTCGCGATCAATATCCACCCGATACCTGGCTGGAAATTGAAGGACAAATGATGACGGAAAATTTGGCAAATAAACGCCAATTGACTATCGGTGCAACTTCCTTGAAAAAAATTCCCCAACCGAAAAATCCATATTCTTACTAGTCAGGAGTTGATAGTCGAAAGTCATCAAAATCGACTAATGACTAATAGACTTCTTGCAAAAGTCGAAAAAAAGAATAATTAACCACAGATGGACACAGATGGACACAGATGGAATCAAAGAGATGCAATATTGTCTAATGACTAATGTCTAATGTCTAATGACTAATGACTAATGACTAATGACTAATGACTACTAGTAAAACTTTTTTCCAACCACTAGATCGTATTGCTATCGGGCTGATGCTCATCCTCAGTCTGCTGATTGGGCTATTAATGTTACAGGGTGATGCAGTTAAGCCTAGCGTGCGTCATTTTAGCTGGCAGAACCAAGAAGTTGGAGCAGACGATATATCCTTCAGCCTCACCTTTAGTCGCCCAATGGACTCAAAAAGCGTAGAAGATAACATAAAAATCGATCCGCCCTTAGCAGGTAAAATGAGTTGGGCAGGGCGGCGGATGGTTTACACACTGATGACACCAGCCCCTTATGGAACAACGTACAAAGTACAGCTAGAAGCAGCCAAGGATAAATTTTCGGAACAAGAAGGAAAAAACAGACAAATACAACCGTTTACAGGAAGTTTTCGCACACGCGATCGCGTCATTCTTTACGTCGGAGCAGATCAACAAGACAAGGGGCGATTAGTTCTCTACAATCTCACCCAACAACAAAAAAAGGTACTCACGCCTAAAGACTTACTTGTGATGGATTTTAAGCCCTTTCCAAATGGGGATAAAATTTTATTTTCTGCTCGCAAACTCGGAAGCCAAGACTTACTTTCATCTCAGCTTTATACTGTCACAACCGGTATTTCTGCGGAATCTGAAAAAGAAGCAGAAGCACCAGGTAGAGTTGACCTAATTTTGGATAACAAGGAATATCAAAACCTGAAATTTGACTTATCGCCTGATGGACAAATTCTTGTTGTCCAACGAGGCAAAAAAGATGATCCAGGCGACTTTGGGCTGTGGTTTATGCCCGTAAACAGCAAAAATTCTCAAGACAAACCAACCCTCAAACGTCTCAAAAGTCAACCAGGGGGAGACTTTATCATCACGCCGGATAGTAAAGCTGTCGCAGTTGCCCAAGGTCAAGGTGCAGCAATATTAGCCCTGGAAGCAGAAACCAGCAAACCCCTAGATTTTTTACCACAGTTTGGCTTGGTGCAGGCTTTCTCTAAGGATGGTTCGCAAGCGGCAATGGTCAAGTTTAATTCAGATTACACCCGAGATTTGTTTCTGGTGACTAACCAAGGCGTGCAAAAACAACTGTTACGCACCAAAGGCTCAATTGTTAGCTGCCAGTTTGATACCGCCTCACCCACCCTTTACTGCTTGTTAACTCAGCTCTTATCAGGAGAACTGTATCAGGAACAGCCATATTTAGTGGCGATCGACCTCAAAAGCGGGCAACAAAAACCACTGCTGGTATTGCCCCCCGACCAACGGAATGTGGAGATGAGTTTAGCACCTGATGGTTTGGGGTTGTTATTTGACCAAGTTGTACCGCAGACAACCCCCACCGGCTCATCACAAGCAAATATGTTAACAACTGATGACGGACAGACAATAGCTACCAGTAGCCTGTGGTTAATGCCCCTGCTACCCATTTCCGACCCTGCTGCGGCAAACGAGATTAAGCCAGAACAGCTTCCCCTAGTTGGATTTCATCCCCGTTGGCTGCCGTAATCAAACCTCTCGTTTATGCTTTACAATACTTGTTCCCAGCCTTAGGCTGGGAACACATTCATTCTTGAGTGCAACTTCAAAAGAGTCTAGACAAAGGAGTAGGAGGGCTTAGACTGTTCTGACAGAAGAACCCAGAACGCTCAGATTCTTGGTCAGTTCTGCCAATTTCTGACTAGATTGTTTGGCTATTTTAGTGCAAAAGGTTGTAGAAAATAGCCTTGTAGCTGCTGTAACGGTTCTCTCAAGTGCTTTGCCAGAAATCAAAAGACTTGCCCCTATCATACTGATGATAAATAATGGAAGCTGCGATCGCAATGACTCAGGAGTTACGCATGCATTATGAAGAAACGTAGACGCGTAGCGGTGAGGCAGCGCTGCAGGAGGGTTTCCCTCCGTAGGCGACTGCGAACCCGAAGGGCGTGCCGAAGGCTACCGCACTCGTACGCAAAGGACACAAAGAAATAAGAGTTTCACAGGGTTTTTGCGTAAGTCCTATGACTGAGAGGTTAAAAGTTTGCCGCGCCTGACGTAAATGCTCCTGAAATACATCCAATATCATCTGTAAAGGTCAGAGTGGGGATGTCCGACGATGAAGGCTGATTTGAGTGAGAAAACATAGTCTACCGTCCTTTGTTAAGAATTTTTTCTAATTGCTTTTCATAAAAAAACTCCTGCTCTCCCAGTGCAGGAGTAAGTTCAGTTAACCAGCTTGCTTTATCGTCATATCGAGCAAAAAAGGGGCGTTTACACCAGTTAGGGTCGCGTCCTTGAAGGAAAGAAAGCACAAACACCTTCTCGCCAAAAATCTCAGCAACACCATCCACTAAGACTTTACCTGGTAGGGCTGACATAACTGGACCTCTAACAGTTCGAGCTAACCCAGAGACCTTTTGAATCGCTTGCTGAAAAATTTCCCAAGCCCGGATTATTGGAACTTCAAAGTATTCTTTTGCCCCGGTGTCTCGTTCCATAAACATATAGTAGGGAACGCAACCTAAGCGAACCTGTTCCCGCCACATCCGAATCCACACCTCTGTTGAGTCATTAATCCGGTGCATGAGCGGTGCTTGGGTGCGAATCTGCGCTCCTGTTGAGCGGATGCGTCTAATAGCTTCTTGAGCAATCTCGGTTTCCATTTCTTTCCAGTGGTCATAATGCCCCATAATGGCGAGATGCTTACCTGCAAGAGTCACCCTTTCAAACAGACGCAGGATATCATCAGCATCTTCATCAGTAACAAACCGATAAGGCCAGTAAGCTACTGATTTAGTTCCAATGCGAATGGTTTGGATATGTTCAAAACCAGAACTTAGAAGAGGTTCGATATATAGAGAAAGATGCCTTGCTTTCATCGTCAAAGGGTCTCCTCCGGTAATCAAAACATCCGTTACCTCTTTGTGTTCGCGGAGATAGTCTTGGAAAATTCCTGATTCACGGGTCGCAAATTTCATACCCTCCATTCCCACAAACTGGGGCCACCGGAAGCAGAATGTACAGTAGGCATGACAGGTTTGACCCGCTGTGGGAAAAATGAGGACTGTCTCAGGATATTTGTGTTGAATCCCTGGAACGCGATGCTCCTGCAGGGAGCCGCGCAAGGCGCGATCGCTTTTGAGAGTAGGAACGTTGTATTCAATCTGCCCTGCTGGATGAGGGTTCAGGTGAGAACGAATTGCGCTCACAACTTGGTGCAAGTCTTCTGGCTGGGAGTTATTTAGATGCCAAACCAATTTGTCCAGATGTTCGGGATTGAGCATTTCTCCCTGAGGAAAGGTGAGACGAAAGATTGGGTCATCAGGAATGTTCGCCCAATCAATAAGCTCCTCTACTACATAGTTGTTAGCACGGAAGGGAAGAACTTGGGCAACTGCTTTCATTGCCATGCGGTCTGCTGCTGAAAGTTGTTGCAGTTGGGGGAGCTGGTCTATGTCTTTAGCTCCGTAGAAACGGATTTTTCTAGATTGAATTTGTGGCATTTCCTGAAAAGGATAGTATGATATATGACATCTCAGTTTTCAATTGCACCCAATTCCTTCAGCGTCTCTTTTTGTGATTCAGTTAGACCAATAACACCCGTAATGTTCATTCCTTCATAAGGTCTTGTTGAGATTAGAGTTTTCAAGCATTCACCGGTTGTTACGTCCCATTGTTTAATTGCTCCATCTTGGGAAGCAGTGTATAGATTTTGACCATTTGAGCTAAAAATAACAGATCGTACCCCATTGTTATGCCCTTTGAGAGTTCTGAAGCGTTCACCTGTAGTCACATCCCAAATTTCAACGGTTTGGTCAAGACTGGCGCTGGCAAGTATATTATCTTGAGGACTGAAAGCAACTGCTCGCACCCAGGCTTGAGTGTTAAAAGTTTTCAGACACTGTCCGGTACTGACATCCCATAGCTTCACAGTTTTGTCATCACTGCCACTAGCCAAAGTTTGACCATCCGGGCTAAAAGCTATAGACCAAATCCGCATCTTGTGTCCTTCCAAAGTGCGGATACATTCACCTGTGTGGATCTTCCACAGGCGTATCGTTTTATCATCACTACCGCTTGCTAAAGTTTCACCATCCGGACTAAAGCGAACGGACTGCACCCAATTACTGTGTGCTTCTATAGTTTCAAAGCATTCACCAGTACGAACATTCCAGAACCTGATGCATTGATCAACACTACCACTAACTAAAGTTTGACCATCTGGACTGAAAGCAATCGACCGTACCCGCTCTGTATTTGGTAGAGTTTTGATGGGTTTTGCGGTACGTACATCCCAAAGGCAAATAGCTTGGTCATCACCACCACTCGCTAAAGTTTGACCATCTGGGCTAAAAGTAATAGACCATATCCGATTGGCTTGTCCTTCCAAAATTTGACTACATTGACCAGTTCCGATATCCCACAACCGTATCGTTTTATCATCAGTGCTGCTTGCGAGCAGCTTACCATTAGGACTAAGGGCAATATCATTGACCCAATTGCTGTATCCTTGCAGAACTTGGGTGCAATTACGGCTCTCAATATCCCAGAACCTTACGGTTTTGTCATAGCCACTGCTAGCAAGTGTTTTTCCATGGGGACTAAATGCCACAGACCGTACGGAATTGATGTGTCCCTCAAGAATATCTAGGCATTGACCAGTGTTTAAATCCCATAACCGTACAGTTTGGTCAACACTACCACTGGCGAGTAGCATAGGGGTCTCGCTTGTCCCTTGAGGACTGAAAGCAATGCACTGCACTAATTTGGTATGTCCCTCAAGGATTTTCAGGCACTCACCCGTGTTTACATCCCATAACTGGATAGTTTGGTCGGCACTACCGCTAGCAAGTATATTACCCTGTGGACTAAAAGCAACGCACTGCACTAAGTTGGTATGTCCCTCAAGGATTTTCAGGCATTCACCCGTGTTTACATCCCACAGCCTTACTGTTTTGTCGGCACTACCGCTAGCAAGTATATTACCTTGTGGATTGAAGGCAATGGATTGTATAAAGTAGTTATGTCCCCGGAAAATTTTCAGGCTGCGATCAGCTTCGCTGCGCCTTCGGCGATCGCCCTGTTTATCCCAGAGTCTGATCGTGGCATCACTACTGCCACTGGCAAAGATATTACCTTGAGGACTAAAGGCAACTGACCTCACCCAATTGGTATGTTCTGCAAAAGTCTTGAGGTGTTGTTGGCTCTCCACATCCCATAATTTCACAGTATGGTCATCGCTACTGCTGACGAGTGTTTTACCATCAGGGCTAAAAGCAACACATCTTACCCAATTAGCGTGTGCCTTCCAGCTAAAAAGTTGTTCTCCGTACGTAACTTGCCACAAGCTAATCCTGCCATCAGCATCACCCGTAGCTAAAAGTTCTCCCTGTGGTGGGTGAAATGCCACTGACAAAATACTATGCAATATTCCAGTAAAGACAGACTTGGATAAATCAGAGTTAGTAAAATTAACATTATGCAAGTCCACGCCTCTAAGGTATGCTTGCCAAATCTTTAAATTAGAAAAATCACATTCTTTTAAATCTATTCTTAGGTGAGAAACTAAATTAATAACATTTCCACCTGCATACCCTGATGTCAGAGGAGTTCTCTCTCGGAGTACTGAGATAATCTGGATGAGATGCTCTTTAATTCTAATTTGATTTCCAAAGGTATTAATGAGTTGCTCGGCAATGGGTTCAACGATAAAACGAATTTGGGTATTACGGATTTTTACTTCCGTTTGTGCTTTTATCAGTGCATGACTCTTAAAAATGACAATTTTCTCTATAGCAATTTCTGAGGTAATCTCTTCACAAATCTTCTGAATGAAGCGGTTAATTATATACTCCATCACCACAGGTTGTAGAGTAAATTTTGCTGAACCATTTTCGTTGTCAATCAGTGAACGCCGCCTCAGAGATTCTAACGCTTCTATGATTTCTAATTTTGATAATGTAGAAATAATATCTTCTTGTAATTCCGATAAAGAAGTAGGTTTGAAATTAATTGCTATCCAGTAGAGAATATCTTTTTCTAAAGCTGATAAGCGCTCATACTGTTGGTCTAAAATATCTCGAATATTACCTACAAATACTGCAGTACCTTGCTGGAGAAACTCACAAATGTTACCACCAAAGACCTCTTGAATCGTAGTGGCAACTATCCTTAATGCCAAGGGATTCCCTGCATAGTGATTAATTAAGTTTGACCAATCTTCGTCTGTTCCTGAAAAATCACCCTTACCCACAAAGATTTTCTTGGCTTCTTGTCGCTCCAAACCACTCAATTGCAATGCTTGGACTTTGAGCTTTTCTCCTTCCAACGGCAAAATCTCTTTCGGACTCTCCCGGCTGTTCAATAGTAAACAGCTTTGGTGAGGAACTTCGCCAATTTGTCTAAACAGTTCCCCATATCCTTCATATCCTTGGCGATAATGCCCAGCGCGATCGCCTTTGAGCAAGATGGACTCTGTATTATCCAGTACCAGCAGACAACGGTGTTTCCGCAACCGTGCTATTAATTGCGAAATTCCTACTTCTGCATTCTCCCAATCGGTTTTCGCTTCGTTATTGGGCAGGAACTTGAGCAGGTCTGCAACAATGTCGTTAATAGAAGGAGCATGACGCAGCGATCGCCAAATAACATACTCAAACTGATCCTGAATCTCCTGAACTAACTTTACACACAGAGTCGTTTTACCTATCCCCCCCATACCAAATATCCCTACCAACCGACAGCGCTGTTTGATAATCCATTCTTCTAGCGTGTCTAACTCTAACCTCCTTCCAAAGAAAACCGGGACATCAGGGGCTTCTCCAAAATCACGCCGCGATTGGGTACCTACTGCTGCTGATAACTGATATCTCTCCTGTAACAGATTTCTTAAGACCTCTAATTTCCCTGGAGTACCTCCGGCTATACCAAACTTTTGATACACTGAGCCAAGCCGCTTACGCACTGCTGGCGCACTAATTTTGAGAATCGTAGCTATCGCCTCTGCTGTCTGACCACCTAAAGCCAGGATTAAAGCACTTTGCTCTGCTTCAGTCACCTTCTGTTCGCTCGTCACTGCTCTCAAAAAACTTTCGGGAATATCAGTCATAAGGGTGAATCACTCAAGTAAGTGAGAGTTGATAATTATGTGAGGTAGATGTGAGGAGTTAGTTATTCTTAGTTATTTTATCTAGAACCTGAATCTTCCACAGTGTATTAGGTAACGATGCAAGTAGATACACCCTGAGATTTTAGGAACAACCCTTTATCTACAGGAACATTGTAAGCAGGCAACCCAAAAATCACTTTCTGAACTCATCGCTCAAGTCCACTAGACAAAAATATATACACCTTCAAGAATACTTCATATTATCAACTTGTCCAATGAGATTATCAAAGTAGTTGACAAGTTGAATCCAAAAAAAGTATAAAGAATGGTAGACAACGGTTTACTACATTGGGTGTGAACGAGTAGAGAACAACTGAACTACTAGCACTGAGGTGCCCAAGGCTATGCTGTTACCAGATTCTCCTAGCCCTGCTGAAGCATTGTTTGCGTCTATCGAGGAAAGTATTCGCGTTTGCCATAATTTTAAGGATGGGACAATAGAAGTAAGCATCAGAAAAATAAGTCCTGAAGAATTGGAACTGCGTGTATTTTCGTTCCAAGGCTGCTTCCGCTGCCCTAATGAAGAGCTCAAAAGCTATCTAGAGCAGTTTCCCCCGGATAGACAAAGCCAATTGTTTATCTATCGTGAGCGTTTCCGAGTTGGGTTAATAAATATTTTGTCAAAGGGGTTTGGCTCACTCCAATTGGACTTTTCAAAATCTAAGAAAGGAAAAACAGCGCCCGTGTTTGGTGCAATGGTGACTGAGTTGTTGGATGTAGATTGAGTTTTGCAAGCTTATTGGCAATTATCTAGTTTCAGGTCATGAAGAAGCAGTGGAAAAACTGTTCTCATCCTGAGGCGGGCAAGTTAGATCTTTGAATATTTTCTAGCCCACGAGAGTCTGGAACAAGCTACGACAGGGCTGAGCGGTGAAAATCACTGCTTCAGCCTTGTTTTTTTATTGATTTTTACTCAAACATAGAATTGCAAGGAATGAGCTTATGATGACAAAACAGGATAGTCGTTTAATGAGACTCGTGTCTCGGCTCCTCAAATATTTTTTGCTGATGCTGTTTGGTTTTGCGATCGCCTACGTCTTGTCAGTCAGTTTTGGTGTATCGCATATTGCCGCAGGACTGTTCTTTATAGTACGAGAATTGTTTTGGCGCTTGGGTATTTTTCTATTTTGTTTGACGGCAATAGCGATGATTCTTGAGTCTTTTCGTTAGAACATCAAAAGATTTTGCGAATCTGTCTAGCTTTATATTGCCTTGGGCTGGCTCTCACCCAGCCTAAGGTTGTCTTTACAAGGAGATTCAATTATGCCAAATAACAAAAACAGCCAACCAGGGAAAGAAATACTTTCCCCTGTTCTCGTCATCTTAGTTGCTGGATCGCTCTCTTTGGCGATTGTGGATAAAGACAACCGCCCTGCTTACTTCGACATTGTGAAGATTGCAATCGCCTGTTCCTTTGGCTCCACAAAATCGCCGCCAGAAAATAGGCGAAATACCAATACTCCAGAAGATTTAGATAACTCAGATACTCAGAACAGTTCTACTAACCGAGAAAAGTCTAGCCCTACTAAAGATGAGTCCTGATACCACATCTACACCTAATGGTAATATCCTTATAGACTCATAGATACTGCCTGCATTACATATCTTATCAAAGTCATCGTTGTATTTTTTCAATGAAAACTGCTACAACTGTTTAGCACAGAGAAACAGGGTGAGACCATTCAACGGCATATGTTGCTTGATCAAAAACGGGAGTATTTTTTTATTCTGTATTTTTTTGCAAGCAGCACTGAGGAAAAGGTATAACTAGCTCATGTTTAGTGACTTAATGACACAAGAAGCTAAACTTGCCTTCGATAGTCTGTTTTAATGAGACAGCATTTATATGTCATGCTATCGCAGTCTCTGCTTTGTAATTTAAGGCTGGTGGGTGAAGAGAGTGATGAATCAAACTGACACCCCAAACAATGGGGATTTTGTTGAACCCCTAACAAATACCTATTCCCTGCAACCCGAGCAGGTGAGTTGTCCATTCTACTCAGTTAACAATAGTGGAAGCACTGCTGTTGCTAACCAGCCACTACTGGCACCAACAGAAAACAACGAGTGCGAAAGCGAAATTGCATCAGAACAGGATGCACTGGAGCAAGACTGGGTTGCAGAACCGAACAGCGAAAAACAACAAGTCATAGACGCTGAATTCCTCAAATTGCTGGAGTTGAATGAAGAATTACGTTCTGCCAATAATGAGTTGTATGACAAAGTAGAGGAGCTAAAAGCTACCTTAACTGAACAGGAGATGGCTTTGCAGTGGCAGAAAAAGCGCTCAAGTGTTGCAGAGTCGATGCTTAACCAACAAACTCAGGAATTTACTGCAGCTCAAGAGCAAGTAAATTCCTTATTTCAACAGTTGGAAACTGCTGTGCAAACGGTTCAGCGTCAGGAAAGTTTGATTGAAAATTACAAAGCGCAGCTAGAAATTAGCCAACAACGCCTTGCTCAATTAGAGCGGGAATGTACGCTGATGACATCCACCTGCAACGAACAGTCTCACCAGCTATTGCAATCAGAAAACTCTTGTCGAGAGCTACGGACAAGGCTGATGCGACAACAACGCCAGACTCTACAATTTAAAGCAGCTTTGGAAAAGTGTCTGGAGACACCAGTTCCTGGCTACGATTTGCTTGATAATAATCATATAGGCAGCAGTCAAACAAGACCATCTAAGCACTCTAGCTTTTTGTTTTGCCAAGCGCAACCGATTCGACCTTGGTCAGTTCAAGCAGAACCTGAATCTTTTACCGATAGTGTAGATAATCCTTACGGGGAAACGACCGCATCACCCCCATACCAATGGGATCATTCTATACCCAATCCATCGTCTACTTGGGACACGACAGATTCAGAAGAAACATTTACACAAACGCAACCAGTTGACACACCAGAACCAGAAATTGAAACAGTTTCATCGTTGGGTTCAGCAAGCTTAGAAGACCAATTGGATGGTGTGATCCAAATGTTTTTCGTTGCCAACCCTGTGTCCACATCTGCACAACCTGCTGCTGAAAAAGATGTAGCCAGTACCTCGGCGTCTGAAGCTATTTGGGAAACTTCTGTAATACCCCAGGTTTCAGAACCAGAAACTGCTCAAACATCACTAAGTATTGATTCTCCACAGGAAACTGAGGACTATTGGATAGAAGTATCGCAATTGTCATCTGTGGAATTGTCAAAGAATACTGACTCTCAAGAGCCGACCAACCACGATACCAACTCCAACTCCCCCTCCCCAGTGGTTTACCCGCAGCGTCCACCCAAGCGGCGAAAATCTTTGGCTGCTGTGGAGCTACCAAATTTTAGACCAAAGAGTCATTAGTCATTAGTCATTTCATTAGTCATTAGTCATTAGTCATTAGTCATTAGTTAAGAATTTTGACTAATGAGAAAGAACTAAATGGCTTTTGGCTTCTGAAGTGTCGTTTCCGATGTAACTTGGGCTACTGAATTTTGGGGACGTGCAATGCCTGTGGTGAGAGCATAGCTAATTGCTAATAGCCGTAACCACAATGCGGGATATCGAGGTTCCAGCCAAGGACCAATTCGCCGAAGAAAGCGTGGGAACCATCCACTAAGCAAAGTGCGTAAAAGAGCATGGCGACTGAAGTCAAAATAGTTTCGAGTCCATCTGAGTAAATCTTTAGCACCTGCAAGTTCCCAAATCCACAGTAGCAATGCAGGATTGTTCCAAGCTGCTTTGAGCGCTAGCCGATTAAAGGTCAACCAATCGAATCTATCTTTAATGAAATTATCTGCCACCTCTAGAGGTTCATCTGCCAACAGCCCAAAAAAGTTGTTGAGCATAGAGTTGATTCGCTGGGGTGGTATAAATTTGCCAGTAGGAACCATCATTCCTTTGGAAAACATCCAAGTGACGGCAATATTATTTTGAAAAGCGCGAATTTGGTTCAAATGCCGGAAACTCAGCAAGTCATGTTTAAGGGCGGTATCTAAAAGAGTTGTCAAGCGTTCTAGGTTGCGAACCAAAGAACCAAAGCCAGTGAAAACTAAGGGAGACTGGAGTGATGCTGCATCGCCGATCGCTATCAAACGGTCAAAAGCAACAGTGCGATCGCGACTTCCCACACTAAAATGCCCCGGTATATATCCAAAAGTCGGCTTTTTCCACACCAGCTTATCGATATCGCAGCGGCGATACTCTGGCAAAATCGTGAAAAAGTCCTCGTACATCTCCAGCAAGGAACCGGGGTTTTTGGGATTCACTTGGTGGTAATGAAATAAATAAATTGTCAATTCTTCATCTGCGCCAGGAAACAACTCCCAAATCAACTGTCTTCCTCGTGAAATATCCCCATGACTGTAGAGAACATCGCCATACTGAGAATCCCATACTCCCGGTTCAAATCCCCGCTCAACCACTGCTCCCACAGTTGGGCAAACACTGTCGAAAGCACGACCGCCATTCAATTGCCATGCAATTGGTGAAGCGGTTCCCATCGCATCCACTACCAGTCGCCCACTCACTTGCTTCTGTATTTGACTGGTTAAAACCTTGACAGTAACAACAACTTGTGTATTATATACATCTACCTGCATGAACTCTGTCTGATCCCAAATTTCTCCACCTGCGGCTTGCAGCTTTTGCCCACACATTTGCAACCATTTTTCAGAATCTAAAGCCACATTGAGCACTGTAGGGGTGTGTAAAACAGGCGCTTTTAGGTTGCTGGGATTATTAGCATCAAAAAATTTATTAAATCCGTCTTTGTACTCCCGTGCAATAATCGATTCCACTTCTGCAGCCGTCACCAAACCCAAGTTGAGCAAACTTTGAATCTCATCACGGGAAATATTCCATTCTCGGTTCATTCGCCCAAAAGGCAATCGTTCCAACAGCAGGACTCGATAGCCTAGTTTTGCCATGACTGCTGCATGGATAACTCCAAGCGCCCCGCCGATGTAGATGAGGTCGTATTGGGGATGCAGGGGAGAATTAGTATCTATGCTCTCCTCTGCTTGACTTGTATGGGAAAACACGACTTGACGCGGCTGTTGGGGATTGCGTACACCTTCGCGCCATCTTTGCTCCCACCAGTAGGCTCGCTTCAAGTCATATTCCCCGTTGGGCATTTTTTGAAAATATTTGACGGTTAGGGGGTAGTAGGGAGCAAGCGCCTCAAAAATTGATTGCTCAGACAATAAGAGCGTTGGAAGTTCAGGATATTCGTGGGGGAAGCGACTTCTCAAGCCAGTGGTGAGCTTTTTAAGAATTTGTTGCTCTTTGGGAAAGGGTTTATTTGCCCAACGGAACGCTTTCAAATACGTGGTTCGCTGCACTGACCAGATGAAGACAGAAAGTTCAACCGGTAGCTTTTCCGAAATCGTCCCACTACTAGTTGTAGTATCAGAAACTCTCAAGCGAAAGCCTTGCGGGGTAAGTACTTTTTCCCCAATTCCTGGTTCAAAGTCAGTATGTAGCCAGTTGCATACAGCGGTTGTCTCGGGAGTAGGGATTTCTAGGTAAAGAATCTCTTGCATTTTTTTCTAAAATCTCCGATAAATCTATAAATTAAGACCGATTTAACAAAGGAATAAAGTATGGTAAACTCCGCCCTATCGGTTGAATGAAAATTCAGTAAAGAAATATTAAGAGTTTCTCACATTTATTGTTCATTCTTTGTTTCTGTAAACGCACGCCATGAATTATCCCATTCCAGACAGTCCACAAGAAATCGTTGCCTTAAGACAAGAGCCGATTGATGAAGAACTGGTTGCTGCTGCGATCGCTGGTGTCATCAAAATTGTTCGTTCTCAGGGTCAATCCTTAGAAGAGTTAACCGCCCAGTTGCTAGCTGACGATAGCCTGCTAGACCTACAACAAAGACGCTGGCTCAGCCAACTCGTTGCTCAAGCATGGGAAAGTTTCTCGTAAGAGAAGCTAGTCGTGAACTGTGAGCAGTGAGCGCTAAGTGGTTATTAAACAACTAACAACCACAACTAACATACAGTGAATTCTTCAACCAAATTGCCAATCACCTTCGTGGTGTGGGAGTTTCAATAAATTGTCTGGGATTGGCAATTGCACTTTTGAAAGAACTCAGAACTCACGTTAAATCAAAGGAGACGTTGAGAATTCTCCGCAGCGATCGTGCGCGACTTGGCGGATTTTCAACTGGAAGTACTCAAAGCCGCTTCAGCTTGAGAGTGCAACAGAAGACCATATTCTAAACCTTCTACCACTGCTTGATAAGACGCCTCCAAAATATTGGTGGAAACACCAACCGTTGTCCAGCGTTGATGACCGTTACCCGACTCTACCAAAACCCGGGTTTTCGCTCTTGTCCCCGTGTGTCCGTTAAGAATCCGGACTTTATAATCTGTCAACTCAAACTCAGCCATTTGGGGATAGAAATTTATCAAAGCCTTGCGTAAAGCCGCATCCAAAGCGGCAACAGGTCCGTTTCCTTCGGCAGCTTCTAGAATATCCTTACCGTTGACAGCGACTTTTACAGTGGCAAGGGCGTTAGAAGTTTCTTTGCCCTCAACCAAGTCACAATGGACTTGGAAACCTTTAATTTGAAAGAAAACCTGGCGACTGCCTAAAGCTTCGCGCATCAACAGCTCAAAACTTGCCTCCGCCGCCTCAAATTGAAATCCTTCGCTTTCTAAAACTTTCAGACGTTGCAGGATTTCCCCTGTTGTGGGGTTATTTTTATCGAGATCAATACCAAAAGTGCGTGCCTTGGCTAAAACATTACTCATGCCAGACTGTTCAGAAATGACAATACGGCGACGGTTTCCGACTTGTTCCGGTTGCATATGTTCGTAAGTCATGGGATTGCGTTCCACCGCCGATACATGAAGACCACCTTTGTGAGCAAAAGCCGAACGTCCGACAAAGGGAGCATGTTCGTCAGGAGCAAGATTTACGACTTCGCTCACGAAGCGGCTCGTTTCTGTCAGTTGAGATAATCGGTTATCTTCAATACACTTGTAACCCAGCTTGAGTTGTAAGTTGGGAATCAACGAACAGAGATTGGCATTGCCGCAGCGTTCACCATACCCATTAATGGTACCTTGAACCATCTTCACTCCAGCCATGACACCAGCTAAGGCGTTGGCAACTGCCGTATCTGAATCGTTATGAGTGTGAATTCCTATCTGAGGGATTGGTGATTGGCGATTAGGGATTGGCGATTGGGAAGAGGCTTCCCCAGTCACCAGTCCCAAATCCCCAATCACCTTTACGACTTCTGTGACAATTTGAGTAATTTCGTGAGGTAAAACGCCGCCATTAGTGTCGCAAAGAACTATCCATTCAGCACCAGCAGAGATTGCCGTCTGTAATGTCTGTAAAGCATAATCTGGATTTCGCTTGTAGCCATCAAACCAGTGTTCTGCATCGTATATAATGCGACGCCCTTGAGAGCGAAGATACTCAATCGTATCCTGTATCATCGCCAAATTTTCTGCAAGAGTTGTCCTGAGTCCTTCAGTGACGTGTAAATCCCAAGACTTTCCAACAATTGTCACCCAACGCGTACCAGCAGCAAGAATTGCTGCCAACATAGGATCATCTGCTGCTGTTTTTTGAGGGCGTCGGGTATAGCAAAAGGCGACAATCTCTGCTTGAGTCAGCGGTTCTTCTTGGAGATGCCAGAAAAATTGTACATCCTTAGGATTTGCTCCAGGCCAACCACCTTCTATGAAAGGAATTCCAAGTTGATCCAACCTGCGGGCAATGCGTAACTTATCTTCTATTGACACCGATAACCCTTCGCGTTGAGTGCCATCCCGTAGCGTCGTGTCATAGATCCAAAGTTGGGGTGAGGAATTTGCAGTCATAAGATACGAACTCTTGGAGACAAATTCTAAGGCAATGTGTAAGTACAGTTAAGGATAGGGCAAGAAGAAAGTACTACAGGATACTTGTTTAGGTCTTAAAAAAAGATTTTACCGTTCCTTAGGCTCACTCAATAAGAGTGCTGAGCCGGATAAAGGAAACAAAAAGCAGAATATAGAATGCAGTTGGGATTTCTAAGTTCCTAGAATAGCGACTTCTCAGTTGTTCCCCCCTACAAAAATCTATTGAGTGCAAGATGTCTACTTTTTTCAGGTCTAAGGTTAGCTATTGTTATATAGTGTTTCGGTATTTTTCTATATTGAAATGGATTGTTACAATACAACAACAAGCTAACGAGCGTGTTCACGAATGCCCAAGGTACAAGCTCAAGGTAAAACAATTGAGTGCGTTCGCGGAGCCAATCTGCGGCAAATATTGCTGCAAAATGGTGTTGACCTCTACAATAGCGGTGCTAAGGTTATAAACTGTCGGGGAATTGGCAGCTGTGGAACTTGTGCAGTTCTTGTAGAAGGCAAAGTATCACAGCCAAATTGGCGCGACAAAGCGCGGCGGTCACTACCTCCCCATTCTCCTACAACAGACCTACGTTTAGCCTGCCAAACCAAAGTTTTGGGCGATGTGAAGGTTACAAAATATGATGGGTTTTGGGGACAAGGTTCTCAAATAGTTTGGACATCAGAAGTTTAAGACGGAGAAATAACGATATGGGTAGATGGACACCACTTATTCTTATGGCTGGCGGCTTAGCAATTTTGCTTGGTACATTGCTGGGTATTAGCTTTCCAATGGACGGACGAAATAATACGGCTCAAGCACCAGCACCAGAATCAGCACCAAGGGGCAAAGAATCAAAAGTTCTGCCAGCTAATATCAATGTTAATAGCACTGCCGCTGGTAATGGTTCCGCAAACGACCAAAGAAATAACGTTGCCCAGACTAATCAAAACAGCAACACTAACAATGACCAAGTTCAAGACGACACAAGCGGTGGTAACAACAATCAACCAGGCAATCAATCACCAGGCAATCAATCACCAGGCAATCAATCACCTAATGAAACAAATCAGAATACCGAACCAGTTCGAGCCTTGTGGTAATCACTCATGAATTACAAGTTATAAGTTATAAGTTACAAGTTATGAGTTATGAGTTATGAGTGACGAGTTGTTAGTCCAAAGTCTATAGCTCAAAGTCCATAGTCCAAAGTTCAAAATTTTATCACTAATGGCTGTTGACTAATGACAAAGATGTAGAGACGCGCCATGGCGCGTCTCTACAATGACTAATAACTAACTAATGACTAATGACTAATGACTAGTGACGTTTTAATTATTGGTGGCGGCGTCATCAGCTTGGCGATCGCCATTGAATTAAAATTACGCGGTGCGAAGGTGACAGTGGTCTGCCGCGAATTTCATGCAGCTGCTACTCATGCTGCTGCTGGGATGTTGGCACCTGGTGCCGAAAGAATCCCAGAACAGGCAATGCAAGAGTTGTGCACACGCTCTCTGTATTTATACCCCGACTGGACGCGCAAGCTCGAAGAATTCAGCAGTATCAACACTGGTTACTGGTCCTGCGGTATCCTGGCTCCAGTTTATAACCAGAGCAGGGGAGATGTGGAGCAGGGGAGCAAGGGAGAATTGAAATCTACGCCCTCCTCCTCTGCTAGCGAAGCTTCCCCTGCCTACTGGCTAGAAAAGGAAGTCATTCATCAATATCAGCCAGGATTGGGAGAAGAAGTTGTTGGAGGTTGGTGGTATCCTGAAGACGCACAAGTAGACAATAGGGCATTAGCACAAGCACTGTTGGCAACTGCTAAGTCGCTTGGCGTTGAACTTAAAGAAGGTATTGCAGTCGAAGGAATTCAACAGCAGCAACGGCAAGTTGTTGGTGTACAAACGAGTGCTGGAGTCCTTCGCGCCCAACACTATGTTTTGGCAGCAGGTGCTTGGTCAAACGCATTGTTTCCGCTGGGTGTGCGCCCTGTAAAAGGTCAAATGCTCAGCGTGAGAGTACCGGAATTGGTGCTGGATCTACCTTTGACACGGGTTTTGTTTGGGGAAGATATTTACATCGTCCCAAGGCGCGACAGACGAATTATTATTGGTGCCACCGTTGAGGATGTCGGCTTCACCCCCCACAACACGCCAGCAGGAATTCAAACCTTACTACAAAGAGCCATTCGTCTATTTCCTCAAATACAGCACTATCCTATTCAGGAATTTTGGTGGGGTTTTCGCCCTGCAACCCCAGATGAATTACCTATTCTTGGCACCAGCCCTTGTGAGAATTTAACCTTGGCGACAGGTCATTACCGCAATGGTATTCTTCTGGCACCTGTAACAGGAGCATTGCTTGCCGATTTGATTCTTGAGCAAAACTCCAACCCTTTATTATCTCATTTCCACTACTCGCGCTTCCACACCAAGTCATCTACTACCTCAATGCTTACTTACCCCACACTCAAAACTCAGAAACCGGAACTCGCAGCTAGGAACTCAGAACTCAGCACTTTAGAAGACTCACCACTCCAAATTGCGGGAAAAACTTTCCAATCTCGCTTGATGACAGGAACTGGAAAGTATCGCAGCATTGAGGAAATGCAGCAAAGCGTTGTGAACAGTGGTTGTCAAATTGTCACTGTTGCAGTGCGGCGAGTACAAACCAATGCCCCCGGACACGAAGGTTTAGCGGAAGCATTAGATTGGACAAAAATCTGGATGTTGCCCAATACCGCTGGTTGCCAAACTGCAGAAGAGGCGATTCGCGTCGCACGTCTGGGGCGGGAAATGGCAAAACTTTTAGGACAGGAAGATAACAACTTCGTGAAATTAGAAGTGATTCCTGACCTGAAGTATCTGCTACCAGACCCCATTGGTACTTTACAAGCAGCAGAACAACTGGTGAAAGAAGGTTTTGCTGTGTTGCCCTACATTAATGCTGACCCCATGCTAGCGAAGCGGTTAGAAGAAGTTGGCTGTGCGACAGTTATGCCTTTGGCAGCACCGATTGGTTCTGGACAAGGATTGAAAACAACTGCAAATATTCAAATCATCATCGAAAATGCCAATGTACCAGTGGTGGTAGATGCAGGCATTGGAGCGCCCTCTGAAGCAGCACAAGCAATGGAAATGGGCGCGGATGCCTTGTTGATTAATAGCGCGATCGCCCTCGCACAAAACGCCCCAGCAATGGCTCATGCCATGAATTTGGCAACAGTTGCCGGTCGTCTGGCGTACCTTGCCGGCAGAATGCCCATCAAAACCTCTGCTATTGCTAGTTCTCCTCTAACTGGAACAATTACAAGTTAGTCAACAATCAAGAGTTAATCGTTCATAGTCGCTCTTGAGTGTTGACCAAGAAAGAACTCAGGATTCCACAAGACAAGCCAGACCGAGAGACTCGGCGACGCACACAGGGAATTTGTCACCGCGTCACCGTGTCCTCTTCTGTTCTGCATTCTGTGTTCTTCTGTGCTAATGTAACGATTTGTCTCCTACTTCTAAGAGCAAATATAGCGTTTCTGTAACATTAAATAAATCAATGGGATAAGGAATTGTACTCATGCCCTATACAACAGAAGAAGGCGGTCGTCTGAATAACTTTGCTCGTGAACCCAAAGTTTACACAGCAGAACCGCCTACCGACCGTCAAAAGCAAAATTATATTATCCTGGGAATTACTGCGGCGATTTTGGTTGGTGGCTTGATTTTTGTTGCTTTTTCTGTATCGAATGTAAGTTAATAGAAAATTGTTTTAGAAATTGGAAATTTAATTTTTGCGCTTTTTCAGGCTCCTAGTACCGCTCGTTTGAAATTCTCGCATTCACGCATTTAAAATGCTTACATCATAAGCTTTTCGCTTCCGCGTGAATAGTAGCTTTATTTCCGCCCCCGCTGTACTAGTCTTATTAGAGCCTGGTTTTTATTTTTTAACAACATTTAACAACAAAGAACTCATACGATTGAGTAGGAACAACCATAAGTGAGTTCTCTACGACTGGGTGGCGAGTAGCGGGGTAAACACCACACCACGCATTGAAAATTGGGTAGTCTTCTTTCTTATCCTGCGGGTTAGCAATCCAGAGCCGTAAGTACATTCTGATTTCTGAGTTGTATGTTCTGCGTTCTTGTTCAAAATATTTTGTTGTTAGAGTATAATTTATAGTTTTGTTGTTTAAAACTTTAAAGAATCGATTTATCCTGAGCAAAGCAACAATGACTTGAAAATCGTAGTCATGGTCAGATTTACAGGCTGCCTGCATGCACCCCAAGAGGGTATATCCACTAGGTTTTGGCTCTTTAGCCGCCATGAGCGTAAATGAAACTACACACTCGGATAATTTTGCTTGGAATCGGCAAGTGTATCACCGCCTAAAACTTGCCCTTAGTCTCGGTTTACGACGACAAATCTTTTTGGCGGTGTGTGATGATTTAAACCTGAGAAATCAGGTTGCAGCACGTTTGCATTCAACTTTGGCTTATCCTGTTGGGCAAGTGCTATATCAGCCATCAAATGCACAAGAAGCCAGCACACCAGCATACCCGCGACTAGTAACGTTGCGGCTGAATTTAAGCGACCCTAATCCCATAGCTCAGATAAATCAGTGGTTGTCTAATTATCCACCACCTATTGTTGGTACATCAAAAGACACTCCAGGGCGATCGCTACCAATACCAGCATTTCAAATTGTCGGCGTTGAACAGCTTACTAGACAACCAGTAGCAATACAACGGTTATTTTTGCACTATCTGCGTTTAACTGAGCAACAACTGTCTAAGTTTGAATCCAGCTTGCTGTTGTGGGTACCACGTCCTTGGTTGCATGCTATCCAGCAATCAGCACCACAGTTTTGGCGTTACCGTACAGGTGTTTTTGTCTTTGCTGGAGAACCCACACCGACAACTCAAAATAAAAGCTCTCCAGAACGTTTATCCAGTTCTAGAAATTTAGAGTTGGGCAATGTTGAGCAATCAATTCTAGAAGAATCAGCGATTGCAGATGATTTTGAGTTTCCGAAACACACATTAGCCAATCGCGGACACAAAGGACAGCAAGTCCCTCCATCAAGTTCAGAAAACTTAATAAACAAACCTCTTGAAGAGGAACTCACTGAGCAAGCAAGCGCCAGCGATACTCCATCACAAGAGCGCATATCTCACATTAGCAAAGAGTTAACAGAGCTAGTCCTAGCAACGATTCACACGACAGCTGATGAAGACGATGAACAGAACTTGCAAGTGCGGCACATTCTAGAGGAGATAGAAGAATTACACGCGCAACAAGCTTCCGGTGTCGATCTGGCGATCGCTTATCATCGCTTAGGAAACTTATATCGTTTGCGTATTGAGCATGGACAGTCAACTCTAGAAAATTTAATGGTGGCAATTCTTGCCTATCAAGAATCAATCACCCATGATGACAATTTACCCCAAGTGCCAGATACCTTGAATGACTTGGGTACATTGTACTGGATGCTTTACCGCACACCACCCAATTCTGAGGAAGGACAAGCTTACATAGAGCAGGGAATTGAGTTTTATCATCTGGCTTTGAAGCTCATTTCAGCCGAAAGCCACCCGGAAACCTACGCTCGTGTACAAAATAATCTGGGAACAGCATACGGTGATTTAGCTCGTTTTGCTAATCCTGCGGAAAACTGGCAGCAAGCGGTTATAGCTTACAGTGAAGCGCTACAATTCCGTACAGCGGAGATGGAACCATTAAAGTATGCTGCTTGCCAGAATAATTTAGGGACAGCTTATTGGCATTTAGCACAATACAATCAACCAGTTGAGCATCTTAAGAAAGCGATCGCAGCTTACAAATTAGCGCTTGGTTATTACAGCCCTGAAGAAGAACCGCTCAAGTATGGCATGATTCAAAACAATATCGGCACGGCATATTGGAATATTGCACAGTACGAACAGCCACCAGAAAATCTGCACCTAGCTATTGATGCTTACCAGGAAGCCCTGAAATATAGGACTCCTGCGAATGTTCCTCCCGCCTGCGCCGCCACCCAAAATAATCTTGGAACTGCTTATTGGCACTTAGCAAATCAAGCACAAAGTTCCAAGGAGGAGCGGCAAAAGTTGTTAGAACAGTGCATTACTGCATACGAAGAAGCGCTTGGGCTTGCTCATTCACTCAGTGGTATGCCTTTGAGTTTTGATGTGTTTGCCACTCACAATAATCTAGGATTAGCTCATTTTCAGTTAGCAACAGACCAGTATTTCGATGTTGATAAAGCAACTCGTTCTAAACATTTAGAAGCAGCATTAGAGAATCATTTGCAAGCCTTAAATGGATTGAGCAAGCAACCCGAGGCTTACCAAACAACTTTTGCTTATGTGGTAAAAACGATTCGCGCTTTCCACAATGAATTAGGCATACAGGGACAAAACCTGGCTTTGTCTAAAGTTCCTGGTCAGTTATTACCAGAAATTCTACCAAAATTGTAAGTTTTGTTAGTAGCTCATAGGGTGGGCATTGCTACCCAAATGTCGGAACAGATCGTAGCTCGTAGGGTGGGCATTGCCTAGCAAAATCTGAAAATATCTTATGGACAATAAGAGCAATGCCCACCTTACTCTGATTCACCAAATAGCATGTCAGTAAAATCTGGGATTTGGCGCATTGGGTGATATTGAGAATTTTGGTGGGCAATGCCTCTGTAAGTTTATAGGTACAAAATACACATACTGGGAGGCATTGCCCACCCTAATTTCTGGAGTTTGGATGTAGCGATCGCCCTTGATTTAGGTGTCATTAGCACATCATGACTTACAACTAGTTCAACTTTATAAAACTTCAAAATGCTGCAAGTCACATTTATTAATTAAGCGCTGATAAGAGGCGATCGCTCAATATCCAACGATTAGAATCACGCTTAATCCAACGCTTTTCTTCTTCATTAAAATTACGCTGTGCAATGAGTGCTGCCTGCAAGTCTTTCTTCTGCTCAGTATCGAGTTTGGACACCATCTTCAATGCTGCTCTCAATGCAATTGTTTGCTCAAACGCCGTTTCTGAATAACTAATTAAATGTAAAACCAAATCAAAATAAATCGGATCTCCAGACCACTCCGCAACAGAAAGTCCGAGCAATCGTTTCCCTTGGTCGCTCGATTGCAGAAGGTCTTTCACTTCTTGTACAGTATATTTGACTTCTGGAGCTAAAGCACGCATCCGTCCAGCGACTGATTCCATCTCAAATGTTCGCTGTACTCCAGAAGGCATTGTCATTCTTAGTTCCTTGTAGCGATCAGCTAAACGCTCTATTTCCTGGCGTCCTTTTGATACAGGAATCCGTGATGCATAGACTTTCTGCCATTGTTGGCGAATTTGACGCATTTCTTGCTGCTGTTGCGGTGGAGCAGCATCTTCGGCTAGCTTCGTCTGCTCGATGAGAAATCCCAATGAATCACTGGTCAATGACTCTAGCATAGTCTTCATCCCTGAGCTACCAATTTCTCCCGCAGGCGTCTTCAGCGCTCCCCCACTCAATGCAAAAATTTTAAGTATAGATGGGAACCAAATCAGTGATAGGAAAACCGCTGTTGTATTTGTAACTCTAAATTTAAATGATGATTCTTTGCCCCAGCTAATTTCACAAGTACTAATAAGGATAAGAATAATACTAATAATTAACCATTTTTTAGGAACTTGGAAGATGCGTTGCAGTAGCCAATCTACTGCTTCCCTGGAAATTATGCTTTTACTAGCCTCAGGATTATCGGATTTGTTATCCATACTCTTACTTGTGTGTCTCGGTCTTTGCAGAGCACCCGAATTACCAATAACGCTCCACCTCAAGATTATTTTCCTCTGCGGCTTTTAGAATCGGGCCCCGGAATAATTCATGTTTCAGGGGAAAAATATTTTCAGGTGGACAGGCGAGTAGATGTTTAGCACGCTCATAAATGGCGATCGCCTCTTCATCATTATGAGCATTGCGGTAAATAATCCCTTCAATTTCTGGGTATATTTCTTTTTGTTCATAAAAGTAGCGCGACCAAGCTTGACTTAAACCACGTTTCTCTGTTTTCGCTAAAGTTGCGTCATTAGCACCAGCCCGCATTGCACCAGAACCGCGTACATCCAATAATTTTAAGTGACTTATGGTCGTGATTAAAGCAATCTGGTGGTCAGTAATTTCTATACAGCCTGTGTCACCAAAAACTTCCACTAGACAGCTCGAAAGTAGATGCACAGGCGCAACGTAGTATATACCACGTAGTGGGTCATTGCATGGTTTTCGATTCAGTGGCTTATAGCAGCCAGAATCAACTAATTGTTCTAGTGAAATGAGTCTGTCCTCCCCTGCAGAGGACTCCTGAGCGCAAACAACAGCAGAATCATCATTTTCTTGTATTAAATTAACACAGGGACACTCCCCCAAATGATGGTCAAAGCGATGAAGCGGACCCCAAAAACGAAAGGTAAGAGCAGCAGTATTATATTCGGGACTGAAAATTCTTAAAAGTTCCGTACCCTTCTTTAAAATATGGAATTTTGGTTTTGCCTTACTAAAGCCAGGAGGTGGGAGTATTATATTTACCACCTTTTTCACTCCTATTATGGTTGACTGACAAATTAGGATATTGAACGTCCCATAACCCTTGAGACGTTGCAAAACCTGGAACTCCAAGCTTTGTTAACTGGAAGATTCACAAGCTATCCATGTCATTCCGGAAATTCTGTGTGTAGTTATGGAAAATTTTTCAGTATAATTTAGGTAATTTTTTTGTAGCCAATCAGTTTCCCTAGTAGTCTTATCATTAATAATTTTGATTGCCTTGTAGTGAGCGCTTTAGCGCTCTCAAAGTTGAGGACTAAAGTCCTCACTAGAAATCAATACGGTTCAGTTAAGGTTTATGTGTAAAAAATCACCTGTGTAGAGACGCGCCATGGCGCGTCTCTACATTCTGATAACGGTTGTGGTCTTATCTGAACGGTATTGCACTAGAAATTACGCAATTTTTGTGTTTTTTTTACTAAGTATAAAGACTGAAAAAACCCGGTTGTGGCGAACAACCGGGTTTTTGAGTCTAGTACAATTTGATAAATTAACTCTGACACATTGCTATAACACTCCGACACACCGTGCTTCAGCAATGACCTCATCTTTTTGACCGCCTTTCAAAGCTTCTACAGGTGTAAGCCTATTTAAAGCTTTGTTTGGTCGAGTGAGCCAGCTGATTTTCGACATAGCAGGAACATTAAGGACTTTTAAGACATCTGGTAATCCAGCAATCACGCCATCTGGTCCTTGAGGATCGAATTGCCAAGTGGGAAATTTCCAAACTCCATTGTCTTGAACTGCAACTAAGCTGTTCTTTTTCAAACGATCATGGGGTGTCTGACGCGTTGTATTAAGCATTTGGGCTACTTGCGATGCACTTAACGAATCCCTGAGTAACTCTTGTCTCCACTTAAAATTCTTAGCCAGGGCAGTAAACTCTAATCTACCTCGCTCTTGATTACTGATTTTATTTGCGCCGAGCTTGGCGGCAAAGTCACTTTCTGCTTTGGAATACTTTGAAGTTTTACAAGTTGTGTGCAGTTGTTCGGCTAAGTTTTCAATTTCATCAGGGTGTAGTGAATTCAGATAATCCTGAAATCCCCTTGCTATTGTTAAGAGCGCTTGTTGCATCACGTCTTTTTCACAAGGAGCATCTATTGTTACATTAATCGTACTCATAATTTCACCTCGATTGACATTCTCACAATTTGCCATGCTATAAACTCAAGTCATGTAAGAGATGTCAAGTAACTACAACTCCAGTATTGTATGTTCCTGAATGAGTTAAGGTCAGAGTAATGATTGACTTGTGCATGAATTATGTATGACTTATATTTTTTTTATTGGTATAATAGCTCATATCACCATCAAAATATTTATTATGGAGTATAATGAGCAGGCGATCGCTTCAGGCATCTCCTGAAGGAATGAAAAAAGCACAGGCTGCCCTGATCCGTAATTCATTAACGCAACAGGCGTTGGCAGAGGAACTGAGTATTAGCCGTCAGCCAGTTAGCAAGTTTTTCCAAGGCAAAGCAGTTGACCGCTACATTTTTGTCACAATCTGCGAAAAGTTAGGACTGGAATGGGATGAGATTGCGAGTGTCTCCTCACTCCCAGCAGATGATGCAGCAAGTACTTCCCAGATAGAAAGTCTTGTAAAAACTGTACGAGAAAAAAATCATAACAGTATTGCAACGCGTTGTGGTATAATGCGACTGCTAGATCAAGAGCAGCCGATTAGGTTGGATGCCATTTACACTCATGTCAACGTTTTGGAGCGAGTGACTGGACGCAGGCGGCTTTCCATTGCTCAATTGCATGATTGTTGTCAGCAGCAGTTTGAGCGTTTTGACTTCAGCAACATTTACCAAAAACGGCTGACAGGACTCGAAGCAGTAGAACGCTACGACAAGCTGATGATTTGGGGAAAACCAGGTTCCGGCAAAACCACGTTTTTGAAATGGCTAGCAATTGGGTGTAACTTGGGTGAATTTCGAGGCGATGCTGTCCCAATTTTCATCACTCTCAAGGAATTTGCTGAGGCTAGCGGACAACCAAGCTTGTTGGGCTACATCACAGCACAATTTGAGGAATGTGGAGTTGTTGAACCCCAAGCAGTTCAAACACTGCTGAGTCAAGGGCGAGCAATAATTTTACTCGATGGCTTGGATGAAGTCAGACAAGCCGACCTTCACCGAGTGTTGCAGGAAATTCGCGCTGTTGCAACGCGGTTTTCTGCCAATTCTATAGTGATAACCTGTCGGATCGCAGCACAGGAATATACTTTTGAACAGTTCACCGAAGTGGAAGTTGCTGATTTTGATGACCAACAAATTGCTAGCTTTGCCGCAAAATGCTTTCAGGGTGAAGGTTCGGTAAAAGCACAACACTTTGTGCAGAAGCTGCAAGAACATCAGCCGCTCAAAGAACTCGCAACTAATCCCTTACTGCTGACCCTTTTGTGTCTGGTGTTTGAGGAAACAGACTTTGCAGCGAATCGTTGTCAGCTTTATGAAGAAGGACTGGATTTATTACTGAGAAAATGGGATGCTAAACGCGGTATTAAGCGAAATCAGGTTTACAAACAATCCCGGCAGGATAAAGAAGACTTGCTAAGCCAAATTGCTTGGACTACCTTTGAACGTGGCGAGTATTTTTTCAAGCAATTCGCCATTGAGCCACGGATTTTCCATCATATCCATACATTCCCTGAGGGTAGCACCTTTTTAGAAACACTTCAAGTTGACAGCGAAGATATTTTGAAGTCCATTGAAGCTCAGCATGGTTTACTGGTTGAGCGGGCAAGGGGTATTTACTCCTTTTCCCATATCACTTTTCAAGAATACTTTGTTGCCAAAAAAATTGTTGCTAGTCCACCTCATCAAGCTCAAGAAGCTTTGCAAAACCTTGTCCGCCATATGGCTGAGAAACGCTGGCGAGAAGTCTTTTTGCTAGCAGTGGAAATGTTGCCAAACGCAGACGATTTATTGCAGTTGATGAAACGCCAACTCGACACTCTCGCAAGCGATGAAAAGCAGTATGAGGAGGCTAAAAAGTTGCTCAATGATTGCCTCAACAGTGATTGTTACGTCACTCACCAAGTGCGATTGATTGAGGACGCTTTGCTACTGCCAAAGACAGGCTCAAGCGCCGTCAGTTGATGAATTAATCGCAGAAAATATTGATGAGTAATCCGCATCAGACAATGACATTTTCATTGCCGTGTCTATAATGTCGCGCACACCCTCAACCCCACTGAGATTTAAACTTGTAGATTTTGCCTCATCGATAAACAAATCTATATCTTTCATCAAGTGTTTTGTCGAAAAGTTGGGATTAGCATAATTGCTATCAAGCATCCGCTGCAACTTTTTGTCGAAAGTCGGTGCGTAAAGCGCACTCTGGCGCAGAATGTACATGAACAGATCTACGCTGACACCTTGACGCTGGGCAAAACCAACACTCAGGGCAAAAGCTGTTGTCATGGAAGCAATCAGTTGGTTTAACGCCAGTTTCAGCGCCGCCGCAGTTCCTACAGGACCTACAAGTAGAGGTTCTGGACTAAAATGTTGGAATAATTCTAGGTGGCGTTGATATTGTTCTTGGTGTGCGCCTACCATCACAATGAGTTTGCCATCTTTGACTTCTGGAGTGCTACCCAAAACAGGTGCTTCTATATACTCGCCACCAGCAGCAACCACTGCATCTCTGATTTCTTTACTTTCTGTGGGAGTAATTGTCCCCATTTGAATAATGCTGCGTCCGGCGACAGATTGCCAAGCTCTATCCGAAAGCAAAACACTATATATCGCTGCGGCGTTACTTAGCATGAGAATAGTACACTCAGCAGCATTAATTGCTTGGTAAGGGTGCGTGACGACTTCCGCACCAGCTGCTTTGAGTGGTTCTAATTTTTCTGGGGTGCGGTTATAAGCAATAACTTCTACATTTGCCTCTAACAATTTTTGCGCCATTGGCAGTCCCATCAATCCAGTCCCCAGAAATGCCACCTTCATTTTTCACCTTCCCTTGGGTTTGCTCTAGCTTTTCAATTGTTTGATTTTCATTCTTTAAAAGTAAGCACCGAGAGAAGAAACAAGATTAAGAAGAACACAGAACACAGAACGCAGAACACACCTTCGTCCCCACAGACTCTATCCGGAGGATTTAAGAAAGAATTTTTCTTGTCAGCCTAATTAAAATTAGGGACTTGTAACCTCTACTCAGAACCCAGTTGTACACCATTGTAAGGATATCAACCTGTGTTTCTAAAAAATTGCTGAGTTCTGACAACTGTGTTCTGAGTTCTTTTTTGGTCATTTTCTTTCTTGATTCTTCTCTCTTCACTCTTCATTCTTTCCCTAACCCCCAGCCGCAAAAGTCACCATAATCAGCACCGAAAGTAGAATTCCCGGAACCAGTAGCACTACTAACATGAAAAGGTCATGAGGAGTCATAATTATTACCCTTTTGAAATTATTATTTCCAATGTAATCACTGCTATGGTAGATCAACAATCACTCACACACTGTTAATAGCGCTTTATTTTTTAGATTTTTATTTGTTCTGGCACGCTGAGTCCTTTCAACGGTTGTGCAGCCTCTTGAGTTGTCAGTCCTTTGCCCTGAACTAAGACACCAAACCCACCCAGTCCCAAAGGATCTAAAAGCTGATGTAGCATATCCCGGCGGCGCAGCAACTGCGAGATAGGTTGTTGTGTATAAGATAAGCCGGCGATTCGTTCTCCCAAGCCCAAAGCCATCAAAAACAATGCTTGCTCGGTAAAACCAACTTTATCTAATCCACACCGCTCACCCCATCGTTCCAAAGCGGTAAAATCAACATGAGCCGTGATATCTTGTTGCCCTATATTAATATATGGGTCATTATGACGTTGATGGTGATAGTAACACTGTAGCGTACCTTGCGATCGCCTGGGATTGTAGTAACGGTTAGCAGGGTAACCATAATCAATAGTTAACAGGTATCCACGCTGCAATCGGTCTGCCACCATACTCAACCAATCCAAAGCAGCTAAGTTAATTTCGCTACGATAATTATCTGGAAAATCACTAATATTTATTCCTACAAAATCAAAATATTCTACAAGCTTGGATGTGGAGGGCGTACCTGGGATTTCTACAAATGATACTAGAGGAATGGGAGGAGTGATTACTTTTTCATCTCCCTTATCTGGCTCATCTGCCTCACCTTCCAGCGTTGTGACATAAATTTCCCACAGTTTCCCTTGTTGTAGAACAAACTGATGCACAGGCATTGCATCTACCAACTCGTTAGAAAAAAAGCAGCCAGTGATAGAGTGACTTGGTATCTCTTCTAAATCACACCAGCGCACAGAAAATTCTTGCAAGCGTTGCTGTTGTTCTTGCCTTAAAACTGGAGACTTTTCTACAATGACGTAATCTACAGCATTGAAAAAATCCGGGTACTGCTGCTGGATGTACTTCAACATATCTAAAGCCAAAAGTCCTTGACCTGCGCCCATTTCTACCAAAGAAAACGGCACAGGTCGCTCTAAAATCTCCCACATTTGAGCAAATTGCACCGCCAGCAATTCACCAAAGTCAGCGCCAAGGTGAATAGAAGTAAAAAAATCTCCCTGCTTTCCCAGGTTCACCGCCTTTGTGGAATAGTAACCAAATTCAGGGTGATATAGCGCCATGTCCATGAATTCGGCGAAAGTTATTCGCTTTTGGGGACTGCTAGCAATATGTTGTGCGATCGCTTGACACAAAGCCGGATTAGAATTCATAGCACTATGGACTCAGTTACATAAACCCCAGGTAGGGGCACAGCAATGCTGTGCCCCTACAACTAACCAGTGTTCTATACAGCAGAACACTGAGATTATCATTCCCAGGCAAGCCGCTTGGGAACGCAATTGTGTTATCTA
>NZ_JBAHYJ020000022.1:0-53878 GCF_036697665.2 Scytonema sp. PRP1 | reverse complement strand
AGGTAACACCGGACGAATTTTAGTTCCCGCTACCGATTTTTGATTGGGGAGATGAGGGAGTGAGGGAGCAGGGGAAGAAGTAATGACTAATGACTAATATTATGTCCGCTCAATTACCAACAAATCCTGGAAAACCCCCTCCCCCTATCCCCAGAGGGGACCCCGAGTCCCCGTAAAGCTACGCTTCACGTCCCCTCCCCGCTTGCGGTGAGACCAGTGCTGCAGGAGGGTTTCCCTCCGCAGGCAACTGGCGAACCCGAAGGGGGAGGGGTTAGGGGTGGGGTTTTGTAATTATCCGTAATTTGCCGGACATCATATAATCACTAATGACTAATGACTAATGACAAAGTAGTTTTTGGTAACGCTGTTAACGAAGGCGCTAAACGCTGGGGATGGTTTCTTGGTCACTTCATCACTCCAAGTGAAGATCCGCGATCAACTGAAGACCTAGAAGTGAAATGGGCTGTCCATAAAGTAGGAGACAGTAGAACCGAGTGGGCAGTCAATAACCAAGCCGCCACCCTTTCTATCCTGATCAAGGGACAATTTCGCCTTCAATTTGAGGACGGAGATATTGTACTATCTCGTGAGGGCGACTACGTTCTTTGGTGTGCAGGTGTGCCGCATTGTTGGGTTGCTGAGTCTGAGTCTACTATTCTAACTGTGAGATGGCCCTCTAAAGCAGGTGATAGTGTGGGAATGCCGACACAAGAAATTAACCAATAAACGTCAAAAATTAAATCAAAAGATAGAAAAGTCCTTGCGCCACTTGGTACAGGATTGAATATATTGAATAATAAGATAATCCGCGTTAAATTTTGCTTAAGCCGCCGATGCAATTTCCTTTTGAAAAAGTGAAGTCCAGGAAGACAGCAGTGCTTAGGCAACCACAAATGAGCCAACTGATTCGTGAACTGTCGGATTCGCCAGAACCAACCCTACGAAAAGGCGGCAAAGGCGTCCTTAGCAAATATTTTCCACAAGCGGAGCAGAGATGGTGAGTGACCCAGTGAAGGCGACTGTCCCTGAGGATATCTTTGCAGGCGGTGGAGAAATGGGAGCGTTGATGCGAAACTCCTTTGGAGACGCTGAGCGATCGCTCCACTGGTCGCAAACGCTTTTGGGTCCAGTATCTCAATGGGCACAGAGCTTGAAAACTGCTGTTAGCATTATTCTCAACTCCCACTACCCGATGTTCATCTGGTGGGGAAGCGAGTATGCCAACCTCTACAACGATGCCTACCGCCCAATTCTCGGTGCTAGCAAGCATCCCCAATTTCTGGGACAGTCTGCCAAGGAGTGCTGGGCAGAAGTTTGGGATGTTGTGGGTCCCTTAGCTGATAGCGTCCTAACAACAGGTCAGCCTACCTGGTCAGATAATCTGCTGCTGATGATGGACCGCTATGGCTATTTGGAAGAAACCTACTTCACCTTTTCCTACAGCCCGATACGAGACGAGAGCGGTGGAGTTGGCGGAGTTTTCTGTGCTGTAATCGAAACAACAGAGCGGATCATTGGGGAGCGTCGGCTGCGAACGCTGCGTGAACTTGCCAGTAACACCGCAGAGGCAAAGACGGTTAAAGAAGCTTGTCACATTGCCACGCAAACCTTATCCCACAATCCCGACTGTATTCCCTTTGCTCTATTGTACTTAGTTGAGGCGGACGGAAAACAAGCACGTCTGGTAGGAACAACGGGCATTGAGCCAGGCACACTAGAGCGCCAAGAACTGATAGATTTGACTCAAGAGACAGACTGCTGGCATCTGGCACGAGTTAGGCGTACGGGGCAAGCTGAGGTAGTGGATGATTTCGCAACTCAGTTAGGAACACTGTTTGGAGCAACCGGGAACGAACCGCCAAACGCCGCCTTGGTCATGCCTATTGCTCAATCGGGACATAAGCAGCAGTTAGCTGGATTCCTGGTCGTCGGTATCAGTCCTCGGCGTGCATTTGATGACGACTACCGGGGGTTCTTTGATTTAATTGCCAGTAATGTTGCGACTGCGATCGCCAACGCCAGTGCCTACGAAGCAGAACGCAAACGGGCTGAAGCACTAGCAGAACTAGACCGGGCGAAAACTGCTTTCTTCAGTAACATCAGTCACGAATTTCGTACACCGCTGACTCTAATGCTCGGTCCCCTTGAGGACGTGTTAACCAATCCCTCAAGCGTTCTTCCCAGACACGACCGTGAGCAGTTAGAAATGGTGCAGCGTAATGGGTTACGCTTGCTAAAGCTGGTTAATAGCCTGCTGGACTTCTCCCGCATCGAAGCAGGGCGGGTGCAGGCAGTTTACGAACCAACAGACTTAGCGATGCTGACGGCAGAGCTAGCGAGTGTGTTTCGCTCCGGAATCGAACGAGCAGGGCTAAGGCTTTTGGTCAACTGTCCACCGTTACCGGAACCTGTGTACGTAGACCAGGAAATGTGGGAAAAGATTGTGCTTAACCTGCTTTCCAATGCCTTTAAGTTCACCTTTGAGGGGGAAATTGCAGTAACGCTGCGTTATTGCAACGACCACGTTGAGTTAGACGTGCGGGATACAGGTATAGGCATCCCCGGTGATGAGCTACCTCATGTGTTCGAGCGGTTCCATCGCGTCAAAGGAGCGCAAGCACGTACTCATGAAGGTTCGGGCATTGGGCTATCGTTAGTCCAAGAGTTGGTAAAGCTGCACGGTGGCACGATCCAAGTCAGCAGCGTTGTGAATCAGGGAACCTGCTTTACGGTGTTGATTCCTAGAGGAACTGCCCATCTGCCGAGTGAACGCATCGGCGCAACCCGTTTACTAGCATCCACCGCAGTGGGCGCTACGCCGTATGTCGAGGAAGCGTTACGCTGGCTACCCCAAGAGGAGGGGGAGCAGGGGACCAGGGGAGATGGGGAGAGAGGGAGAATTCACCCCAGCACCCCACCACAGAAAGCTCGCATTCTCCTGGCTGACGACAATGCCGATATGCGCGACTACGTCAAGCGTTTGTTAAGCCAACGGTATGACGTGGAGACGGTAGCAAATGGCACTGAGGCGTTAGCTGCTGCTCGTGCCCAGCTTCCAGACCTGATATTAAGTGATGTCATGATGCCAGGGCTGGATGGCTTTGAGTTGCTTCGCGAGTTGAGGGCTGAGCCGCACACGAGAGAAACGCCCATCATTCTGCTTTCTGCGCGTGCTGGGGAAGAGTCCCGCATTGAAGGTTTGGAAGCTGGGGCAGACGACTATTTGGTTAAGCCCTTCTCTGGAGGTGAACTATTAGCTCGTGTGAATGCTAACTTGGAAATGGCTCGATTGCGTCAGGAAACGACGCGGCGAGAGCAGGAATTACGTGCTGTTAGCGAAACGGCACAACGTGCAGCTGAGGCAACCCGTGACCAAATCAGCAACATTCTTGAAAGCATCACTGATGCGTTTGTGGCTTTCGATCACCAGTGGCGCTACACTTATGTCAATCAGCAAGCCACCAAGCTTTTACACAAAACCCGTGAAGAACTGCTCGGCAAGCAGGTGTGGGAGGAGGTGTTTCCAGAGACAGTCGGAAATCTGGCGTACCAAGAATTTCACCGTGCTGTTACTGAGCAGGTTGCCGTTGTCTTTGAAGAATTTGGTCAGCCGATAGGTAAGTGGCTGGAAGTCCACGCCTATCCTTCGCCAGATGGTCTTGCCGTTTATTTTCGGGACATTAGCGAACGCAAGCAGGCGGAGGAGGCGCTCAAAGAACAGGAGAGAAAATACCGCTATATCTTTGAAGCCGCAGGCGTAGCGATTTTTGAAGAAGATTTTTCTCTTGTCCAAGAAGCGATCGCTCATTTAAAAGCGCAAGGAGTCCAAAATTTTCGCGCCTATTTTGCGGAACACCCTGAGTTCCTTCGACAGGCAGTTGACATGGTGAGAGTTCTCAACGTGAATGACACGGCGGTGCGGATGTTTGCCGCTCAAAACAAAAATGAACTCTTGGCTTCACTTGACCAAGTCTTTATACCGGAAACCCTAGAGGTGTTTGTCGAAGAACTCCTCGCGCTTGCTAACTGCGAAACTTATTTTGAATCTGAAACAATTCTACAAACTATAAACGGAGAGCGCCTCAACGTCCTTTTTACGATTACTTTTCCGCCTTCATGCGCAAAATTTCACAGCGTCTTGGTGAGCATAATCAATATTACCGAGCGCAAGCACGCAGAAGTAGCGGTTCAAGCCAGTGAAGAGCGGCTGAGAAGTTTCGTCGAAGCAAATGTGGTTGGCATTCTCTTTAGTGATGTGGACGGTGGTATCAGTGAAGCCAATGACGAGTTCTTGCGAATTGTCGGCTACACGCAAGAAGATATCAAAGCAGGCAGACTACGCTGGATAGATATCACGCCACCTGAGCACCTTTATTTAGATGAACTGGCTATTGCCGAAGCAAAGGAAAAGGGAGCCTGTACCCCTTATGAGAAGGAATACATTCGCAAGGATGGTTCTCGTGTCCCGGTGGTGATTGGCTACTCTTTGGTAGGAGAGTCTCGGCACAAGGCGATCGCATTCATTCTCGACATTAGCCAGCGCAAGCAGGCTCTTGAAGCGCTACGCCACAGTGAAGAGCGATTTCAAGCTTTTATGAATAACAGTCCAGCCGCATCATGGATGACAGATGCAGACGGGCGTGTGATTTATCTCAGTCAAACTTATTATCGCATATTCAAGCTACCAACAACCGACGCGCTCGGCAAAAGTATCTTCGAGCTATATCCGACTGAAATCGCTCAGCAATTCCTTGATAACATCAGAATGGTTGCCCAGACAAATCAGGTCGTTGAGGCGATTGAGCATGCCCCTCGCACAGATGGCACGCTCGGCGACTTTCTGGTGTACAAGTTTCCCATTGCCGATGTGTCTGGGCAATGCTTGGTAGGAGGAGTTGCGGTTGACATCACCGAACGCGAACGCGCACTTCGTGAACGCCACCTTGCAGAACAAGCTCTCCAGCGGCAAACAGAGCAATTGATTCAAGCTAACCGCATCAAAGATGAATTTTTGGCAGTCCTCTCCCACGAACTTCGCACGCCGCTCAACCCCATACTCGGATGGTCGAAGTTACTACGAACTAGAAAGCATGATGAAGCAACTACTGCTCGCGCCTTAGAAACCATTGAGCGGAACGCCAAACTCCAGACCGAACTGATCGAAGATTTGCTGGATGTTTCTCGCATCCTACAAGGCAAACTCAGCCTGAAGATTGGTGCAGTTGATTTGGCATCTACGATCGCAGCAGCAATAGAAACTGTACGGTTAGCTGCCCAAGCGAAATCGATTCAGCTAGTGACGGTGTTTGAGAAGAACATGCGACAAGTTTCAGGCGATTCAGGTCGCTTACAGCAAGTCGTCTGGAATTTGCTTTCCAACGCTATTAAGTTTACACCAGAAGGTGGACAAGTAGAAATCCGTTTAGAGTCTGTTGGTTCTGTGGCTCAGCTTCAAGTGCGCGATACAGGTAAGGGAATTCCTCTTGAGTTTCTACCGCATGTGTTTGAGTACTTCCGACAAGCTGACGGCTCAACGACCAGGAAATTTGGTGGACTGGGGTTAGGTTTAGCGATTGTTCGCCACATTGTAGAGCTACACGGCGGCACGGTTAAAGCAGAAAGTTTGGGTGAAGGACAGGGAGCAACCTTTAGAGTCACTCTGCCATTGATGAAGATTCATCTACATGAGCAACAAAGTGATACACAGTCTGATGAGTTTCCCGATTTAAATGGGGTGAGAGTTCTCGTTGTGGATGATGAGGTAGATACACGAGAGTTGATTGCTTTCATTTTAGAGCAGTCTGGAGCAGAAGTAACACAGGTAGCATCGGCAACTGAAGCACTACAAGCCCTTACTCAGTTTCAACCAAATGTGCTGTTAAGCGACATCGGAATGCCTGAAGTAAACGGTTATATGCTGATGCGTCAAATCAGAGCAATGCCACCAGAACTGGGAGGGCAAATTCCAGCGATCGCCCTAACGGCTTATGCAGGTGATGTTGATTACCAACAGGCAATTGCCGCCGGATTTCAACAGCATATTGCCAAGCCAGTGGAGCCAGCCGCGTTAGTTGCAGCCGTCGCCAACCTTGCCGATATGTTGCTACGCTAGCCAAAACTGTCTAAAGTTTAGACTACCCGTGCCGCCGCTGATGCCACTGCCAAGCGTGGGTGAGGATGTCCTTAATGTTTGGGTATTGGGGACGCCAACCCAAAACTTTACTTGCTTTGTCGCTGCTGCCGACTAAAATAGGCGGATCGCCAGGTCTTCTGTCGCGCTCCTCTATTTTGATTTCAGCTCCTGTGACTTCCTTTGCACTTTCGATGACTTCTCTAACTGAAAACCCACTGCCATTGCCTAAATTAAAGACTTCGCTATCTCCTCCTTTCAGCAGATACTCCAAACCCAGAACATGTGCTTGTGCCAAGTCAGTCACGTGAATGTAATCCCGAATGCAAGTACCGTCAGTCGTAGGGTAATCAGTACCGAAAATCAAAATGGATTCGCGCTTACCCAAAGCAGCCATGAGCACCAATGGTATAAGGTGAGTTTCTGGTTCATGGTCTTCACCCAATAACCCATTTGGATCTGCACCTGCGGCGTTAAAGTAGCGGAACCTGACAGACTTGAGATTATAAGCTGTATCAAAATCAGATAATATTCGCTCTACCATCCATTTGGTAGTTGCATACGGACTGATGGGGTCTTGAGGATGGTCTTCAGTCAGCGGCACAAACTTCGGTACACCATAAAGAGCGCAAGTAGAAGAAAAGATGAACTTGTTGATGGAAGCAGCAAGCATTGCTTCTAAAAGCGTCAGGGTGCCTGCGACGTTGTTATCGTAATATTTGGCTGGGTCAGTGACAGATTCACCCACGGCAATGTACGCAGCAAAATGCATCACCGCAGTTATATTGTGGGTTGTGAATATGTTATCTAAAAGAGCGCGATCGCTCGTATCACCAACAATCAACTTTACCTGCAAAACCTCTTCTACAAGTTCTCGATGCCCATTCGACAAATTATCAAGAACAACGACTTCATAACCTGCGCCCTTTAGAGCTAATACCGCATGGGAGCCAATATATCCTGCTCCACCTGTAACTAAAATGGTTGTCATAACTGTACTAACTTTAGGTTTTAGAATAGACAAGATTGCGGAAGGTGAGTTCCATCTGTGTCCATCTGTGTCCATCTGTGGTTAATTATTCTTTTTTTTGGAATAAATCCAAGAAGTCTATTTTAGATTTTGGATTAAACAATCAATGAGGTAGGGGCGAAGCTACCAAGCAAAAATATTTCTGAAAACTCGAGATATTTCTGGTCGAAAGCAACGCCCGTATAGAGTTAGAAATTATTGACAAATGACCAAAACCAAGGGTGTAGGAGTGTAGGGTGTAAGGGTTTAGGGGGGAAAGAAAAAATGCGCTTTTTGTACACCCTACCCCGGAACCGTTTGGGTACTCACCGCCCCCACCAATCACTCCCTTACACCCCTAATTCTTGGCAAAAATCTAAAATCGTTGACACTCATCAAAATAGCGAGACATCGCGCTGTCAAGAGATGACATTAACTCACCCCTATTGGTACCAAGAACGCTGTAAGTCGGGCGCTTAGCAGTTAAACCAAGTTCTTGCGTTGGCAAGGCAATCACATTGCTAGGATTAAAGCCTGCTGTTTTCGCCGCTAGCCGTGCCAAGTCAGCCCATGTGATCGCACCTTTGTTAGCCAGATGCCACAAACCACTCTCGCCGTCAATTAACAAATCGAGACTGGCGTGGACAAGATCCGGGACGTACGTAGGCGAAACAATCCCATCCTCGGCAGCGACGAAGGTATTCCCAGCACTGAGCTGACGCAGGGCAATAGTGACGAAATTGTAATCATCCCAGGGACCGAAAAATGCACTGGTACGAATGATCAGCGATGCGGGATTAACCTTCAATACCAGCTTTTCTGCCAAAGCTTTGCTGCACCCATACACATTCAGGGGGGCAACGGTATCACTTTCTATATAAGGGTTGAACACAGCACCGTCAAATACCAGGTCTGACGAGAAAGTCAGTAGCCCCACATTATGCTCAGCACAAGCAGCAGCTAAAATCGCTGGTCCCTCAGCGTTCACCCGCAGACAAACATGGGGTTCGCGTTCCGCATCGTCCACCCGCACGTATCCCGCAGCGTTCACAACCGCCCACGGCTTCAACTCAGTTAGAACCGCATCAACAGAGGCAGGATCGGCAATGTCCATCTCTTGACGTGTCAGCAAGCGGTATGAGATCCCCCGTAGTTCACACAACCGCGCAAAAGCCCTTCCCAAAGTTCCTCTCGCACCCACGATGGCTAGAGGAGATGAGGAGGATGAGGGGGATGAGGGGGATGTTACTCCCTCATCTCCCCCTGCCTCCACACCGCAACTTACCGCAGGGTATAACAACCGCTCTTGCCGATGCCACCATCCGGGTGTATCAAGTAGCGGGTGATCTGGTTTGCGCCCAGCGGATAGGTCGCGTATCATCTTGGCAATTGCTGTTGGTCGTGGACGTGACGAACGCAAGTCAAACACGCCTGACTCGTAGTAGCCGACCCAGCGAGTCACTAAGCTATTCCAATCGTAGGTGCCCAGGAGCGACCAAGCAGTGACAGCGCGGACATCCACACCCTGAGATCGTAATTGAAGCGCCGCATTCCAAACCTCATAAAGCCAGCGCAGCTGCTCCTCGCGGGTGCAGTGGAGGTGAGCTTCCGTAACAGCAAGGGGCAGTTTATAGCGTTCCCATGCTTCTAGTAGCAAGTTGCGCGGACCTGCTGCACCCTCAGCACAAACCCGCACAGCCTCTACATCTGCGTACTCGTCCCGCCCATTGCCCCCATGCGAGCTAGTCGGATAGCGTTCTTTGCGCTCATCCAAAAAGCGATCGCTCGTCAGGTAGTGGTTAATCCCAATAATGTCCGGCGGACAGGGATTTTCCAGAAACCATTCAAGTTCAGCCTCATTGATGCCACAGTAGCGCAGGTGACCCCACATCCGATGAGTCGGGGTGACTCGACCGCATAATAAATCAAAGGTCAACCAGCGGCGCTCGTTCTCAAATTCTGCTTGATACGCCAGCTTGGGCGTACTGTAAATCTTACCCAAATCGTCGGTTTGCACCAGTTGGGCGTTGGGATTCACTTCTCGGATTGCCTTCATCGAAAGGGCGACCCCACGGCACTCCCCCAACATACAACGTAAAAAACTTAACTCATCTTCACCGTGAGGAAACCAATGACCATACATTCCACTGAACCGCGCCGTTGTCAGCGGCTCGTTCACGGGTGTGTAATGCGTCACCCAAGGATAGCGCTCTGCAACTGCACGGGCATACAAAGCTAGTTTCTCTGGAAATTCCGGATCTATCAAACTCGTGTGACGCGGTCCGCTACCATGATGCACCAATCCCACAATCGGATTGATGCCCAATTCGCGCAATCGCCCTAGTCGCTCATCCGCCCATGACCAGTCAGCATTCTCCAACCCGTCGGGAGCAGTTCGCTCCCACAGCACGGGGTAGCGGATTGCCTTTATCCCTAGTTCGGCAAATAAGTCTAGGTCATCCAAGCGCGTTGCATGACCGTTGCGTTCCAACTGGTCAAAATACTCATCACCCACACGATTAACCGTACACTCTACACCAGCCCACACTTCCAAAGGAAGTTGTGAATTATGAGTGTTGAGTCTTGAGTTGAAGGAAGCCATACTTTAAACTCAACTTTAATATTCTCTTTTCTTCCTTGGCGTTCTTTGCGACGCCCTTCGGGTTCGCCAGTTCCCTAGGTTGGGAAACCCGCCTAAGCCCTTCGGGCAGGCTGCGCCAACAGGACTGGACTCACCAGTCGCCTAGGTCGGGAAACCCTCCAAAGGGCGCTGGCTCGCCATGGCGGTTCGTTTTATTAACCGCTAAGACGCGAAGGACACGAAGTAGTCTTAAGCCTTAACCGCGATTTGTTTGTAAACAGAAAGAGCCTGAGCAACACATTGATCCATGTTGTAATACTTGTAGGTTGCTAACCTTCCTACAAAATACACACCTTGTGTTTCATCAGCCAGCGCCTTGTATTGCTTGTAAATTTCCTGATTTTCCGGACGTGGTACAGGGTAATAGGGGTCTCCCTCTGCCTTAGGAAACTCGTAAACAATACTAGTTTTGTGGTGTTCCTGTCCCGTCAGGTACTTAAACTCCGTGACGCGAGTATACAGGTGGTCGTTCGGATAGTTGATCACTGGCGCTTGCTGAAACACCGAGGTATTATGCGTCTCGTGCTTGAAATCAAGCGAACGATACGGTAGTTTGCCGTAGCGATAATCAAAGAACTCATCAACAGGTCCAGTGTAAACTATCTCACCGCAAGGTATTGCCTTCTGGATTTCACGGTAATCGGTGTTGAGCATTACCTTGATGTTGGGGTGTGCCAACATCGTCTCGAACATCCGGGTAAAACCGTACCGAGGCATTGCCTGGTAACTATCTGTGAAATAGCGATCGTCGCGGTTGGTGCGGGTGGGGATGCGGGCAATGACTGATTTGTCAAGTTCCGATGGGTCGAGTCCCCATTGTTTGCGAGTGTAGTTGCGGAAAAACTTTTCATACAGTTCTCGACCGACTTTGCTCACCACCACATCCTCTGAGGTGCGGATGTATTCTTTGGGTTCTGCAACCGACTTGAAGAACTCTTCCACCTGGAATGAAGTCAAGTTCATTCCATAAAGTTTATTGATAGTGTCGAGGTTGATGGGGATCGGAACAAGTTGCCCGTCTACGCTAGCAAGGACGCGATGTTCGTAAGCCCGCCATTCAGTGAACTGCGAGAGGTATTCAAAGACTTCGCGGGAGTTGGTGTGAAAGATGTGGGGACCGTATTTGTGTACGAGGATGCCATGATCGTCGTAATGATCGTAGGCGTTGCCGCCGATGTGCGATCGCTTGTCCACAACCAGCACTTTTTTACCAGACTGAGTTGCCAACCGTTCCGCGATGACGCTTCCTGAGAACCCCGCCCCGACAATCAAGTAATCAAATACAGGCTCTTTGTCTCTGTTAATGATACTTGGTGCTTGTTTACCAGCAATAGCCATTGAGTTCATTTTGTTGTCATCCTTTTGTGCAGCAATGGCAGAGTTTATTAATTGCATCATTGATCCCCAAGTGCGATCCCAAGAAATTTGCTCCAAAAAGGCATCTACCCGACTCAACCATCCTGATGCAGGGTTGTCGTCTTGCATAGCCTTTTCTATGGCGGTGACAAACTCAGAAACCGTGTCTGCAATTCGCACCAGCTTCAAGTCACCGTAGGGACGCACCACATCTCGAATTGAAGTAGACACCACAGGCTTACCTGCGGCAAGATACTCTGGAGTCTTAGTTGGGCTAATAAAGCGAGTTGACTCGTTGCGTGCAAACGGCAGCATCGCCAAGTCCCACCCCGCCAAATATGCAGGTAGCTCTTTATAGTCTTTCCCACCGAGATAATGAATATTCTCTCGCTGTGGCAAAGTTGCGGGATCGATTTTCACAACCGGTCCAATCATGACCAAATGCCAGTCAGGGCGTGTGTCGGCAATACCAGCCAACAGTTCGATATCCATCCGCTCGTCAATCACCCCAAAGAAGCCAAGGCGCGGATGGGGAATATTCGCTTGATCTGCTGGTTCTGATCCCTGGGAATTTCTTGCTTGTGCAAAATGCGCTACTTCAACACTACTAGGAAACGCGTAGACGTTAGGGTGCTGGTTCACCTTGCTTTCGTAAAGGCTTTGTCCACCTGTAAACACCAAATCTGCACGGCGGAAAAGTTCGGCTTCGTTGTTCTTTAAAGCAGGGGGCGCATTCTTGAATGCAGATAATTCATCCATGCAATCGTAGACAACTGCTAGCGGTTGTAAGTGGCGTGTAAATGCGATCGCCATTGGTGTGTAGTACCAACAGATGTACTTGCGGATGTTGTGCTCTGCAAACAAACCATCAATCAGCAGTTTTAGATCTGCGTTTACCGCCTCCTGGCTCAAACCTTGTGGTAAGTGTGGAACAACAACCACAACTCCATTGTTGTCTTGGCTGACATCCAACCGCCCCAACGGTTCGTCTGTAAAAATTGGCTCCTCAATGAAGAAAACCCGCCGTCCTTGAGCGCAACGAACCAGAAGATGTTGCGGTCTTTGATAGACGAAATTCCAACGCAAATGAGACAAGCAAACTATATCAGGCGTATCTGTAGAGGTTTCTTTATAAATTTTGTTGGGTATGGATAAATTTTGGGATGATACACCTGATGATTGCGGTTCAGTTAGTGTCGATAGCTTAGCTTTAAGCATTTTTCCTGACTTACCATTACTGAGCCCGTTATTTTTTATCTGACTTTTTTCGCCTGACATAGGTTATCTCAATTTTATCTTTATAGGAAATAGAATTGTTTCCAAATGCTCTTTCACCAGAGCAGAGGAATTAGAAAAAATCCACTTTTAGCTTACTTTTTCTTAGTACAAGGGCAGTAAGCATTATTTGGTAAAGAAGCGTTTGGTGTTTTCTTGACTGCCTAAAAACTATTAAGGCTGTTTACCTTGACAACAATCGCTATCACTAACTGTTAAAGATACTATTTACTGTTTATACAACCTTCTATCAATCGACATATTTGTTTCTAACCAAGGAATTTAGATAATATTAAAATTATTTGTAATCATGAATACAAAACTGTTTTTTTTTGGAAATTAACGTAATAAATATAACTATGTAAATGCAGTGCTTAGATTTATACTGCCGTGTCACGTTTGATCATTAGAGGCTTAATTCAATTAAATCCTTGCCCTTCATCGACTCTAAATGCAACATGATCCCAAACGCGATCGCCCGTTCAAGCGATCGCAATGGCTGCGGGTGCTCCGCACCATCGCAGCACGCTCTACTTGAAGGGAAAGAAGCTGTCATTCCTGATTTTCATGGCGCTTATCACCGCGTCAATTTTCACGTCGCCCATCTCGACACAATGCTTATCCGGGTCAGTCAGCGCGTCACTTGTTTGCGATCGGTGCACATCAGAGTGCATAAAAAAAATTCCTCAACGCTATCAAACTTATGAAGCGGTTGAAACAGCGAAAACAAATAACAAACTAATTTGCAATCTTGAATTTCAAAATGGACACCACAACAATGCTCGATATGTGCAAACTGGCAAACATCCAAAAAGGTAAGCGCATCACCATCCTGGGTGCAGGAATTGCAGGTTTAGTTGCAGCTTACGAATTAGAACGTCTGGGTCATGAAGTCGATATTATGGAAGGTAGCCCGCGCGTCGGTGGTCGAGTTTGGACACACCGCTTCGGTAATTCTCCTGATGCACCCTACGCAGAACTCGGCGCAATGCGTATCCCCAGCGAACACCAGCATACACTGCACTACGTAAACGAACTGGGACTCGCTGACAAACTCTGCAAATTTGTCACAGTTTTTGAAGAACAAAACGCTTTCATGAACATCGAAGGAAATGTCTTCCGCATGAAAGATGCACCCCGCCTTCTCCAAGAACGTTATCAAGGAATCTTTACCGACACTCGTTACAGTGAAAAAACTCGGTTGTTTGCAGCTTGGCTGAAAACCATTGTCAATACCATCTCTCCTGGAAATTTGCGTGAAAGTTTGGATTCTGACCTAAAATCACACTTAATGGATGAATTGGAAAGACTGGATTTAGAACCTTACTTTAGTGAAGACGGCGAAACTATCGACTTACAAGCATTTATTAAAGATAACCCAAGTTTTCGCGCTCGTTGCAGCAAAGCCTTGGATATGTTCCTGAGCGACATCTTAGTTGAAACCAGTCACGATTTATTACAACTCAAAGGCGGAATGGATCAACTTATCCAACGTCTGGTAGCATCAATCAAAGCTCCGATTCAGTGCAACCAAAAAATCGTGGCAATGCGCGTGCGTCCAGACCACGTAGAATTGGATTACTTGGAAAACGGACAGTTGCATACACGTCGTTGCGACTATGTGTTATGCACTATTCCTTTCTCGGTAATGCGAAAAATGGAGTTAGAAGGATTTGACTCTAGAAAACTCGAATCTATCCACAATACTATATATTGTCCAGCAACCAAGGTTGCATTTCACACTCAACAAGCTTTTTGGGAACAACAAGGTATCAAGGGTGGTGCATCCTTCAGTGGTGATGGCGTTCGCCAAACATACTATCCTTCTGTGAAATTCAACCCCGAACGTGGAAGTACAATGCTTGCTAGTTATACCATCGGTGATGATGCTTTACGCTTGGGGATGATGTCTGAGCAACAGCGTCACGGTTACGTCAAGAACGTTGTGAGCAAAGTTCACCCAGAAATTCAAACTCCTGGTATGGTGTTAGATGTAGCTTCAATCGCCTGGGGCAATTACGAGTGGAGCGCTGGTGGATGCACTGTTCATTGGAGCGATGATATGTCTGATGAATCTAACCATACCATCAGTTACTTGGAAGCTGCTAGACCACAAAACACTCTGTTCTTTGCTGGTGAACATTGTTCTAAATATCCTGCTTGGCTTCAGGGTTCTATCGAGTCTGCACTTGAAGCTGTGTACGATATTGTTTCTCACCAACCAATCAAGAAAGCGACAACCAACAAAAGAGTTACCAGGAAGACACATGCCAAGATTCTACAAACAAACCAACGTCAACAGGCTTATCAAGTGGCTTAATTATCTGGAAAAAGCCCCCACAATACATTTGGAGGGTTGGCGGCAGATCAATCTTGCCAAAAAGAAAGAATTATGAATTTTGAAAAGAGTTTGACAAATTTCACAAGTAGCTTGATGCAGCTTCTCAGTTATAAACGAGTCAACTCCATGACTTTATCAGCCAATGAATTGCTGAAATGCTTACCTATAAATGCTTTTCGCCCTCTGCTTTGCCCCCTTTGCACGCTACGCACCGCCCCCTCAAATCTGTAACTGCATAAGTTCGATTCACTCAACTCTATATATTTGTAACTGCATAAGTTCGATTCACTCAACTCTATATACTTCTAGTGACCTTATGACATCCACCTTTAGTAATTGAAGGAACGCTATTTATAAAGAAAAACCGAAGAAAACAAGATAATAACATTTGAGACAAACACAATGTATTTGGGAGGAAACAAAAGATGTATTTATAAATGCCTAAAACCAAATATTACAATAACTTCACTAAAAAAAGTAATAAATAAAACAAACTGCTTGTACGTATAACTCATAGATAACAATTTGGCTGTCAATCAAAGGTATTAAAGAATACGCTAAACCAGCCTGAAGACTGTCCGGATACGGTTGAATTCCACCAGAATGTCATGCCCTGTCCAGTTGCAATATGAATCCGCATTTATCGGGAAAACTCAATCCTTCAAGACGTGCAACTCCCATGACTTCCTCAATTTCCCGACTTGTCAGATGTACACGAGAATTCAGCAAAGCCCTTTTTTCTTTCCTAAGTTCCCTTTTTGTCCAAAGTTATAAAAGCGGTCTTTAGATATGAGCATCTTAGATTTTCCCCGCCTACACTTACTCGGCTTCGCCCGCATCCACGCCCCTACAGGACATAAAAATGGTCTGGTGGATGTTAGTAGCAACACAGTCTACATGAACGGTAAGCCCTTCGACCACCACCGTGGAGCGTCCGAGTACCACGAATATCTCTACAATTTGGGACCAAAGTTTAACGCCCAAGGGGAACTGGATGAAAATGGTCCGTTCAGTATGGCTATGGGATCGGACTTTGGTGGTAATGGTCACTTTTCTATCGAAGCACAAATTGTTAGCACGCAAAGGGAGTTTGGACAAGTTGACCAAAATGACCCAGTGGTAGGACGTTCTGTTGATTTATGGGGTCATTACAACGAATACGTCAAAACAAGTTTTAATCGTGCCCGAATCTTTGAATCTGACCCAGCTTCCAACTGGACTAGCACAATTATGTTGGGTCAACTCGCCTTCGGACGCCAAGGCGTTTCCCACGAAGTTCCATATATGCTATCTGCCCCGATTACAGGTATGCAGTTAGCTCGCTGGCAAGACTTTAACCACATCCGCGAATTGCCTCAACACTGCCTCAACGATGAGTTTAAACGAGCGGCTGTTTATCAGTTTACTATCCCCAAAGATGCCCAAGATTTCCTGTGGTCTGAAGAAGCCGCCCAGTCACCAACTGTATCTCTACTGCGCGAAGCAATGAATCGCGAGGATGTCTTGGGGCTGGTGATGCAATTGGGCATTAGTAATATGTCTGCGCCAGTTCAACCCGATTTGCCTAGTTTCTGGGAACTGCACGGAACTATCGGTTTATGGTGTCAAGACGAACTTTCTACCTATCCTCACGGTCGGCTGCTGACTCCCCGACGTGCTGTTTCGCAAACAGAATCTAAACCCCTTTCTAACCTGACTGTGCAAGTCACCCCGCAAGGCGTGAGTTTAAATATGGTTACCGCAGTGCCTTGTGTGGGACGCGCCCCCAAACCGGGACCAGGACCAACCCACGCAATTGCTTCTAAGCTGGACTTGGGTGATTTGGAATTGCGTACTGTTGATAGCCAACGCCTGATAGCGCGGATACCCAAGGAAGCATACCAAAAGGAGGCGCATCAACGAAACAGCGGAATTGTAGATGTACCTTTAGCCGAACAGTGGGAAAATTTATCTCAGGAAATAGAACAGCAGGGTTTGTGCATCATCGGGACGGCACCTGACGGACAACGGCGAATTCTCGTTCAAGAGGAAGAAATCAATCTTCAGGTAGATGACGGTTGTTTGTTTGTCGAACATCCCAATAGACATAGCGGTGAAGACCACGCAGTAGAGTTAGAAGTGCGGTCTTTCGTGCGCGGGCGTCCAGCACCAGTTGAAGCGGTTTACCTGCGTCAGTTCTATAACCCGAGAGCCTTTCCTCAACTACGCTACGAGTTTGAAAGTGACCCCGCCAATGGAGGTAAGGCTTTCCATTACCCGCGTAGCTCGGAAATGGAAATTGTCCACTTTAAGCAAGGGTTGCGCCAGTCCAAAGGAGAGTTTGCCCCCACATGTGCAATTTCCACCGACGACAAGGGGCGTGCTTGGGTGACTCTGCGCGGTGCCAGAGCGGGAACGACACGGGTGCTGCTATCTGCTCGTCCTGATGAGTTACCTTGTGACTCTACTCACCCGGATGAAGCGGCAATTGCTTACGACAATAATGATGAACTAGGGTTTTGGTCTGGTGCTGGCTTTTTTGCAGTGCGGGTGATGAGTGATGATTGGCACCTGGATGAAATTCCCGATAGAGCCGTAGATTTTAAATTAATCTACGAACAGATCCTCGCTTTCTACGAGTTAAGTTTCTCGTTTATGAAAGTCGATGTGTTTAGTCTCGCCGACCAATGCAAGGTCGAGACTTACGCACGTCTGATGTGGCAAATGTCCGATCCACGCAACAAATATAAGACTTACTATATGCCCCCAACGCGGGATATGTCCCAAGCCAAGTCGATGCTTTTGCTGAAGTTTCTGCAAAATCTACAGCGAGTCGGCTATGTTCCGCCTGCGATGGCACAAGTGCCCGCCCAAGGGGCGATCGCAGAACCAAAACGCCCGCAACGCACGATCCAGACGCGGGAAGAGTTGGTAAGCGCCCTGAAACAAGCGGCGGAGTTGGAAGTGACTGTGATGTTGCAATACATCTATGCAGGATACTCTATTCCCAACTACGTCACTGGTGAGGAATACGTGCGCCGGGGTTTGTGGACTCCTGAACAGTTACATTTAGCTTGTGGCGACGGCAAAGAAGTCCGAAGTTACGGTATGCGGGGTGTGGTGCTGGAAATTTCCCGCGAGGAAATGATTCACTTTTTGATGGTTAATAATATATTGATGGCGATTGGCGAACCTTTTTATCCAGCAGTTCCCAACTTCAAGGAACTTAACGCACGTTTCCCCATTGATGTAGACTTTGCCCTAGAACCAATGAACGCCGCCTCTCTACAGCGTTTTATGCGTTTGGAGATGCCCGACTTTTTGGAAGAAAACTTGAGCAATGAACCAGGAAGTGGCGATCGCTCAATTGACAACTTGCACGGTTATGGTTCTTTGAGTGAACTGTACCATCAGATTCGCCAAGGGCTAGAGAATATTCCAGATTTATTCATGGTTAAAAAGGGTCAAGTGGGCGGCGAGCATCGTTTGTTCCTGCGCGATGACTTTAATAAAGTTCACCCAGATTACCAGTTTCAAGTTGACGACCTCAACAGCGCACTTTTTGCGATCGACCTCATTGTTGAGCAAGGAGAAGGATGTCATGCCGAATCACCTAAATTTGAGCGTTCTCACTATCAACAATTTCGTCGTTTAGCGGATGCACTTTCTAAAGAACACATGACCGATGCTGAGACTGGACGCAAAGTGCCGTGGAACCCCTCCTACCCTGCTTTGCGTAATCCTTCCTTACAGCACCGAGATTACAGCACCAACGTTGTCACTGTTCCCCAAACGAGGGCAGTTATGGAAATATTCAACGAAACTTATTTTCTGATGATACAGTTGATGGTGCAACACTTCGGCTTGATGCCCACTGCTAGCCTGCGGCGCTCAAAGCTGATGAATGCTGGCATCGACGTGATGACGGGAATGATGCGTCCTTTGGGTGAATTGCTGATGAGTCTGCCTTCAGGCAAAAGCGGTAAAACTGCTGGACCATCGTTTGAGATTGAAAACCCGATTTATATCCCGACTCCAGAAATCGCCATGAGTGCGATCGCCCGTCGATTTGAGCGACTTGCACATCAGGCGCGTGAATGTCAAGTTATCCACAGCACCGTCTACGAGATGTTTGATTTCTACGCCAGATTCTTTGAAGATTTGGCTCATCATCCCCAGTCGTTGTTGCATTGAGAGAGCTCTTTGTTTGGAGTGATGCCGTCTGTGTTGACTCAGAGGCGCTGACTTACCGAGTTCCAGGAGGTTTTCATTTAGAACTCGCCCCGCCCTCAAGTCGCTCATCAACAGTCCTCAGTTATTAGTTCCCGATGAATTTTGCTTTTCGCTTGTCCAAATTCACTAACGAGATGCATACATTCATTTTTTCCCCTCTATGGATAACTAAGAACTAATAAAACTGAGAACTGATTATGAAACTTTATTACGCCCCGGCATCATCTTATTCCCAACGAGTCCTGATCGCCCTATACGAAAAGAAAGTTAATTTCACAGCTATTGAGGTAAATCTTTTTGACCCCCAAGCCCGTGAAGAGTATATGGAAATTAACCATTTTGCCAAGATACCCACCCTAATGACTGAAAGAGAAAATGTTTTATTTGAGGCAAATATCATCATTGAATACCTTGACCAAAAATTTCAAAATACATCGCGCTTGATTCCTGCTGATCCAGAACAAGCCCTAGAGGTGCGAATGCTGGAACGGACGATTGATGTCTACATCAACGGTGGGCGAGAGGCGCTGTTTGCCGATACCCAACGTCCGGTAGAAGAACGAGGCAAAAAAGAGGTGATCAAAGCTCGTCGGTTATTGGAAACAGCACTCGCTCTGCTTGATGAAAAACTGGCAACTCGTACCTGGCTGGGCGGCGAAGACTTTACAATCGCTGACTGTGCTGCTGCTCCCACCCTTGCTTACCTGCGTATGGTCTACAACTACAAGCACCTTTCTAACTTGACAAATTACGTCAGACGCTTGGAGTCTAGACCATCTGTAGCGCAAGTTTTCAACTCCGGACGCGACCAGATGACAAAGATGTTGTCTGAATTGCGGAATCCGTTGCAACTTGTACCCCTAGACGAATTGCTGGTTACTCAAGCAAACTAGTACGTCGGGCGCGTAAATAGAGCAACCCTTCGGCTTCACCAGTCGCCTAGGTCGGGAAACCCGTCATTCGCGCTGGTTCACCATTTAAAATCCACAAAAAGCCCATTCCATAATACTTTTGACTTTTGACTTTTGACTTTTGACTTCCGCCTTGCGGTGCTAGCCTGCACTAGAGTTAAATTTACTAGGAACTTAAAAATGTCTACTTCTACGATTGACAGACTCAACCCATTTATACGTGAAGTTATCCAAGACCCCTACACAGTCTATCGTCGCTACAGAGAGGAAGACCCCGTCCATTGGGGAGTATCGGCTAATCCTCAGTTGCCGGGTGCCTGGTACATCTTTCGTTACGACGATGTCATGAAGGTTCTTGAAGACCGCAGATTTGGTCGCGAGACTTTGAACGAACGAGAAGACGTTGAAACCACGCCAGTGCCAACCGCATATAACGCGTTTTTGTCTTTGGTCAGCAACTGGATCGTCTTTCGGGAACCACCCAATCACACACGGCTAAAATCGCTGGCTAGCAAGGCATTTACCCCAAAAATTGTCGAAAACATCCGTCCAGCCATCTACGAAATCGCAGACAATCTGTTGGATAAAGTCCAGAACCGTGGTGAGTTGGACTTGGTTGAGGAGTTCGCTTTCCCTCTGCCGACTAAAGTAGTTGCGATTATGCTTGGTGCTGATCCCGAAGATTTGCCGTTGTTCCGTGAATGGGCACTCGCCATGCAGCATGCCAGCGCCTCCCGTTTGAAGCCACCACCAGAAGTCTACGAACGTGCAAACCAGGCTGCCCAAGCATTCGTGGATTATTTCACCCCTCTCATCACACAACGACGTGCCAATCCGCGCGAGGATTTGATCTCGGCTCTCGTCAAGGCTGCTGATGAGGGCGACAAACTGAGCGACTTTGAGATCGTCGCCACTTGTACCCACCTGTTGACCGCAGGACACGAGACCACAATTAACCTAATTGCCAAGGGGGCACTGGCGTTACTCTATCATCCAGAAGTACTCAAAAAGTTACGCTCCCACCCCGAACTGATCCCTGCAGCAATAGAAGAGTTCGTCCGCTACGACACCCCAATCCAGATGGTGACACGCTGGGCTTATGAAGACGTTGAGGTTGGCGGCAAGTTAATCCGGCGCGGGGATAGCGTGGGCGTCATGCTTGGCTCAGCCAATCGAGATCCCGCCCAATTCAACAACCCCGATGTTCTGGATATACAGCGGCAAGACAACAACAAACACAGTGCCTATGGCGGCGGTATCCATTACTGCCTTGGTTCGACGCTAGCCCGTGCCGAGGGTCAGATCGCCATAAATGTCCTGCTCAACCGTTTGCCTGAGCTTCGTTTGGCACAAGAAAACATTGAGTGGGCAAACAATATTGTGTTTCATGGTCCTAATCACCTCCAGGTTGCTTTTAGAAAACCTGTCATAGGCTAATTCAAAGATTTTAGATTTTGGATTGAATCCAAAATCTAAAATCATATCGTCCTGCGTATAAAAAATTGCAAATAAGGTGCAAATTAGATGAGCGTTATACAAGGTTTGACAAAAGCCATTCTCTATGTTAAAGATATAGACGCACAGATAAACTTTTACCGCGATTTGTTGGGACTTCAGGTAAAATCCTTCAAGAGTATAGAAGGACGTAGTGACAAACAGTGGGTAGAGTTTGAGACAGGTCAATGCACCTTAGTGTTACACGGCAATTTAGATAAGGAATTTGGTGAGGATAGACCGAAGCTAGCGTTTCACGTTGATGATTTTGAAACCGCATACCATACGCTCACTGAGCGTGGGGTCAAACTCAGCCCGATGCGTTCCCCCTCGCCTGGTCTAAAAATTGCTGAAGGTCTTGACCCAGAAGGTAACCCATTCACTATTGATTGCGAAGAGTAAAACTAGCACGCCCTATTGGTAGGAAACCTTTGCTAGAGCAGATTTACATCAAAATTTGTTCCTATTTCTTTTAATTAACACAAGATTATGTTAGGCACAAAGCAGACGAAATCTAATACCCCAACCCAGAGTGGGAATATATTCGATCTACCTCACCCCAAAGGAAGTTTGATCGCGGGGCACGCAGCAGATTTTGGTCGCGATCCACTAGGGTTCTTGACCAAATGCGCCCAGGAATACGGTGAGATTATTCCCCTACGTTTCGCCAACAACCGAGCGCTTTTTGTCACCAATCCTAAATATGTTGAACGATTCCTCAAAGAGCGGGATCTATTTGTCAAACCACAGCTATTGAAAAGACTTCACGATTTACTGGGACAAGGACTTTTAACCAGTGAAGGAGAGACTTGGTTTCGCCAGCGACGTTTAGCTCAACCAGTATTTCACCAAAAGCGGATTGCGACTTATGGAGAAGTGATGGTTGACTACACTGAAAAAATGCTCGCCTCCTGGAAAGATGGGGAGACGAGAGAAATTCAGGGTGAGATGATGCGTCTCACCTTCAACATTGTGATGAAAATTCTGTTTAGCAGTGATGTAACAGAGGAACAAGCTCAATCTGTGACTCACGCGATGAGTGTAGCAGCAGACTGGTTAATGGTTGCTCGTAAGGCGCTCGTTCCATATTTGTCGGATCGATTTCCTAGTCCGTTAAATATCCGTTACAAAAACGCCATGCGCCAGATGGATAAACATATTTACGACATTATTCAGCAACGGCGTGCAAGCGGCGAAAATCCAGGTGATTTGCTGTCGATGATGATGCAAGCCCAGGATGAAGACGATGGTAGCCGGATGAGTGATAAGCAATTGCGAGATGAAATTGCTACCCTCATTTTCGCTGGCCATGAAACCTCCGCAAATACCTTGACTTGGGCATGGATGCTTTTATCCCAAAACCCCGAAGTGCAAACCAAGTTACGACAAGAGCTAAAAGAAGTATTGGGCGATCGCCTTCCTACGATTGCTGATCTCCCTTCTTTGCGTTACACCAATCTGGTGATTAAAGAGTCAATGCGGCTTTACCCAGTGGTGTGGAATATGTTCAGTGAAACCAGTGCCGACTGTGAAATTGGCGGTTATCATGTGCCTGCTGGCTGTACAATCATCGGCAGCCAGTGGGTTATGCAACGAGATCCGCGCTTTTTTGAACAGCCAGAAGTATTTAATCCAGATCGCTGGGCTGGCGACTTAGAAAAACAGCTTCCACCAGGCGTTTACGCACCATTTGGAGGTGGACCACGTATTTGCATTGGTAGAAGCTTTGCCCTGATGGAGGTGGTTTTATTACTCGCAGCGATCGCCCAAAAGTTTGAACTCACTCTGGTTCCAGGTCAGACGATTATTCCCCAACCAACCATTACTCTGCAACCGAAAGATGGTATCAAAATGGTGCTCAAAAAATTGGTCAATGAAAATTCCACCACTCCTGAGTCTTAGCCAGTTGGGTGTTCTTCCATCTTCCGGCGACCATCTTCCGGCGACGGCATAACCCCAATTTGATAGCTTGCATATTTGTCAAACCTTCACCCCTATTAACTAATATCAGTCAAAACGAGAAGGAAATCATGAGAGAAGCACGCCCACTTTTACGCCTTGGTGTCGCACATGCAGATGTAGAACTTCTGCAACGCAACTTATCTCGACTGGGATATGAAATTGGACCGAATGGAGCCAATGGTGTTTTCGATGAATATACCGAAAATGCTGTCAAAAAATACCAACAAGACCACAATTTAACCGTGGATGGAACCGTTGGACACATAACTGGAAGCCATATAGATGCTGCTTTGGGATAGTTCCTTTTAGCAGATTGCATATGTGTCGATTTTTGTAAACAAACACAAAAAGGAGAAACAAAACAATGAGTACGCCTCCAACTTTAAGTCGTGGTTCCATAGATCCATTTGTATCAGAACTGCAACGTGACCTGTCTGCAAAGGGATATCTCTCAGTAGGTGCAGTTAACGGCATATTTGATGAAGCAACCGAAAATGCAGTCAAAGCATTTCAAAAGGACAACGGCTTAACAGTTGATGGAATTGTTGGACCTCAAACTGGTCAAAAATTAGGTGGTCCTCCTGCATAAAACCAAAAGTTGAACCCTAGATAGAAGTAGGAAGAATAAAGGTTTAAGAATCACGATCTTTATATTTCTTTTGCGGCTTTTATCTTCTTGCTTGTTTTTTTCTCAAGAACACAACAGTTGATTTTTTCATTAATTAAGGAGAAACAGAACAATGAGTGGCGTACCTCCAACTTTAAATCGTGGTTCAAGTGGTCCAATTGTAGAAGGACTGCAACGCGACTTGTCTGCAAAGGGATATCTCGACGCAGGTGCAGTTAACGGCACATTTGATGAACAAACCGAAAATGCCGTCAAAAAATTTCAAAGCGACAACGGCTTAACAGTCGATGGAGTTGTTGGACCTCAAACTGGTCAAAAATTAGGCGGTCCTCCTGCTTGACCTAAAGCTTAAGGGTTCGCGGGTTGGTTAGTCAACCCGCGTTGCTTTTACTTAGTTACAAAAATAACTAAAAAAAAGTTAGCAAATTGCCTTACCAAGGTTGCGGACATTTTTTATTTGTAGTATATCAAGGTGATTCAGAAATAACTGTATGGTATTTTGAATAACTTCTGATATTTTGGATTAGAGTACCACTAAGTTAGAAGTAGCGTCATAAGCAGACTGATAGGCTTTTACTTCACATCAATGGAGAATGAAAAATGAGTACGCTTGAGAAAACTTCTCAATCTAATTTGTCAGAAACAGTATCTTCTGAGATGAATAGCATTCAGAGTGAAGCTTTTAAACGCAGTCTTCTCTGGCATGGTATTTTTATTTGTTTGTTAGGATTTGTTGCTGGTCTATTCATACCCTTGTATGCTAATCCACGTGCAGGGCTTGCTACCCATTTGCTTGGAATTACACAAGGAGTGTTCATAGCTGTTATCGGTCTTTCCTATCCACAACTCAAGTTACCGCTTTGGGTTGCTAGAGCAAATTTTTGGATGCTTCTCATCAGTGCTTATGTTGGTATGATTGTTGAGTTTTTGGCTGCAGCATTTGGCTTAAGCCGAATGTTTCTTATTACTGCGATGGGATTGCCCGAAGGTATTCCTTGGCTGGAAACTAGCACCGAAATAGCTATCAAAAACATAAGTATCTTGACCATCTTAAGCTGTTTTATTGTTCTCTTTGGCTTAAGACAAATTAAAAGTGGTTCAATTTTGCAAGAAAAATCTTAGTCATGGTGATGAAATAATCAAATAATGATTTCTTAGACTTCTCCGAAAATTAGATTTTGACTCAAGCAAAAGAGTTCATAGCTGATTTTTGGAGATGTCTCTTGGTGATTTTGACATTGGCTAAGGAAGAATTCAATGAAGTTCATATATCCTTTAATCACTGTCATTTGATTGGGTACTGCTTTAACTTCTAGCATTGAAGCTAGACAACAAAAACTTAACCAAAAGCAACAAATGTCATCCTCCCCAGATTCTGTAGAATATCTCACCTCTGTTGAAACAACATCTATGAATCTTCCCTTTTCGGAAGCAGTACGTGTTGGTAATATGCTTTACTTATCAGGGGTTATCGGAAACATACCTGGAAAGAAAGAGCTTGTCAGTGGTGGAATCAAAGCTGAGACAAAGCAAACTATGGAGAATATCAAACGTATTCTTGAGAGGCATGGGTCATCACTCAGCCAGGTCGTTAAATGCAAGATGATGCTTGCAGATATGAAAGATTGGAACGCGATGAATGAGGTTTATCTGACTTATTTTTCGGCATCCCGACTACCCGCCAGAAGCGCATTAGGAGCAAGCGGTTTAGCTCTCAATGCACGAGTGGAAATTGAGTGCATGGCAACAGTAAAATAAATGATAAAAAATAAATGATAAGTCAGTGTACAATAATTCAGTTCCTTAATCATATTTTACAAACTAAAAAAACGAAGTATGAGTTAATAAAAAATAAAAGCTATGAATAACTCAAGAATGCCAACTCAACCAAAAGTTGAAAATAGTATCTTCAAAGATAAGAATTTTTACATAATCAATTTTGTGACATTGGTGGGAATTTTAGGGGGAACCCTTTATACCCCAGCACTGCCAACGATACAAAAATTTTTTGAAGTTACAGCAGACCAAGTTTCATGGACATCGACACTTTTCCAGTTGCCTGGTGCCATTATTACTCCTATATTTGGAATTTTAGCTGACATTTTAGGCAGAAAACAAGTCCTGATTCCTTCGCTGCTAGTGTTTGCCCTTGGTGGGGCGTTGAGCGGCTTGACATCTAATTTCACGGCTCATTTAGGAGGGCGACTTTTACAAGGTGTTGGTGCTGCTAGCTTGGAACCGCTACAACTTACCGTTATCGGCGACCTTTATCAGGGGAGAAAGCTAGGCACTGCAATGGCACTTAATGCCGGTTTGATTGGTATTAGTGGGGCAATTTTTCCTCTCGTTGGTGGGATATTAGGCGAGTTTAACTGGCGATATACGTTTTTACTAGGGTTGCTTGCCATTCCAGTGGCATTTTTGGTAGTAGTGACACTAAGATTACCAAGGCGACCGCAGAAGGTAGAAAAATTTGAACTCAAATCTTATCTACAAAGTACCTGGACCAGCATAAACAATCGTCACGTACTCGGGCTGTTGTTCGCCGTTATGTCTCTGTTCTTGGTGCAAACTTTATGTTTCACCTATATCCCATTATTGGCAACAAGCAAGTTCGGTACATCCGATTCGGTCAATGGCATCATCCTGACGAGTATGTCAATTGCGATGGCGTTGGTTGCTGCTCAATTGGGACGCTTGACACAAAGTATCTCGGAAATTAAACTCATCAAACTCGCTTTTATTCTCTTTGCAGCCGCCCTGTTAATTCTCGCTATTATTCCTAACTTTTGGTTGATATTCATCCCCATGTTTTTACTGGGTGCTGCTCAAGGTATCGCCCTTCCATCCTCCCAAGCACTGTTAGCAGGACTTTCTGCACAAGAATCTCGGGCGGGATTTATGGCGGTCAATACCTCAATTATGTCATGGGGACAGACACTTGGTCCTTTATTAGGAAGCATTGTTGCTAGCATCTGGAAATTACAATCAGTCTTTTATGCAAGTGCCATTTTTTCCCTGGTTTCATTTGCAGTCTTCAATTATATGCTAACGACTAAAGTCTTCAATTTCACAGCCAAAACTATACAACTACAAGTTCCACCAGTTCGCAACGAACAACCAACTTCGCCTCCGCCATTCCTTGCGTCTCCCACAATCCTGCAAAAGCCAATTGCACAGCTCCTCCATGTCGGAACTGACAGGGCGATTGAATTGCCAGAACATTTTCAAGTTATTAATATCGGCAAGTCGAGCGATCGCATTGTCCCCGAAGTGGATCTTTCAGATTTTCCCAATTCTGGAGTTATCTCACGAGTTCACGCCCAGATTCGTTACGATGGAGAAAATTACTATATCCAAGACCTCAACAGTTCTAACGGTACTTTCATTAATAAATATCCACTTATACCAGGTGTTTGGTACAAATTAAAACCAGGTCTCCTGATTAGTCTTGGTCGGCGAGACGCGATCGCATTCATGTTTCAGATTGATTAATACGTTTGGTGGTTAAACAGAGTCAGGAATCCTTTAGTGAATCAAAATAGCCGAACAGGTTTAGAATTAAGACGTGCTGCAATAGATGTTATCCGCTTGACCACAGAAATCATATATTGATAATCAGGTGCTTGTGCATTTGGTACATATCTAACGTCTTGAATCAAATTAGGAGGAGCATCTTTAAGATAATTACGAATCCGCTCTTGACGATTTTTTTCGATGTTCGGTCCAATCAAAACAGCACCTGGTGGAACACTTTGAGAGTCAGAGAATAATATGTGAAACTCTGCAGCATCCAATTTTGTTCTATATAAATTAAATTCCTCCAAAGAAATGGCACCGGCAGCAGCCTTTCCTTGTGCGACCCATTCAAGCACTGTTTTTGGTGTAGGAGCAAATAGAATTTCTGCCAAGGTTAAACCATAAAGATTGTACAGTGGAATATAATATCCAGTAGCGGAACCTTGTAGACCTAAGGCTACTATTTTATTCTGTAAATCTTTCAATTCTCGCAGAGGGCTGTCTTTCCGTACAACTAATATCGCTCGTGAAGTGCTTTCTACCTGAAGAGGGAAAATTGGTAAATATTGATAGTTAGCACTTGCAATTGCTGCCAAACCCGGAGGAGCAAACACTAATGACCAAGCACGACGCTGAATGCGCTCAATCGCTATGTTCTCATTAAAAGTCGGTTCTAATTGAATAAGTGCCCTTGTTTTTTCACCCAAATATTGACGAAAGCGAACAAATCGTTCTAGCGCTTGTTTTCCTTCTCCGTAGCTAATCACGCCAATAACTAACTCAAGTTCTTGATTTGATGTTTCCTCCCCTACACAGGCGGTGATGAAGAGTAGCATCTGCAAAATAAATAAACGTCGGGAAAGTTGGGATGACATCAATAGCTTTTAGCCAATATTTTTCTTGATGGATATCTTGTTATTATCTAACAATGTTAAACATTATTCTAAGCGAATCAACATATAGCATTGAAAAATTTTATAGCAATTTACAATTTGGTGAAACACAGTAGGAGCAAGGCAAAGAACAGCCCCCAGCATATGTATAGTCCCCGTAATTGAGAACCGTTATATTTAAAGAATTTTCATGTAAGCAGTTGTATTTTTATGAGATAATTGAATGGATGAAGTTAGAGTTTAATTTATTCTCTGCAAGTTATATATAACAGGTGTATATTCAGCCAAAAGAAAAACCATGAAAATAGGAACTAAGGTTAATCTAATTTTAATAATAGTTTTTGTTAGCGGTCTTCTAATTAGTGGTATTGCTTTATCAAATGTACTTCAAACAAAAGCACAGAATGAGGTAAGTTCTAAAGCCTTGATTCTGATGCAAATTGCCAACTCGGTAAGAACCTATACCAACGAGCGCGTACAACCTTTGTTGTTACCAAGAGTGGACACTCAAGAGCAGTTCATCCCGGAATCTATACCCTCATTTGCCACTAGAGAGGTGTTTGAGATTTTACGTAAAAACAAAGAATATGGAAATTTTATCTACAAAGATGCCACTCTGAATCCAACAAATCTGCGAGATAAAACTGACGATTTTGAAGCTAAGATTGTTGAACGATTTCGTCAAAACCCTAATTTAAAAGACGACTCTGATTACCGAACAATATCTGGAGAAAAACTGTTTTATAGCGCCCGACCTTTTTCCATTCAAGACAAGAGCTGTCTGCGCTGCCATACCACACCCGAATTAGCTCCAAAAAGTCAAATAGCGACCTACGGAAAAGAGGGTGGTTATGGATGGAAGCTCAATGAAATTCTTGGAGCGCAAATAGTTTATATTCCGGCTGAAGACATTTTCAAAAGTGCTAATCAGTCATTGCTCATTGTCCTAGGAGTTGTAGGAGTTATTTTTACAGCCATTGTTCTGATCATCAATCAGTTGTTAAAAAAAGTTGTGCTACAGCGTATTAAAACAATTGCTACTGTGGCGGAAAAAGTGAGTGTTGGGGATATGGATGCCAATTTTACTAAACAATCGAAAGATGAAATCGGAGATTTAGCAGAAGCTTTTAATCGGATGAAATATAGTTTAGAAATTGCTCTGAATATGTTAAATAAGAATCACAAGTAGATGAATTGAAATAACGTTTTCTTCCGTGAGATATTTATACTTGCAGATTTTTTCGGGTGTGTTGTCGCGTAGCGCAACGCACCATCCCGGATTTTTGGTGCGTTTGGACGTTCCGTCCATAACGCACCCTACTAACGCTAAGTCCGTTGCAACACTCATCATTACCAACGTCCGTACACCTCTATACCCTGCCCGTAGGGGATTGACCTAGCTACTTGCCGTGAGACTTATCTGTTTGAGAATTGCAGTGCAAAGCGGGCTATCGGTATCGAGGAAACCATCGATTGCAGTGAAGTGGTTTTTACCAGGCAGTGGTAGGTATTCACCTACAAGTCCTTTTGCCTTCCAAGCAGTAAGAAATTCTTGTGACTGACGGTGGAACTCTGAGCTTTCCTCAACCCCGTAGGTTATGATCAGCGAACCAGCTTTTTCGGGAATATGGTAGATTGGGCTGTTGCGGAGAACTTGATCCCAAGAAAGCTGTATTTTTGGCATCAGCCAAGTATAGGGAAACGGCATTAGGTCAAACAAGCCACTAATGGCACAGCCAGCTTTAATGATATCATTCGGCAATCCATAGTCGTTTTCCCAGTCAGTAGCCATGACCATAGCAGTTAGGTGACCACCTGCTGAATGACCAGATAGGTATATGCGGTTAGGGTTTCCCCCGAAACTTTCAGCGTTACGATAAATCCAGGCGATCGCAGCACGGTTCTGGCGGACAATCTCGTCAATAGTCACTTTTGGGCATAAAGCATAGTTGATCACAACTACTGTGACATTAGCAGATACCAAACCCTTGGCAACAAAACTAGAGTCCTTACTGCTACCCAGAAACCAGTAACCACCGTGGATATATACTAAGATCGGAGCGTTAGGTTGTGCCGCCGGAAAAATGTCTAGGTGTTCGGCTAGGGTAGGACCGAAGGGAACGTTCAGCTTGCAAGGTAGCTCTTGACGTACCTTAGCACTGTTGATGCCGTAAAATTTCTCGTACCCAGCGACATCCAAGCCTAATTCTATGGGACTGTACTGAGCATCTAGCTCAGCTTGGGTTTTAAAATTGCGGTACATGATTTCTCCCTTAGTGATCTGCAATATTGTTTTTACTCTTAATGAGTGATTAGGGTGTACTTTCACTAAAATATGCAATTACTCATCGGTTCAACAGGTTCCGCTTATCGTTAACGGTATCGTGGAAGTCCCCACTTTAACAGTGAACAGTGAACAGTGACCAAGTACCAGCCGCACCCATCAGGTATTGATGGGGATTTAAACAAGGACGCCGTATTTCTCGTACTACGTATATCGTTTGGACATCTTTCTATGTACTTCCATGTTTAAAAACACAGAGAAGTCCTGTAGGCGGTGAGACCAGTGCTGCAGGAGGGTTTCCCGACAGCCAGGCAACTGGCTCTCCCGTTGGGGTTTCCCACGCCCAGGGAACTACGTTCGGCTTGTACCAAAACTTTTGTTTAATAACTGTAGAACTTACGCACTGTACAAATAGAAGATCATATGTATGAATGGAATTTGGTCGTTCCAGGCTTTTGACAATTACCGCCACATGGGTGGCGATCGCTAAAAGATGATCGAAAAATCACGTTTTAATGCCTGAAACCCATACCTCATATTTAGTATTTCCTGTCAATGCGTAAGTCCTAAACTGGTAACTCGGCACTGCGGGTACTTGGTAACTGATTCGGTCAACCGTTATGTTGGGTGAGGATGGACAGCAGACAATGACAAAAAGACCTCCTATTTTGGTCTTATAGCAGGGGACGCTGGGACTCTTTACTGGGGACTGGGTGAAAAGTCTTTTTGTGTCTAGGTTTTATCATCTGTTGATGTCCTACTCCCTTCCCGGTACAAGATTATTTATCTTTTCCTTGGCGTTCTTGGCGTCTTGGCGGTTCGTTAATAGGTAATCTTCGAGCGTGACAGGAGTAACCACCTTGGCTGTTGCTATATCACCAACCGTATTGAGATATGAGTGATGAAATTCAGTAAAATCTTTGTTACGTTCGTCTTTTTAACTTTAACTTTTAGTGCCTTACCGGCTCGTTCTCAATCGATTAATAGCTGTGTTGCTTCTGCAAAAATTGGACCATTAGCTGCCGAAAAAATCCTGGCGTTGGGTCGAGCCAAAAATGTTGCTCGTCAGGCAGCCGAAGCTGCAAATGGAGGACTGAACAACTACCGTGCAGAAAACTCAATGCATGGTCCGGTTGAGCAAGTTCCGTGTAAAGACAATGGCGATGGCACGTGGACATTCACCTTTCAAGGCACAGCCCCTGGCGATAGTACACCAATTGTTGAAAGTGTTGTTACAGTTAATAGCCAAACGTTTAAGGTCACAGTTGATCGCAATACTCGTTTGTGATCAACTACCATGGCAACTGACGAACAACTGCATTCAGTTGATTTATAGCGGTTTTAAGAAGAACTCAGAACGCAGTTGGGTTCCCACGGATAGAATCCGTGGGAAATAGTCAATAAAACAGCCCCTACTTTGACGCTCGTTTAACCCAATTGAAAACTGCTATAAATAGCCTTCATATCTTGTAAGGGGGAGTTTTTTTGCAAGCAGTCTATTGCTCAAGCATACGCTGCTCAAACTCTATGGAGAGTTTTGGTTCGGGAATTTCCTTTGCCAAATACCTAACAAATTCTGGTAAAGAAATTTGTGGGTGAGATTGCAAAACCTGTTTAATGATAAATTTAGCGATCGGACCAACTGAATAAGCCAACTCATGCTCGCATTTAGTGATAAAGTTGGCATCAATTTTTTGATATTCCTGTGTTGATAATTTCGCTGAGCGGGGAGATGAAACATTGAATGTTTCTAATATCGCGATCGCCTGTTTCTGAAATTGTTTTTGTTGCTGTGGCGATAAGTAAGCCGCTAGATTTGCCACTAATTCTTGGTAATTTCCTGCCTGTTTGATAGCTTTTTGTAAAATTGTTGGCGCAACCGGTCCTATCGCTTGCGTTAGCAACTGTTCCAGGTTGGTATATTGTTCTGAACCTAGGAATAAATTCTGTTGCGGTTGTTGGGTTGCTGAAGGACGAACACCAACAGCAGAAGGAGAGGGAGACGCCTGTTGTGACTCGCGTGAAGACGAAGAAGCAGAAACAGATGGGTGGGAAGAAGCTGTGGGAGGCTTTGCCTCATGCCGATTCTTTTGAAAGGGTTTGCCAAAAGGTGAGAACTGCGCATTGGCAATGGAAAGCAAATTTTCCTTGTTTTGCTGTTTGTTTTCCTGAATCTCAGAAACTTCTAGTTCCTGCAAATCTTGGAAAATCGTGGCAATATTACCAGGTAAAATATCAATAACTGCTTGTGTGCCTGACAGCCAAATATGCACCTTTGTACCTTTGGCTTGCAAAAGGCTTTGTAATTGAGTCATCCATTTAGCAACTGGTAATCCGACTTGCGGATTTGCTGCTACAAGAGTTTCTAGAACCGTTTGGGAAAATAATTGTGGCTTTTCTCTTGGCGTTGCAGCGACTATTAAACATTGTCCCTGCTCTGCGCCTGTTTGCAAATCTTCTATCCAATTCTCCAGGGAAGTCGCCTCAGATTGTTCTGAGATAATGAAATCTAAGATAATTATTTGTTGAGTTTTTTGAGCGCGGCGTAACTCTTGTCTTAACCAAGAACGACTCAGGCGCATTCCATCACCCAAAATTAACCAGGCTTCTCCATCTTCGATTTCTTCGACGTACCCGCGTAAGTACAATAACGATGTTGGTGTCTTTTTCACCACCCCCAATGGTGAGGGAGATTTTGTTTCTGATTCACCATGCCAACGAGTAAATTCTTGGATGATTAAGCGTACTTCTGACCAAGTTTTGCCTTTTTGAGGAAAATATTCTACCTCAAAACCGCCAGCACCAGCAAATAATCGACTCAAGTCAATAGTCGTTTTCTTGTTTGAGAGTGCATCAATCACAACCGCACGTCGCTGTTTGTGAGATTCAACAATTGCTGGCTTGAATCCAACAATTAATTCTCCTACTCCTTCTACAATTCGTTTGGGTGTTTGCAGGGGATATTCTGGATGGAGTTGACTCTCCCCACGATTGAGCTTTTGCTGATTAATCAGACGCACTTGGTGATTTAATTTATCAATATATTGCAGCGTCTGGCGGTAAACATATTTGTAAAGCCCGTCTGCTTCAATCACTCCATGTGAATCAGCAGCTTCACCCAACAGTCCCTGCATTAAATAGTAAGTGAAGACTCCATGCCCTAATTCTGGAAACTCCCAAGACTGTTGTCCTTGATCGCAAGATAGCAAGGCGCAAAATCCCTTACTTTGAGAAGCACGTTGTCTCAAGACATTCATCATTTGTGTTGTGGGATTGGGTATCTCAGGAATGTTTCCATCTCTGGCGCTTCCACGGTTTCCGCCCAACAACCTCATATCACCGCTATGACAGGTGTCTAAACAAACTAACTGTTGGTTGGCAGGACTATCCCCTAATATTCGCAGCAGTTCCTGCATACCTAACCCTGTAGTTAGCAAGTCATCTTTGTGGGTATCTGCCAGACACAGAACAGCCTGTTGAGTATTCGGCTCTAACATTCCATGCCCTGAGAAGTATAACAGGATGGAGTCCTGGGATTGAGACTGTGAAACAATTTGTTGCAGGCTCCCACGAATCATTTGCAAAGTGGGGCGTTTTGCCGCAAAATCGTGATGAACAATCACTTCCTTATTAGGAAATCCTTGGGTGGCGCTGTTGAGCGCTTCTCCTAACCCTTGGCAATCTAACGCTGGGTAGCGCAAAGAAGGTAAGCTTCCGTCTTGGTATTCGTTAACACCTACCAATAAAATCCAAAGCTTAGCTTCTCCTGTTGTTAATATATAAGTCGAGCCACTAGAACCAACACCGAGCGGAGGCATATTTACTACTTAATCCTAAAAAAAACTTTAATAATTCACTATGAGTCCGTTTAGTTAAACCGATCAAGGCTTTAATGTGTAGCTTTAAGGAAATTCTTTTCCCTTTCACTTACTATAGCAAATTTGCTGCGTCAATGTACTTAAGTGACAGTTCATTTTGCACCTCTATTGGCTCAGTCAATACGGATTTTACCTGTAGGCATCAAACACCTTTCTTTATAATTTATTAATCAAGTTTATTTTACAAATTACGTTAACTGTTACAAAAGTTAATGATGGTATAACCCAAAACATGAAAGTCATTATTAATATTGATCACAGACCTCTAAAATAGAGTTGGCAGGCAAGCTCTAGGTGTTGTAGCACCATCATTAGACTGCATAAGTGTATTTGTGATGTACCTATCCATTTATGTGGTGCTCCATTTATGAGTTGTTCAGTTGACCATTTATAAGTTGGTTAGTTTATGCGTTCCCGCCAAGGTATTACTGAGCTATTTACGACTTTCTTACAATTTGACGCTGACAGGGTCATCGGTTGGGCTACTGATAGTAAGCTGCGTCGAAATATACTCAATTGTCAGGCACGTTTATCAGAAGCAGAAAATTCCGAGACTTTTTGGGTGTCTTACTGGTATAAAGGATGGCAAAATCAAACCGAAAATCTGGCACGAGGACATTTGTCAGCTTATTTACAAGAAGTGTGCTTTTGGGCGGCGAAGAAAACAGTTGTTAATTTTTCTTCTGGGCAGTACACTTTATCTGACTGCTTCCAAATGGTCACAACGAGTACAGATAAAGTATTGAAAAGGTTTAAGCCCGAAATGGGTTTTAACCTCAAGAATTACGCCAGTGCGATTTTTAGCAGCGAACTCAAGGAAATGCTGCGCCAGCAGAACGAAGTTGATATTTGTACTAATTGGCGATTGTTGCGGAGGCTGAGTCAAAAGCGGTTGGTAGAGTCTTTACAAAATGCTGGGCTGAGTGCGGACACGATAGAACGCTATGTATTAGCTTGGAAATGTTATCAGTCGCTATATGCTCCACAGCAATCTACTGGGACTCGTAAATTGGCAAGACCAGATGACGCTATATGGACTGCGATCGCTCAGCTTTACAATTTCCAACGCCAGACTCAACTGTCAAGCCCAGGCGCAGAGTCCAGCCCGGAAACGATAGAAAAATGGCTGGTTGCGTCTGCGAAAGCAGCCCGCGCTTATTTGTATCCAAATATGGCTTCCCTAAATGCGCCGAGAGGGGATGATGATTCTGGGGGGGAATTTCAAGATTTTTTACCGCAACTCAAGCAGGAATCGTTACTTACGGAAATTGTTGCTGAAGAAGAACTCGTTGAGCGACAGTCACAGCAGTCTGAAATCAGTGGTGTGTTACTTGCTGCTTTAAACGAACTGGATGCAGAGGCGCAAAATATCATCAAACTTTACTACAGCGAAAATTTAAAGCAACAGGAGATTGCAAAAGAATTAGGAGTCAAGCAGTACACTGTTTCTCGTCGGCTCACTAAGTCTAAAGACGTATTATTACTTAAACTTGCAAACTGGACTAAAGAATCGCTGCATATTTCACTAAACTCACAGGTATTAAACTATATCAACACTGTTTTAGAGGAATGGTTACAAGCTTACTATAGCCGTCCCTCAGTTTAGTAGGAGTAACAATCATGACATTCGACCCAGGCGCACTCACGTTAACAAACACAACAGATATGTGGCTAGAAATTTCTGAAGCTGAGAAAACAAAGATTTGGGAGCAAAGCCAAGCTTTTTCCAGCGTTAATCGTCGTTGGAATGCCTATATCAACCGCTTGAGCTTAAATACTGTTCTACCTTGGCTGCGGGAAGAATACGCCGCAGATGCAACTGTTTTTCCTGCTTTGAAGGCTTTACCCAGCATTTGGGAAGTCGTTAATGGCACAGGTATTTCCCTCGGAACGACACGGATAGCATTAATTCCGAGTGAAGCGCTTGATTTGAGCGAACTGCGCGTTCCTCAAGAATGGGTTGATATTCCGAACTGGAGTGCTGATTATTATCTAGCTGTGCAAGTCAATCTAGAAGAAGGCTACATTCGGATTTGGGGATGTACAACACACGCCCAACTTAAGACTATGGGCAGCTATGATGCGAGCGATCGCGCTTACTGTTTAAATGGAGAGGATTTGATTTCTAATCTCAGTATCTTATGGATGGCGCGTGAAATTTGTCCAGAAGAAGTGACTCACCTTGAAACTGCGCCCTTGCCAGAATTATCTGCTACCCAAGCAGAAAACTTGCTCCAACGTTTAGGGAATCCCAGGCTTGTATTACCACGCTTAGCAGTACCGTTTCAAACCTGGGGAGCGCTCCTAGAACATGGAGGTTGGAGACAACGTTTGTACGAACAACGTCAAGGAGTGCAACAACAGTGGTCGATTCGTCAATGGGTACAATCTGGTGTATCAGATTTTGCACAAAAATTTGGTTGGGGAAGTGTAGAGTTACAGCCAACTTTAGCAGGTGCTAGGGGTTCAGAGCCGGAATCGGCAACGCCAACTTTGGTACGAAAATTAACCATTGCCCAACAACCATACGAATTGCGGCTGCAACCCAAAGGTAGTATTGAAGATAGCATATGGCGCTTTGAACTACGCAATGGAAATAGAGGCGAACTGATTCCCAGTGGATTTAAATTGAAACTCCTGACTGAAGATTTACAGCCATTCGAGGGTAATCAAGCGCAAGCCACAAATCCTGTAAACAGGCTTTACGTTGAAGTGGCTTTGGGCGATGCTGGGGAAGGGTTGGTGTGGCAGGTAGAGCCGACTCCAGAAGATTATGAATGCGAAATCTTGTATTTTTAAGTACGATTCGTGTCTTTGCTGAAAACTGTATGCTTTTGTTTCTTCAGCCATGCTGTAGAAGCGTTAACGCGTTAAATATAATATGATCTGCTGTAAGTAATCTTTAACTAGACTGCCTTTGAAGTCCTCCGCCATAACGGTACATACGAGTGGCGGCACTATGCAAGGCGAGTCAAAAACCTAGCTGACGTGCGTACCTAAAGTTGACATGAGTGACGGGGATACGCAACTTTAGCCCTGTGCATAATGAGTGGATCTCTAACCCTATGAAATTAAAAAGCATATTTATAGTTAAACAAGAACTTACAAATGACTACAGAACTTAAACCAGGAAGTTTCATAAATAATCGTTATCGAATTGAGAAAACCCTTGGACAAGGGGGGTTTGGACGAACTTACTTAGCATTTGATGCTCAGCGCTTTGGTGAAGCCTGTGTTCTCAAAGAGTTTGTACCTGCAACCACCAAAGAAGGTATTATTCGTAAATCTAGGGAGCTATTTGAGCGGGAAGCGAAAGTTTTATACCAAATTCAGCATCCTCAAATTCCCAAATTCATGGCTTGGTTGACGGACAACGAGCGGCTGTTCATCGTCCAGGAATATATTGATGGCAAAACTTATGCACAAATTTTATCCGAACATCTTTCTAGAAAAGGTAAGCCATTTTCGGAAACTGAAGTGAGAGCATGGCTACTAGATATGTTGCCAGTGTTGGAATATATCCACGAGTCCAACATTATTCATCGCGATATTTCACTCGATAATATCATGCTTGCTCATAATCAATCTAAACCCGTGCTGATTGATTTTGGGGTGGTTAAGGAGAAATTAACCCAGATATTATCAGATGAATCTCCAAATCACCAGTACTCAGTTCACGGTTCAGTCGTGGGGAAAATTGGCTACTCTCCACCAGAACAGCTGCGTTTAGGACATTGCTACCCCTCTAGTGATATCTACGCACTTGCCGTTTCTGCGCTTGTCCTTTTGACTGGGAGAATGCCATATTTGTTGATGGATGGTTCTCTAAAGTGGCAATGGCGCTCCTATGCCAGTATTAGTGACTCTTTAGCTCGCATACTCGAAAAAATGCTGGCAGAAGTCCCAACACAGCGCTACCAGTCAGCAAAAGAAGTTCTGGTGGAACTTAATCATCATAATAATCATAATCATAATAATAACAATAATAATAATGACAATAAAAAGTCATCATTTTCACTTGGTGGCATAGTTTCTAGCCTGTTGCCGAAAACACAGCGAATTAACACTAACATTTCCCAAGCGCAGGAAAAACCAAAAGCACTTCGCAATAAAGATTTAGAAGATTCCCTCGTTTTAGCAGAACTAGAACAAAAGCTTAGCCAAGCCGGTGAAACAAATACTCAATTGCAGACACAAACGCCTGTCTCTCTCAACCCAGAATTTTTAGAGTTTGTCGGGCGAGAATTGACTAGTTTTGTTGGTCCTTTCGCCAGCTTTTTGGTGAAACAGACTTTGAACAAAAGCCCAGAGATAGCAGGAAACGAATTCATTGAATCGCTAGCTGGGGCAATTCCTGATGCACAGATGGCACAAGAATTTAGAAATCGCATCCAACGTTCTATTCAACCTAACTCCCAAAAGCTTGAAAATTCTATCAACTCACAGCAACTCCAGGGAAGCTATCCTGCAATTAGCAATCCAGAGTTTTTAGAACATTGTCGGCGACAACTGACTAGTTTTGTTGGTCCTGTTGCGAGCGTCATTCTCGAACATACTTTGGATGCACACCCAAATTTAACTCCAAATCAACTTATAGAAACTTTGGTAGCAGAAATTCCTAACGAGCAAAGGGCAGAACAATTTAAAGAAAGCATTCAGAAATTAACAACTCACAACTCAACACTCAATGCATATAAATAAGTGGTAAATGCACCCATCGTCTGGTGGCTGGCAAAAATACCAAAGAGCAAGCTGATCTTACTTTCCGACGCAATTTAGATGCGTTTGCTCTGGATATGAGCGTTTACGCCGCAACAAAGAAGCTGCACCCAAAGCACCCAAACCTAATAAACCGAATGTAGAAGAAGTTTCGGGAACTGGTTTGACAAAAGTGTCATAGGTATAGCCGTACTTGGGCCAATCCAAACTATCTATAGGTCTGACAATATCATCAGGTGAAACAACGGGTAAGTAGGGGCGTATATCTGTGCTACCAATTGACCCTGGTATGGAATCACCTCCGTCCCAAGGCCACATCCTATCATTGAGATTGTGTCCGTAATGTTCTGTACCTGGAACAGCATAAAATTCGCTACCTTGGCGACCATTATTCTGCCATTCAGCCCAAAGACGATCTATGTTGGTATGGAGGAGCCAGAAAACTGGGTCATTGGGAGAACCAGGAGTGTTGCTCAGGGTACCGAATGTTAGCAAGCGCCGCTCCGTCTCGTTCGGATTAGGATTTGGCACAGTCCCGCCAACCGATGCATGAACGAAGTTATGATTACATGGGTTGCGGCATTCACTTTGAGTGCCATCTGCATTGATGGTAATCTCTCCCTCAATGAAAGGGCGAAACGTAGCATAATCTGGCGACTGGAGTATTCTGTCTGTTTCTGCTCTATCTAAGGGGAATCCAGATCCAGGAGGCGCATCTGGAGCTGGTAGATAGCGTACAAGTGATGTGCCTAGAGTTTCGGCTGTACCGATGTTGCTATGTAAGTCCGGGATTATAGTCCAGCCATCAGCTTCGGAAAAATTACCAGACACGACCGGACCCCCATCAAGCCTAATAGTAGGTCTACCATCTGGATATTCAATAATCAGCGTTGATCCTGAGCCATTTGTCCCTAAAAAGTTGGGGTCAAAAATAACGTTAACAGATCTTGGATCTGCCCAATCCCAGTAGGGGAGGGTGACATTAGGATTGACTGACTGCAAAGCTTGTTCAAATCGGCTTAAATATTCACGATGCCAAGGTAGAAATCCCCCATTTTCATGAGCCGCATCAGCTCCAGTCGCAGGTCCTGTAGAAGGTGTGTCCTGCGGCAACATAACTTGTCCACCCAATTGCATTGGGTCGAATGTCATGGCTCCTGCATGAATGGCAACAAACTCGTCATAGAGACTGACGTTTTTGTTGTTACTGCCGGGTATGGTTTTTAATGTTTTGACAGCATTAACAAAGTCTGATTTCTCCTGTGCTGTCAGGTCAATAACGTTCTTTCTCACAAAGGTGTTCGCTATTGCTGGAATTTGCAACATAGTCATGGCAATAGCCGTGCCAAAACTTATTGTTGTGACAATTTTTTGTAGATATTTCATGAATTGTGTATTATTACTCAGAAAAGCTGAATAAAATTCTACATAGCTTTTATAAAAAATATCACGATAGTAGTAAATTCGTTACAAACTGAACGATTAGCTCAACCAAGGGCGATCGCTCTTGGCAATGATTTTTATCTACTGAAATGCTTTAAGGATGGAAAGCGCTCGTCTTTTGCGTAACTTCTACTCAGAAGTGCAAAGACGAGTTATGTAGGGCTTATGGTGTTGCATGCAATACACAACTGTAGAGACGTTACATATAACGTCTCTACATTATTCGTGGTGATGTGTGTGATTCAAATGAGAACCAGTATATAGGATTCCTATTTGATTTTTGAAATAGACGTAGGGTGGGCAATGCTCATCAAAACCCAAATATAACCCAGATATAGTGGGCATTGCCCACCTTACAGATACTTAAATTTTTCAAAAATCAAACCGGATTGGTATATTAAGACATTTTTTATATAGTAACGTAATTTTTTTGCTGATAATGACTGCTTTTTACAAGCATAATCAGCAGTACACTGCTCTAAATTCTCCTGAAAAACTAGAAAGTAGAAATTTTTTTCTCCCAAAAAGCATCGGGACGCGCATAAGTCTTCAACCCTGTCCCTATAAAAATTCAGAATCGAAAAAACGAGTTCAAACAGCCATTTAACTCACGGCGCAAAAAGATACCAACTTAACAGTGAACAGCTACCTACGCAGTTATCAGTTAAATACGAGTGGTCGCGCGTCCCCCACCAAGTGCACCGTTCGTCAAGAGACGTGCCTACGGCATAGGCGTTGGTGGCACTTCGCGCATCCCCCAAAGCGCCCGCCGTCAGGACTCAGGACTCAGGACTCAGGACTGATTTAATCATCCTGATATGAAATTCACGGTATTGGCGCATGAAGATTGAATATGCCTTGAACAAGTGCAGTATGGGATGAATCAATGCTTTTTGCTCATAGAGATTTAGCGATCGCCATCTAAGTAGAAAGGCGCAAATAAACAGAAGTATGTAACAGAAAGTAAAGTTAGCTGAAACCCTGTTCCCTTCTGCCCGGTTGGTGAGCCTGTCGAACCACTGCCCTCTGCCTTGTCTCAACGATAAATATTCACGCCGACCTAGTTAGGGCAGTTCTTTTATACTTCACAAAGGGAGCAGCCCTTTTGCCCCAACCAATGCGCCAGAAGCTTCCTAACAATCAAAAACCCTCTGCTTAACGCGCAGATATATTCTACATCAGCTTGGAAAATCATCACGGAAGAGCCCAGTGTTACATTCAAGATTGCCGTGCTAACTTATGCTTAAAGTCAAAATTAGCCATCAGAAAAGCACGAGTTAAAAGCTATGTATAATGGCACTATTTTTTTATAAAACTTTACAAATTATAATTGTCGTATCATCATAGCATTTTTCTTGATGAAAGACACAACTAGAGGAATCATTTGATGACAGGACAACACCGTTACAAGAGTTTCTTAACACAAATTAATCCTAGTGCAGCAAGTGACTCTGAACAGATTCAGTACCCAATTTTCCCTGAGAAACCAATAGTCATTGGACGTGATTATAATCGTTGTGACATTGTTTTAGATTCCACGCAATACCCGGACGTTTCACGTGAGCATGTGAAAATTTCCGCCCTCTCGTCTCAATCTCCAAGCGGTATGCCTGTTTGGGAGATATGCGATTTGGGGAGCCGTAATGGCACTTATGTCAATAATCAGCGCTTACAGGGTTGTCAAACTTTGGAAGTGAATGACCGCATCAAAATTGGTGGTAATGGTCCAGAATTCATCTTGGAGTGCCAAGCAGCTAGCTTTATTAGCCTGACAGATCTCTTTCCTGTCGTCTCGAGAAAACTGGATTTACACCAAAGCGGTTTGCTGATTCCGGGTATTATTACCGTAATATTCGTAGTAGCAATGTTAGCTACTCGAGATACTAATTACTTCCTGTACATCTTAGCAGCTTATCTAGCTGTTGCGAGTCACTACGTTATCCACAAACTCTGCCATAAGCATAAGCCCTGGTGGTTGCTAGTTAGCGTAGGTCTGGCTACTAGTCTGCCGCTTTTGAATGGCTTTCATGAATTTACACATATTTTTTCTGACCTTTTACCAGTAAGTTTGTTGAAAGAACATGAGAACATTTTTACGATAATTTCTAAGGAATTTTTCAAAGCAGGGTTATTAGAAGAACTTTTCAAAGTACTGCCGGTGCTATTAGTTTACTTGCTAGGCAGACTACTCTCATCACCTAAGCGCGAACTGATTGGGGTATGGGAACCTATTGATGGAATCCTTTTAGCGACGGCATCTGCCACTGGATTTGCACTCGTAGAGAGTTTGATGTCAGTGAATGAAGTCACCCAAAGCAAAGGTAATTTTGCCGGATTAACACTTTTAATTCCCCTAATTTTAGGAGATATTTCTGGACAGGTGGCATACAGTGGTTACTTCGGCTACTTTCTTGGATTGAGTGCAATGAAACCTTCCAAGGCTTGGCAGCTTGCAGGAATCGGCTATCTGACTTCAGCAGTTCTACATACCCTTGGGGCTGTAGTCTCTGAGTTGCAAAAGGAACAAAAGCTAGATTTTCTCATCGGTAATTTACTCTTAGCTTTGATAGGCTGTCTAGCTTACGCATGTTTGATAGCAGCAATCCTCAAAGCCCGTCACTTTTCGCCAATTCACTCACACAAATCTGCCGATCCTCATGGTTCGTCCAACTTGCATTAACTTTCACTAATTCAACGTATATATACAGAGACTAAGCGCCGATAGTCAAGCGATCGCTTCGGGGGCGATCGCTTCAAACAGGCTAATATCATGTTCGCTTAATTGCCCATAATAAAACTTCTTTGTAGTAAGGAAGAATTCAGGAGTCAGGAGTCATTCTGACTCCTGACTTTTTTCGCGACTGTCTTTTCTTGCAGACTAAAGTCTGCTGTGTTATGGCAACAGCCAAGGTGGTTAGGACATCAACAGATGATAAAACCTAGACACAAAAAGACTTTTCACCCAGTCCAAGCGTCCCTAGTCCCCTGCTATATTTGCGCACTGTCCGTGGCGCGGCGAGGCTTTCAGCCTTCTTACCTGTAAACTTTCAAAATTTTTCTCCAAAAAAGCAAAGGGACGAGCATAAGTTTTCAACCCTGATCCCTATAAAAAATCAGAACACAAAAAACGAGTTGAAAACGCCAAATAACTCACGGCGGACAAAGATACAAACAAGAAACCAAAACTATTTTACGAGGTAAACAAAATGATTGTCGTCATCAAATCTCAAACACCCGCATCTGAAGTTCAACGCATCATTCAAGAATTGGATCGCTACCCTGTCACAGCTGAAAAAGTCGTCGGCAAAGACAAAGTTGTCATAGGCTTAGTGGGTGAGACAACTGCGATCGCTCCAGAACACATTCAACAAATCAGCCCATTCATTGAACAAGTCGTACGAGTCAAACAACCATTTAAGCGCGCTTCGTTAGAATATCGCTATGGCGAACCAAGTGAAGTCGCTGTCCCAACTCCTAACGGTGTGGTAACGTTTGGTCAAAATCATCCTTTAGTAGTCGTGGCTTGACCTTGTTCAGTGGAAAATGAAGAAATGATTGTCGCCACAGCACAAGTCGTCAAAGCTACAGGCGCACAATTCATCCGAGGCGGTGCTTACAAACCTCGTTCTTCACCTTATGCTTTCCAAGGACATGGCGAAAGTGCTTTAGCACTGTTAGCACTAGCGCGTGAAGCCACAGGGCTAGGAATTATCACAGAAGTTATGGATACTGCTGATGTTGAGAAAGTTGCAGCCGTTGCAGATGTGGTACAAATTGGTGCGCGCAATATGCAGAATTTCTCCTTGCTTAAGAAAGCAGGCGCTGCTGGCAAACCAATTCTGCTCAAGCGCGGGCTGTCTGCAACAATTGAAGAATGGTTGATGGCTGCGGAATATATTCTGGCTGCAGGCAATCCAAATGTGATTTTGTGCGAACGCGGAATTCGCTCTTTTGACAAGCAGTACACCAGAAATACTCTAGATTTATCTGTGATCCCTGTATTGCGTACCCTGACCCATTTGCCAATTATGATTGACCCAAGTCATGCCACTGGCTACTCTCAGTATGTACCCACAATGGCAAAGGCAGCGATCGCCGCTGGTACAGATTCGTTGATGATTGAGGTTCACCCCAACCCCGCCAAAGCACTTTCAGATGGTCCTCAGTCTCTGACACCTGGCGATTTTGTCGAACTGATGCAAGAAATTGCTCTTCTTGCTCAATTCTTCGGGCGTGGAACCAAATCAGCTTTCACAAATGCGACATCATTTGCTGCTAAAGTCCCTGCAAGTATCGGTGTTTAAATTGCAAAGATTGTGTGTGGTTTATTCAGGGTAGGTAATTTCACGTTGATACCAATTCATTGATTGATTTGCTTACCCATGATTCTTTAATCATCCTGAAATTATTGCATTAAAGCAATCATGTGGGCGTATTATTTTTCCAGTTTGACTATAAATGAATCCAAATAGACGGTCTATTCGCTGGGATTTTCCTATCTATAGCAGGGGACTAGGGACTGGGGACTGGGGACTGGGTGAAAAGTCTTTCTGTGTCTAGGTTTTATCATTTGTTGATGTCCTAACCACCTTGGCTGTTGCTATAAATCCAAAATTGACACTGGTGTTACATTCTCATAAACCTTTGTACAAACTACTTGACAAATTTCCTGAGACTCTATCATTTTTTTGTGGATGTCGGCAATGAAAATAGACGCAATACATAATTTGATGCGAAATGCTCCAGAATCACTTATTTCTTATAACTGCATAAGTCAGATTTAATTGCACCTATTTATGAGTAGTTGTTGTCAACCCACAGTCACTCAAAAAAATGATGGTCAACGTCAGATTTTAACCAGTGTCTTGCAGAGAATGCCACCAAGTAGGTAACCTATCCTGGTAATGATTTTTTAAATTAGCTTTCAGAGGTAATATTGATGCCATTTGATACTCACTCTTACACAACTCAAGGTGGAATATTTGTATCGCGATCTGTAACTAATACTTCTATAAATTCTGCCATTGAGGAGGTTTTAGTACGTCTGGATTCCCAACGCGGTGGCTTGCTGGCAAGTAGCTATGAATATCCAGGACGGTATAAAAGATGGGCGATCGGTTTTGTCAATCCACCTTTAGAACTTGTTACCCGCGATAACACTTTTAGCATTACGGCGCATAACGAGCGAGGCAAGATACTGCTAGATTATCTGGCAGAGTGTTTGTTGGACCAACCATACCTTCAAGCCGTAAATAAAGAAAACAACCAAATCATCGGTTCCGTCAAACCAACAGAACGTTTATTTTCAGAAGAAGAACGCAGCAGACAACCATCTGTTTTCAGTGTGGTTCGCGAGATATTATCTGTCTTCTACAGCCCGGAAGACGAAAATCTGGGACTTTATGGCGCATTTGGCTATGACTTGGTTTTCCAGTTTGAGCAAATGCCAAAGCATCTGGAACGTGCAGCAGACCAAAGGGATTTGGTACTATATCTGCCTGATGAATTGTTAGTTGTTGACTACCACTTACAACAGGCATTTCGTTTGCAGTATGATTTCGTGACCAAGGTTGGTAGCACTAGGGATTTACCTCGCACAGGTGAAGTTATCGATTACCGAGGTCAGCGCCTCAGTGTCACTCAAGCCTCTGACCATGAAAGCGGTGAATATGAGGGACAAGTTACCAAAGCCCTCGATTACTTCCGTCGTGGCGATTTATTTGAAGTTGTTCCTAGTCAAAGCTTCTTTCAAGCCTGCGAAAAACCCCCAACTGAACTTTTCCGAATTCTCAAGGAGATAAATCCCAGTCCCTATGGATTTATCTTTAATTTAGGTGGAGAATATTTAATTGGTGCATCTCCAGAAATGTTTGTGCGTGTTGACGGTAGACGTGTTGAAACTTGCCCAATCAGTGGAACGATTCGCCGGGGACAAGATGCCATTACTGATGCGGCGCAAATTCAGAAGCTGCTGAACTCGCGCAAAGATGAATCTGAACTCACCATGTGTACCGACGTAGACCGCAACGATAAGTCGCGGATTTGTGAGCCAGGGTCTGTGCGAGTGATTGGTCGTCGCCAAATTGAAATGTACAGCCATCTTATCCATACAGTAGACCATGTCGAGGGTATACTGAAACCGGAAGCTGATGCTTTGGATGCATTCCTCACCCATCTGTGGGCAGTTACAGTCACAGGAGCACCAAAACGTTCTGCGATGCAGTTTCTCGAACAAAATGAGCGCAGCCCCAGACGTTGGTATGGTGGAGCTGTTGGAGGCTTAAGTTTTAAAGGCAACTTGAATACTGGTTTGATTTTACGAACTATCCGACTCAAGGACTCAGTTGCACAGGTGCGAGTCGGTGCAACGGTTCTTTATGACTCAGAACCAGAAGCCGAGGCACAAGAAACTCTTACTAAAGCTGGTGCCTTATTCCAAACACTTCGTACAGTAATTCATAAGAGTGCAGATTTGCCAATATTGTCAAACCTTGACGTTCAAGAAGCGAATCCAGCAGCACTCAAGCGTGTCTTGCTGGTTGACTATGAAGACTCATTTGTTCACACCTTAGCAAATTACATCCGTCAAACCGGTGCTACAGTGACAACACTACGGCATGGTTTTGCAGAATCAGTTTTTGATACAGAAAAACCCGACTTGGTTGTTTTATCTCCTGGTCCTGGAAAACCCAGTGACTTCCGTGTTGCAGATATAATTGCCATCTGCAAAAAACGCGAGATTCCTATATTTGGCGTGTGTTTGGGATTACAGTCAATAGTCGAGGCACATGGTGGAAAACTGGGAGTTCTGGATTATCCCCAGCATGGCAAGGTATCTCAGGTATCTGTTGTTGCTCCAGATTCTGTTGCCTTTAAAGGTTTACCACAATCGTTTGAAGTTGGTAGATACCACTCATTGTATGCGCTACCAGAAAGCCTACCTGCAGAACTCAAAGTGACAGCCATATCTGCGGATGGTGTGATTATGGGCATCGAGCATCAAACATTACCCATTGCTGGTGTTCAGTTCCATCCAGAATCTATCATGACTTTGGCAGAAGGAGTCGGATTAACAATTGTGACAAACGTAGTACGTGCATTCACTAGCAAACTCCCCTCTTCAGTCGTTGCATAAGATCCCCCCTGCCCCCCTTACAAAGGGGGGACGATCGCCCATGCGTGTCAACTTAAGCCAAAACCCTTCTAAAATCTCGTTTCCAGGTGGAACCTGGAAAGGCAATTGAAGCGGCTAGTAACGCTCATAAGGGACTTCCAAAAAATAAATTATTCAATATGAGTGGGGTGGGCATCCTGCCCGCCCAGTTTATAGGAGGGACTAGAAGCCCCGAAGTTGTGAGTCTCCTCCACCAGACGCACTCGCGTATGCCTGCGGCACGCTGCGCGAACGGAGGAAACCGACCCTCAGACTTCTCTCCATCCCACAAAAAAAGTTGGATATTTTTTAATTTGGAAGTCCCTAAGGCAGGCAGAGGCTCCCAAGGCTGCATTCCCAGCCTCAGGCTGGGAACGAGGCAAAAGCGGACGGGCTGTCTAGTCCATGCCACAAAAAATGCTTGTTCATCCCGTAAATATACAACGCCCAACTCATAACCGCTATAAAAAAAGATGCTGAATTATCAATCTCAACCAGAAATAACTACACAGTCCGCCAAACCGCGCCATATTCTCGAAGAAATTGTTTGGCACAAACAGCAAGAAGTTGCCGTGATGAAAGAGCAACTGCCGTTTTCCGATTTACAACTTCAAATTAGCCTTGCTCCTGCTGTGCGAAATTTCTTGAATGCTTTACGCCAAAATCCCATCAAGCCCAGCATTATTGCGGAGGTCAAGAAAGCCTCACCAAGTAAAGGAGTTATTCGTGCTGATTTTGAACCGGTGAAAATTGCTTCTGCATATGAGCGAGGTGGTGCAAGTTGTATTTCTGTGTTAACTGACGAGAAATTTTTTCAAGGCAGTTTTGAAAATTTGCGACTTATTAGAAAGAGTGTAGGGTTGCCGCTACTTTGCAAAGAGTTTGTCATAGACCCTTACCAAATTTACAAAGCACGAGTCAATGGTGCAGATGCAGTGCTACTGATTGCAGCTATCTTAAGCGACGAAACGCTGCAAGATTTCCTGCACATTGTTCATGATTTAGGCATGACTGCCTTGGTGGAAGTGCATACTTTAACTGAACTTGACCGAGTGCTGGCATTATCAAATGTGCAACTTGTCGGCATTAACAACCGCAATTTGGAAGACTTTAACCTTGACTTAGAAACGACTAAACACTTGTTGTCAGAACGTAAAGAAAAGTTAAGAAGTTTAGACATTACGGTTGTCAGTGAGTCTGGTTTGTATACATCTTCTGATTTAGCTTTTGTCGCCGAAGCCGGAGCTGAAGCTGTATTGATTGGAGAATCTTTAGTTAAGCAAGCTGATTTGGAGCAAGCTGTCAAAGAATTAAGGATTCATGGATCTTGAATATTGCATTTTTGATTCTGTCTTTCCCCTATTAACTTATTGTTGGCTTTCAATAGAAAATTAAGATGAGTACTATCTCCGGACACTTTGAATCTTTACGCGCACAAAACCAATGCGCTTTAATTCCTTTTATTACAGCTGGCGATCCTGATTTGGAAACGACAGCCGAAGCGTTGGGAATTTTGGATGCTAGTGGTGCAGATTTCATTGAACTGGGAGTTCCCTATTCTGACCCATTGGCTGATGGACCTGTGATTCAAGCGGCTGCAACTCGCGCCCTTAAGGGAGGGACTCGCTTAGCTGATGTTTTAAAAATGGCGCAGTCAGCTACTCGTAAGTTGCGATCGCCTATCATCCTGTTTACTTATTACAACCCAATTCTAAATCTAGGTGCTGAGCAGTTCCTCAAGCAAGTTGCAGCTTCTGGAATCAAGGGGTTGGTTGTACCCGATTTGCCCTTAGAAGAAGCAGATGATTTGTTACAGCGTGCTGAAACTGAAGGAATTGAAGTCATATTGTTAGTGACTCCTAACAGCTCAAAAGAACGAATTGAGGCGATCGCCCGTCAATCTCGTGGTTTTATTTACCTGGTAAGTGTCACAGGTGTTACAGGTGTACGCTCCGAGTTGCAAACGCGGGTGAAAGACGTACTCCAAGAAATCCGCAGTGTGACTGACAAGCCAATTGCTGTTGGTTTTGGCATCTCCACTCCAGAACAAGCTCGTCAAGTTAAGGAGTGGGGTGCAGATGCAGTGATTGTGGGAAGCGCCTTTGTGCAACGCTTGGGAGAAAGTACACCATATCGCGGGCTGCGAGCTATTAGAGATTTTTGTAACGATTTGAAGGTATCTATTACCCCCACTGTAAAAATTAAAAATTAACCATTTTGGGCTTACGCCATCTTTTTCTCTGTGTTGCTTGGTGCGCTTGAATATAGCGATTGGTGGGGTTGAATGAAATAGATCAAGAAATAAGAACCACAGATGGACACAGATGGACACAGATAAAGAATGACTTGATTCAAACGAGAAGCGTTATAAATTCGCGTAAGCCTTGAAAATTTCAAACTCCATATTACAAATTCAGGAAATTTCATGTTAGCAAACACTCAAAATACAAATCTTTCTACTCCACAGACTCATCAACAACCAGATATCCTCGGTCGGTTTGGTCAATTTGGGGGTAAGTATGTCCCTGAAACATTAATGCCGGCACTCAGTGAATTAGAAACCGCGTATCAGAAATACCGCAACGACCCGGATTTTCAAAACGAACTACAGGGACTCTTACGCGACTACGTTGGACGCGCTACCCCCCTCTACTTTGCGGAACGCCTCACCAAGCACTATGCCAAACCAGATGGCACAGAACCGCAAATTTACTTAAAACGGGAAGACTTAAACCATACAGGCGCTCACAAAATTAATAACGCCTTAGCTCAGGTGTTACTCGCGAAACGTATGGGCAAACAGCGGATTATTGCGGAAACCGGAGCAGGTCAGCATGGTGTTGCAACCGCGACAGTCTGCGCCCGTTTTGGCTTAAAATGCCTGATTTACATGGGCATCCATGACATGGAACGACAAGCCCTGAATGTGTTTCGGATGCGATTGATGGGGGCAGAAGTCAGTCCTGTAGAGGCGGGAACCGGAACCCTCAAGGATGCGACAAGTGAAGCAATTCGGGATTGGGTAACGAATGTAGAAACCACTCACTACATTTTAGGTTCCGTTGCTGGACCCCATCCCTACCCAATGATGGTGCGAGACTTTCAAGCGATCATTGGCAAGGAAACTCGCGCCCAGTCCCAAGAAAAATGGGGCGGACTACCCGATATTCTGCTTGCTTGTGTTGGCGGAGGTTCCAATGCTATTGGGCTTTTCCATGAATTTGTCAACGAACCATCTATACGCTTGATTGGAATTGAGGCAGCAGGTGAAGGGATTGATACTGAAAAGCACGCGGCAACTTTGACACTTGGCAGACCCGGTGTTTTGCACGGAGCAATGAGTTATGTTCTGCAAGATGGGGATGGTCAAATTGTCGAAGCACACTCTATCAGTGCTGGATTAGATTATCCCGGTGTCGGTCCAGAACATAGTTATTTAAAGGATGTTCAACGTGCTGAATATTACAGTATAACTGACCAGCAGGCATTGGAGGCATTTAAGCGTCTGTCGCAACTCGAAGGGATTATTCCGGCACTGGAAACATCCCACGCCATTGCTTTCCTAGAAACTCTTTGTCCGCAACTGAGTGGTAGCCCCAGAATTGTTATCAACTGTTCTGGACGTGGTGACAAGGATGTGCATACAGTTGCTAAATTCTTGGATACTTTTTAACGCTGATATAGGAATCCTAAATCATAAGCCCTACGGGCACGCTGCGCGTATGCCTTCGGCACGCTCTGCGCTTACGTGAACAACGAGATTCCCGACTTCTTGAAGAAGTCGGGAATTTAGCGCTCGCGCAGGCAATTTCACACAAATTAGATAGGATTGCTATAAATAATTGGTTGTGAGGTTGAAAACATCATGCAATATGCTCAGAATTGTAATTTTAAGACATTTTCTGCTTTTTTTAGTTAGTTTTATTAGATAATTAAGTTTGTCGTTAAACGACTTTTTCAAGTTTAGACACTTTATTTTCAAAGTGTTTAAAATTATTATGATTTCTCCTCACACAAAAAATTAATTTTTGATATCAAAATTAACGAGATGCAGAAGAAGAAAGTGTCTGAAAATCTTACTGTAAAAGCCCCAGTTTACGAAAAATTTCTGGCTCATACAATTGCTTCTGGAGTCAGCCTGCTGAGTTTATTACTTTTAGGGACATCTTCAACAAGGGCGCAAGTACCCTCCGCTTCAAATGGTGCAGCAAATTTAGTTAGTCAAAATCAGGTTCAAAAAAACACACCTGAAATGAATCAGGTGACAAATGTCAATCAACTGAGTAATGTCCAACCAAGTGAAATACCTTCCACGTCAGGTGGTACAGGAAACTTCGTCAGTCAAAACCAGGGAAAAAAAAGCACGCCTGGAATAAGTCAGGTGACAAATGTTAATCAACTGAGTGATGTCCAACCTACTGATTGGGCATTTCAAGCATTGCAGTCACTGGTTGAACGCTATGGTTGTATTGCTGGGTATCCCAATGGAACCTATCGCGGGAATCGCGCAATGACGCGTTATGAGTTTGCGGCTGGACTCAATGCTTGCTTGAACCGCATTAATGAACTGATAGCGACTGCAACAACAGATTTGGTCAGAAGAGAAGACTTAGCAACTTTGCAAAAGCTACAGGAAGAGTTTACTGCTGAGTTAGCAACTTTACGAGGTCGGGTAGATGTGCTAGAAGCACGTAGCGCTGAACTCGAAGCCAATCAGTTTTCTACAACGACCAAGCTGCAAGGTCAGGCAATTATCTCTGTGAATGCTGGTGGGTTTTCGGGCGATCGCATTATTGACCCCGGTGCCACAGTTGACCCTGGTAACCCCAGACGTAATCCAATCACCAGCCAACCTAATCCCACAATCTTGTTCCGAGCAGGTATCGATTTAAACACCAGCTTTCGTGGAACTGACTTGCTGAAAATTCGACTCGACACTGGAAGTGGTCTTAATGATCAAGCCCCTGATGCTGGGAAAGACAATGCTGCTGGTTTACTCGAGCAAAATTTTGGCAGTGTTTTAGACTACTCAGTCAAGCCACCTACAAATGGTGATGTAGAGATCAGTAGACTGTATTACAGCTTTCTACTCGCTAAAGACTTTAGGGTCTCTGTTGGTCCAAGTTTTTTCCCAACCGATTTTGTTGACTTCAACAGTTACGCTTACCTCAGCTTCCGAGACTTTAGCACTCTCGCTTTTGTAAATAACTTTGTTCTGTTCCCAGTTAACGGTCAAAGTGCAGGGGCAGCAATTGATTGGAAACCTGGTAATGGAGCATTTTCCGTGCGGGCGTTGTATGCCGCAACAGACGCAGCCAATCCTATCCAACAGGGACCGGGAGTGATTCAGGGTCTTTCACCATTCACAAATATACTATATCCTAGGCAATTTGCTGCTGCTGCTCCTGGTGGTGGTCCTGGTGGTGGTCCTGGTGGTGGTCCTCCTAATGTGAATACAGGCGATCGGGGCTTTTTTGGAGATACTTTTCAAGGTACTGTAGAACTAGAATATGCCCCTTCGAGGGCATTTGCCGTACGTCTGCAATATAGTGGTGGCGAATTGTTTAGCAACCGCTTTGATAGCTATGGCGTGAATGTTGAACTGACCCTCGCAGAAAAGTTTGGTATTTTTGGTCGCTACGGTTATGGTAACTTTGATAACACCGCCTTTGGCGATATCAAACCCAACTACTGGATGGCAGGGGTTGGGGTGCGAGACTTGTTTACACGCGGTGCTTTAGCAGGAATTGCTGTTGGTCAGCCATTTGTTGTCAATCAAATCGGCGATTCAACTCAGACCAATTTCGAGGCATTTTATAACTACCCGTTTAGCCGAAATATCCAAGTCACACCAACAGTTCAAGTGATTAACCATGCAGGAAATGAAGAAAGCAACGGCACAATTGTGACAGGTACACTCCGTACAGTATTTTCCTTTTAAAAGCATCAAAAAAATAACTGCTTTCTGAATCTTAGTTTGTAGTAAGCACATAGCGTGCTTGCTACTCTTCATGCGTGCTTCTTATAACG
>NZ_JBAHYJ020000037.1:0-55124 GCF_036697665.2 Scytonema sp. PRP1 | reverse complement strand
AGGCGATTACGCAAACGGTAAGTTTGAGTTGATAAATAGTCTTGGTTTGCGACCCCCCACGTCTACCGAGAGATAAATGTCGGTCATTCCAAATAGAGTGCGAATAGATACCGCCATATGTTAGCACAGCCATATCACCAATCGCCTCCAAAAATCCACATATTTTGCACCAAATGGCTACCTAATGGCTGCCTATTCTGAATAATGTTAAAGATGAAAGTCTTGACAAATTGTGCTTAAATTGCACCAATAGTTGTGCTTGGGAGCCATCACGCAATAAACAAAGAGCCTCAGTTTATTGGCGATTTATCACTCAAATTACAGCGTTTGTACCCGTCATAGTAACTGTGGCGGACTACTAGGGACACCAAAAAACCTTGGGATATTTTCGAGACATAAATATTTTAGTTATTTGTATAAATTAAGTTAGATATTCTATGGTGCAGGTGCTTGAAGTTTGAGTAACCGCAGCATGGTACGCAGGCAGTATAACTAAACTCAGTTAAAAATTATTTTATAAAAAAATGTCATCTTTTGGGACAAAAAAGTTTTAGTTGTGTCTCATCTAAAGTTACAAAAAATGGTGTAATAACTTTCCTATTACCTAGAATTTGAAAACAGATTAGGCAATTACGCTGCTCAGTGTTTCAGCCTAACTACAGTTACAAATTAAGAGGAAAATCCAAATGGACGCAAACCAAAGAAAGTACAAAGGTCAAGTTGAAATTAATGATTTGATTGGTGATGCCGTGAAAAATGCGGTCTTCAGACGGCATCAGGTTATAGATTCAGAAGACGCTTTATCAGCTTTGTCTGATCATGAAGCGGGAAGCATTGCAGGTGGTGTTACCGTAGCTGGTGGCATTCGTCGTCCGTTTCCACTAGAGGATTCGGCACTTGCTTAATTGTCAGCCTTCAACTGTAAGAGATACTTTTTGTGGGAGGGTGAATTAATGCAAGAGATTGCTACTGATAAGACCACACTTTGTCCCAGTGCTAGACCAGAATGGCAAGACAGTATTGTCTTCGCCGTAATCGGTGGGACAGTGGCAGAACCTCGTGTAGCTTACCTCAACCAGTCGCAACCAGTCACCGATGAACTCATAGCAAAAGCCAACCCAGTAACACCTACTGAAATATTTAGGACGGCGGCACCCTGTGCGGCTATGGCTTGTCAGCATTTTGATGGCAAAGATTGTCGTCTGGCAATGCGAATTGTCGAGAAATTGCCTGCGGTAGTGGAGGAATTGCCCCCCTGTTCTATACGCCGAGATTGTCGTTGGTGGCAGCAGGAAGGTAAGGCAGCTTGTATGCGTTGTCCGCAAGTTATTACCGATAACTACAATGCGTCTGAAATAATGCGTAACGTGGCGACAGCTACTACTGCTTAAGCGAAGCTACCATAGCACTCTTAAATAATTTGTGAAATACTTCCTGATAACTGTCCTTTGTCAATAGTCATTAGTCATTTGTAATTAATAAGGACTCATAACTATTGACAGCGGATTTACTTGAAGAAGCCGTGCAAGCCGTTGTTGTTTTTAAAACGAAGAAGGCTTTAGACAGAATTGAGAAAGAAGCTGGTGTGTTATGGCATTTCTATTGAACCATCACAATGTTTTTGATTATTTAGTTGAGCTTTGCAATCAGTCAGAGCAACCTCTCAGTAAGGTAGAGCCAGTTGCAGCCAAGAATTTTAACTTATTAGTGACTTTTGCAGACGATCGCAAACTACTGGTTAAGCAGGAACGGCATAATCAGGAAGGGAAAGCGGCTGGTGAGTTTTTAAGTGAGTGGCGAATTCAAGAATTCTTACAGCGATTTTCAGAACTGAATCACCTGCGTCCATTTTTACCAGAGGTGCTGCATTTTGATAGGGAGAATTCCATTATTGTCAAGAGCTACCTCGATGACTATCGGGATTTAATGGATTTCTACACTAAGGAAAATAGTTTCAACAGTGAAATCGCTGCGGCGATTGGCACAATGATTGCAACTGTCCATAGTGAGACTTTCAACCGCCAAGAGTATCAAGATTTTTTCTCTAAAAATCGGGAAAATTCAGCTTCCGACCAAGTGACGAATTTGATACGAGGGTTGGAAAGGATTTCGCCAGAAATTTTTGGTTTAGTACCTGCTGATGGGTTGAAATTTTTTGCCCTCTATCAGCGGTATGATAGTTTGGGGCAGGCGATCGCGCAATTGGCTAGTGCTTTTACTCCCTCTTGTCTCACCCACAATGACCTGAAACTGAATAATATCCTTTTGCAAAACAATTGGGAGCAAGCAAGTAACCCTATTGTGCGGCTAATTGATTGGGAACGTTCTGCTTGGGGAGATCCAGCTTTTGATTTAGGAACGGTGATTGGTAGCTATGTGCAAATCTGGCTGGGTAGCTTAGTTATTAGTAATTCTTTGAGTATTGACGAATCTCTGCGTTTGGCAATAACTCCCTTAGACAAACTTCAGCCTTCGATTTTTAGGTTAATCCAAGCTTATTTTCACACGTTTCCAGAAATTTCAGAACACCGTCCTGATTTCTTACAGCGGGTGGTGCAATTTGCAGGTTTCGCTTTGATTCAACAGATTCAGGCGATGATTCAATATCAAAAATCTTTTGGCAATACGGGGATTGCCATGCTTCAGGTTGCTAAGACGTTGTTGTGTCGTCCGGAACAATCAATGCCAACGATTTTTGGTACTGCTGCTGAATTAAAACAGACTCGGATTGAAATTCCTGGCTAATAACTTAAGCCCGTTAAAACGGACTAAAAACTTATATTTATTTGTAGCAATTAGCCTTGAAGTTAATTTTGGGGCGAACAAAGAAAGCTTGAACATAGGGGAAATCCAAAATACTTGCATCAAATGACACAATTACTCAATTTTCCATCAATTCAACAGTCAACTGGCGTAACTGGGCAATTACTAGATGTTCTAGAAGATATTGTTCACAAAGTTGAAATTCATTCTGATTTCTCCATTCGCCATCCAGATTATAAACCGTTGGAACTGCCAGCAGAGGCGGTTGACCGTTTTCAGAAAATGCCTGAACAGATGCAGCAAAAATATCTGAGTTTGCAACTGCGGAGTTTTCTCTACGGTATATATTACAACGGTTCTATGCGAAGTACCCTGGCACTAGATGGGGAGGAAAATGGTCTAAACCTAGATTTGGAGAATAATACTTTCTTGGGGGTAGATATCGCGTTTTATCAGCAATTACATGAAAGTAATTGTGGAGAGGGCTATTTTGACCCTGGCTGGTCTGTTTTAAGAGAAGAAACTGACGGTACTTTAGCGATGAGTAAGGGCAGTTTGAGGCTGCATATTCAACGGGATAAGCATCTTCAACCTGCTGAAAGATCCGCCGCTGTAGGTGAATTAGTGGCTATCCGGATGCCAAAGAATCTAGTGCAAAATGGCTTTTATATGGCAGTGGGCAATGCAGGATTACAAAGTCAGCAGCATTTAGAACAAGCACAACAAATAGTACGTATTTACTTCAACTTAACCCCCTCTGGTACAGTAGAAGTCATGAGGAATTTAACCCAGCAGTTAAATGCTATTTCTATTGGGTTTAGTTTTAAAGTTCTCTACAACCCAGGAGACTACAAGCGTTACGATTCAGGCGTTTTATATTTTGATAAGAGGGATTATGAGGCAGTTAGTGAAGTTTTACAAGCTGTTTATCAGCAGAAAGAATCGCATTTTAAGTCAAACGTTCCCCTATTCACCAAGCAGTTAGCACTAGGGTTGGGGTTGGCAGAAGAACCAGACCAAAAGTTTGGTGTTCAGGAAAGCTTTGGGATGAATCGCTGTCAGATTGTGGCAAATGGGTTACTAAAAGCTTGGCATCAAGGGGATGACTCGCCAAAGGTAAGAATGCAGGCTATCCTTGGGCAATTTTCTCATTTGGGAATTGATTTGCAGCGTCCTTATCTCAATGCCAATTCAGAGGATATTTATTAGTAGTTCCATTGATTGAGGGGAATAAACTGATTGGCTAGGCTATAGTCCGATGCTTCGATGTTGGCGATGGACTTGACGATACTCAGGTAGCTCATGCTTTTTGATGGGTCAGAGTGCTGGTAGACTGCTAAGATGCCGGGATGATTTGGGTTTGCTTTGTGCAGAGTCTGGAAGTCATCGCAGTTGCGGGTCAGTAATACACGCTCTTCAAGTCTTGCATAGTCAAGTACAACTGAGTCAGGCTTGCTCATTAGAGCTGCTTCGTTGACTGTTATAACATCATGACCTGCACTCCGTAATAAATTAACTAAACGTTTTGCCTGGGAGTCTTCATCAATGAGTAGTTTTAGGCTCAAGGGAGACTCCTTGTTGTTCGAGGCGGTAACGCTCTTCTTCTGCTTCAAGCTTAAGGAGTTCTTGGTGACTTTCGCAATAGTGAATAGCTTCCTCAATGGCAGCAAGGGGGAGGTTCCAATTATCTGCTGCCTCTTCTATTGACATCTGGTTAGCAATCATATCCTGCCAGACAGTCGAGGCAAGTAATTTTCGCCCTTTAATGTAAAGTTGCCGCCGCCAAGGGTGAGGGCGTTCCACTAGATATTGCCAGTCGCCTGTTTGGGGAGATTCAAGTTCTGGGATAAGTAGGCGGACTTGCCCTTCTCTTGTGTGGAGAAATAGTTGAGTACCTGGACGCATGTGACGCTTGAGAGTGACCATTAGGTCGATGGAACGCAGGATTGTTTCTTTGGTATTAGGAGCAGCGATCGCATCACGTAGCCAGTTGAGCTTTGCTTCTTGTTCTGGAGTAATGTTGAAGTTCTGTCGCTTGGTTTCTACCGTTTCTGGATTAGATGATATCGGCGTGGTCATATTACCTTATAACTAGGAATTAGCTTGGTAAGTACAATATGAGTATATCATCCTCATCAAATCTCTTTACCAACGAGGCTCCCCATGTCGAGAGCAATATCTCCGATTGAGCATTTCTTACCGCTTCATCCTCCGAAAGAAATCTTGTCTACCATATATGACTTGCCTTTTGAAGACCCGGAGTCAGCAGGTTTGCTTAACGAGTACCGTCTGTGGCACTCCCAGTTGTGTAGCGCTACATGAGTGCCCACACATCTATGCGATCGCGCAGTTGGCAACACGCTCTTTCATCTGTCGGATTCCTATAGTCCATAACTGTATTATTTATATCCCTTTTATAGCAACTAAAATCTTGAAAAAAGCGAATAAATCATAGACTGTGTTGAGGTCAGAGGACGAAGACCTCACTCATGTAGTTGACTGAGCTTGGGATATTTCGGATTTCCAGAAGAATACTTAAAAGAAATATGGTCAAGTGGAAGAGATAACTGATTAGCGATTGCTCAAGGGGTAGTGGCGAAGTAAAGAGTTATTACAGCGATTTTCTCACCTTGACTTAAATGCCTGTAAATTTATATTTAGTTATTTGTTTTAATATCTAATAATAATTAAATATTATTTGGGCTGACTATATTAGGATATAAATGGATTATTTATGTCATTTTTATTATTAACAAAGCCCTTGAAAAAAAATTCCAAATAATCAATTATAGTTATGGGATAAGGCAATAAAAAGTCTAATCTCGAATGAAATCACTTGACTTAAGAGGACATGGTTCGATGGCTAATATTAAAATCAACAAACTGAAGCTCGATACCAACAAATCAGAAGAGATGATTGATCTGAAAGCCGAAAATACTGATTTTACGGCTTTTAAGACCCTGCGCGGCGGTTTAGCTGCTAGTAAGCCCTGTTGGCGCTGTTAATTAATAATATTCTAAAAAAGTTCCCGACTCACGACAAATCATTGTGAAAAAGGGAAGTATTTTTAGGATGTTTGTTAGTCCCACAGTAGTTATGTTGACTCATAATACTGTGGGTTTATTTGATAAAAATGCTAACTTTTATTTGCTGTGGTGTTTTTTGCCTAGCTTAAATAATAGGAGAAAAGACTAGCATTCTTTTGATATCCTGTACCTTGGATTTAAGTTAAAAATGGATTATTTTTAACGGCATCGTCTACTCTTTAGCATTGCCATTCCTTACGAGTTAATTCAACAATTCAGCATTACAAAAAACAAGAGATATTTATGCTTTTACTCGATACTTCACTGATAGCTTGGCTAAATCAACCGTACATCGATCTAGGTTCTTCCAACGGTGGAGCCTTACATACTTATGGAATAGAATTCAGTTATTGCAATTTAATCAGTGAGACATCATTTACTGATACACCAGTGCCCTACGGAGTACAAGTGATTCTTCCTTCCTCTTTTCGAGAATCTTTGCTAAAAGAAACTGGTATGCTTCAATACCAAGTTAATCACCCATTACAAATTGCCAATGAGTTACGAACTGAGCGATGGAACAAGCTTTGTGATTATTTGACCTGTTACCATGAGCTTCAGACTGTTACAAAGCTCCGGGCTATGAATCTTTTGGGAAGCTTGTGTCTACATCAAACTGTCCTAGAGTACGTACCAGAGATGTCGGGTTCAGAGATAGCTAGTGATCCAGTACTTGCTGCACTGGCTTTTTGTCGAGCTATTTCAAGTCTGCTTTTACGAAGTGAATCCAGCAACCTCAACAACTTGGAGGAGTTTGAAATCATTGCTAATAATGCTCCACATGGCAGTCGGGTAAGGTTGAGTGCCGCTCTCCAGCTTGTAGTCCAGTATGCAAAAACTTTCAGAAATTTGGCAAGTGCAGAGTTTTGGAGATCAATTGCTGCCAAGGAAATCCAAGATATTAAACCTTATATTGATGATTTTGGTTACAGACTCTTAATGAGTGTCTACTATCGTGCTGTTGTTTTTGTTCCCCTTCTACATGGGGATAAAGACAAGGTAATCGAGGAAATGGATCTGTGCGAATTCTATGCAAAAAACCTAAGTTGTAAGAATGAAGTGCAGGAGATAGTAGCGAATGAGAACCGGAATATTGTTTTAGAAAGTCGAACCAAAGAAGCTTTGTGGCTCGGTGACATAGATTTAGCAGAGGAGCGAGCTAGACAGTTAACCCAGATGGATACGTTAGATCCCAGATATCGTCTTGAGTTGGGAGAAATTTTAATTAAGCAGCGCAAAATTGAGGAAGCAGCCAAGGTGTATGCTTCAGCAACTAGGCTAGGCCCGCCAGGAACAGCGATCGCTTGGTTTATGAGAGGTCAATGCCACGAGTCACTGGGTGAAATGGAAATAGCCTGCGATTGTTATCTAGCTTCGCTGCACATAGATCCAGAGGCTATTTCAGCTGTAGAACGACTAACTAATTTAGCTACTTATCTCGGCAACTCAGCGATAGTGAACTGGAGTAGACTGCGTTTAATGGAACTACAAGAGCAACAACAAGGTATGCCAAAACAGCCCAAAGTCTCATATATAAGAGAAGCTTCTTCTGAACTTAAGACGGCCGCAGAGGCAATGATCTGATAATTTAGAGTAAAACTGAATTGATATTAAGTTATCAGATTAGCAATTTAACTAAAGGTTGCAGTTGACGTTGGCTAGGCGTTGCATAAATGCGGGATGATTTAATTCAATATAGGTATTTCCTGATACTTCAAGTAATGAAGTAATAATCGAATTGAATATTTCAGCATATCTACTGATTTGGAATAGCACAATGTTTTGCGATGCAGTCGTGCTAAGTAGTGACGCAAGCGGGTATTTTCGCCTTCTACTCTGGTCATATATGTTTTACTCACAATTTGGTCTCCATCAGGGATAAAACTGGGGTAGACTTTCCAGCCATCTGTCACATAGAAATAGCTCTTCCACTGTTTAACAATTTCCCACAATGGCTCAAACGTTTCGGCACTATGGTCTCCTAAACGAGCGGCTAAAATACCCTGATCGAAGTGATTTACTGCTGTCCAGAGCCAAATTTTGTTTTTTTTGAACCGATGAATGTCTCTAATTCATCCAGTTCTCCAACTTCTGGAATGATATCTTCTTTTGGTACATCTGGAAGTTTTTCTCCTAATTGTTTGACCCAATAAATGATAGTAGTATGATGCACACCTTTAACTCGTTCAATTCCGCGAAAACCCATACCGTTCAGGTACATTTTTAAGCATTCTTGTTTCAGATCCTCTGAATATCCTTTTGGCGGATTGTACAGGTCGATAAATTGGCGATCGCATTCACTGCAAATGTGATGCGTGTTTACCTCTTCGCTTTCCGTTCTTCCGAATCTCCGTAGAACCACAGTATGGACATTGCACAGTAGATAACCTCAATTCCTCCCTCTATTATGCAATGCCGACGTTGGCTATTCTAAGGGATGATTTATATGTGATGATAAACAGTGCAGATATTGCCAAATCATCCCAAAGCGCAACACAGCAAACAAGTTTGTTTTGGGACTTCCAAAAAATAAATTATCCAGTAGTGGCGTGGCAAGACTAAAATGGTGTATGTAATAGCTAAAGGCTCGTAGTAGGGCTTTAGCCCCAAAAAACCATAAATCTAATGCACAAATTTAGCCAAGCCACGCTACTACGGTCATTGGTTGGATATTTTTTTAATTGGAAGTACCTTTAGTCAAGCTTTAAATTAAATTCAACTTGCGCGGCTTGTTCTTTCAGCCAATTAGTATATAAATCGGCAGCAATTTTTTCGCGCAGTTGCTCATCTAATTGAAATTGAATAATGTCTTCTATCAGAATCAAACTTATTCCCGTAGCAGTTACAATTGGTTTAAGGAGATGTGGTGGTTTAGCTGCAAAGACAGCAGCAGAAATTTCTGGCTTTAAATCTTTGCGATGTACTATCCCTTGATATCCACCTTTTCGACGTAATTCCGTATCCTGGATGTATTTGTGAGCAACATCAAAAAAACTCATCTCACCTTCCTTAATCGCATAAAAGAGTTCTATCGCCAAGTCTTCATCATCCAGAACAACCTCATACATGACCACAGCAGCATAATCTAGTTGATTTTCAAAGAAATAGGGTTCAACTTTATCTGCAAACAGATGAGCGGCTAACTTCCCAGAAATGACGGTGCTGTAAACAATTTCTTCATAATCATCTATAGAAAGACTATGTTTTTCCAACCATGCCCAGGTATCATCAGCACTAATAAGTTTGTTCATTAACCGAATTTGGTCTGCTGCTTTTTGCAATTCTTCAGTCTCTACTTTTATACCTGCCTCAGCTGCGGCATTTGCAATAACCTTGCGGGTAACAATTCCCTCAATGAACTCAGGAACTTTGTAGGATAGCTTGACTTGGGAAAGAATATCTTCGTTGGTAATGGTAATAGGTTGAGACATGATTTTTCTCCTATGTAGATAGACGTAGATGCTAAATTTGAGAAGGCAGAGCCGGCAGAGCCTCCAAGCAACGCATTCCTACGCAGAGGATAGGAAAGAGAAATTAGCTGCAAAGCCTATAAACAGACGCTCTACAATTTCAAACCACCCTGCTGCAACTGCTTAAATGGGTCAAGCAGAAAATCAATAATTCGACGCTGGCGCACAATTACCTCAGCAGTCGCCGTGTCCCCAGGACGCAACCCAATACACTTATTAGGAGTGGGAATACAATGCTGATTTAGGGCAATTTCCAAGTTATAAGCTGCCACTTTGCCATTAGGTGTGTCCACTTCTGAGGTAGTAGGAGAAATCTCCACTAACTTGCCTTCCACTATTCCATAATCCTGAAAAGGATAAGCATCAAACTTTAGCTTTGCTGGCAATCCTTTCCGCAAAGAACCACTCTCAGTCGTCGCCATCAGCGCCCGAATAATTAGCGGCGAACCTTGGGGTGCAATCTCCGCCACCATTGTTCCCGGTTGCACTACAGACCCAGCCCTTTGAATCGGCAACTGAAACACTGTACCGTTCACAGGGGCTTTTAACACTCGTTGTCCTAACTGAATCTTTAATGATAAAATCTGACTTTTACTTTGAGCAATTTCTGCCTTCAGCGTACTAATTTCCGTCTCCATATTCTTCTGTTGTTCCTCGCTTTTTAAGATAGCCAGCTTACCGGAACGAGTCAAAGTCTGATAACTCCGTTCCTGTTCCTTTAGTCGCAACTGAGCCTGTTCAATATCCGCCTTGGCTTTGCGAATAGTCCGCTCATAACTACTTTGTTGTTCTGCCAAACGTAGTTTAGATTGCTCAATATCTGACTTACTTTGTTCATATACCTTTTGCTTTTCTTTAGCTATATCTTGCTTTTCCACTAAATTAATCTCTGGAACAACTCCCTCCTGCCTTAGCTTGCTATAGCGTTCAACCTCTCGTTGGGAACTCGCTAAACTACTTTCCACTAACTTACTGGCAGTTTGACTATGCTCAAAAGTTTGCCTTGCCTGATTGACTTGAGCTAGTTTTTCTGACTTTTGTAAGTCATAGGAATTACTAAGAGCATCAAGATTCTGCCTAGCCTGGTCAATTTGAGCCTGCTTTTCCAACTGTTGAGCTTGATTTTGTTGCTGTTGAGTCGCCAAAGCCACAACTAACTGATTCTTAGATGAATTTAACTGAGAAAGCCGATTTAATTGACCCTCTAACTTATCTTGCACCTGCCGCAAGTCCGCCTTAACCAATTCCGATTCCAACACCAACAAAGTCTGCCCAGCCTTAACCGCATCACCCTCCTTTACCGAGATTTGGGCAACAGTTCCTGGTACAGCAGCATCTAGCCTAACTGTCTTGCCCTTAGGCTCAAGTCGCCCTCTAGCAGTACCCGTTTCATCCACCTTAGACAGCATTGCCCAAGGTAAAACGATAGACACAAAAACTACCAAAAAATACAGCAATCCCCTTGTCCAAACCAGAGGTAAACTATCAAGTGATTCCTGAGTTACGTCAGACCAATCATTAGTTGATATTGTTGGTGTTATTCCTGGTGTTTCGGAGGTTAAAACTAGTTGCTGTGCATCCTCATGCACTTCGTTTGAAACCCGTCCATTCAATGTATTTGTCATGATTTTTTATCACACAATTTTGGATTGTAGAGACGTTGCATCCGAAAGTTCTACATTAGGTATTCACGCTGCTGCATCCAACTGCTGTTGATTGAGGTAGAAATAATGCCCTCGCTTCGCCATCAACTCTGAGTGATTTCCACTCTCAATCAACACGCCCCGATCCAGCACCAAAATCAAATCTGCATTCCGCACAGTCGAAAGGCGATGGGCAATTACCAACGTGGTTCGCCCCTTAAGAATTGTGTTCAAATTCCGCTGAATAATCCTTTCGGACTCTGTATCCAGATGGCTTGTCGCCTCATCCAAAATCAACAACTTAGGATTTCCTAATAAAGCGCGGGCGATCGCAATCCGCTGGCGTTGTCCACCAGACAACAACCCCCCACCTTCTCCAATCTGCGTTTCATACCCCATCGGCAACTTTTTAATAAACTCATCAGCACCCGCTAGTTTTCCCGCCTCAATCACCTCTGACAAAGTTGCCCCAGGATGTGCCAAGCTGATATTTTCTCGAATCGTACTGCCAAACAAAAAGGTATCTTGGTCAACTACCCCAACAGAGGAACGTAAGGAACGCAAGGAAATACTGGTAATATCTTGTCCATCAATCAACACTTTGCCATCTGTAGGGGGATACAACCCCAAAACCAACTTAGAAATCGTGGTCTTCCCCGAACCACTACGTCCTACCAGTGCTACCATTTGTCCTGGTTTTACTTCAAAACTGAGATTTTCTAGGACATTAGTATCGCTTTCTGGGTGATAGCGAAATGTCACGTTTTCAAAGCGAATGTATCCCCTAACTCCCGGTAATGATTGTCGCGCTTGATGCTGTAAATCCTCTTCAGGTTCCGCATCCAACACATCATTAATCCGTTCCACCGCAATCACCACTTCCTGCAATTGATTCCACAACACCGTTAAGCGTTGGAAGGGCGTAATAATCTGACCCAGTAGCATATTAAATGCCACCAATTGCCCAATGGTTAGCTGGTTTTGAATCACCTGGTGCGCCCCAAACCACAGCAAGGCAGTAGTTACCACTGCTTGAATTGTGTTGCTGAAAATTTGCAGGCGATTGCTGATAACTTGCCCGGAAAAGTTCGTTTTTATCTCTTTATTTAATAACTCTTCCCAATGCCAACGCACTGTTTGTTCCACCGCTGTAGATTTAACAGTCCGCACACCAGTCAGGGCTTCAATCAGATAACTACTTTCGTTGGCAACAGCATTAAATATTTCTCTAGAAATCTTCTGTAAAAAAGGTGTAGCAATCAACGCCAGCAAGAAAAAAGGCGGTACAATCACCAACGCCAGCAACGCCATTTTCCAACTGTACCAAAACATCAATCCCACATAGATAAACACAGTAAGTAAATCCAGCAGGATAGACAAAGCCTCACCAGAAAGGAAGCGTTGAATTTTGCGGTTTTCCTGCATACGAGAGATAATATCTCCCACATAACGAGACTCGAAGAAATTCAAGGGTAGTCGCAGAGTATGGCGAATAAACCCAACAATCAGTGATAAATCTATCCTGTTCGCTGTGTGGTCTAACAGATATTGCCGCAACCCCATTATCGCCACGCGGAAGAGACTAAAAATCAGTAACCCAATTCCCACCGCCGTTAAGGTTAGTTCAGAACGCTGCACCACCACTCGGTCTAAAATTAACTGGGTGAATAAAGGGGTTATCAGTCCAAATAACTGGATAAACACCGAAGCGATAAACACCTCCAGCATCACCAAAGAGTGAGGCTTCATCAACTCAAAAAATTGCCAAAAGGGAGTCGAAGCCTCTTTGGCATCTTTGAGAAAAACTGTGGGTTGCAGCAGCAGCGTATAGCCAGTCCAATTAGCTTTAAATTCCGCGTGGCTGAGGCTGCGTTGACCAATGGCGGGGTCGGCTACAATGACGTGTTTGCGGTTAATTTCATAAACAACGATGTAGTGCTTCCCTTCCCAGTGGACAATGGCAGGCAATTTTTGCTTCGCTAACTGGTCAAGACTCGCTTTCACAGGTCGCGTGGCAAACCCAATACTTTCCGCCGCCGCCGATAACCCGCGCAACGACGCGCCATTGCGGTCAACATTGGCGATATCCCGCACGCGGTTGATACTAAAGCGTTTCCCCCAATAGCGAGATACCATTACCAAACAAGCCGCACCGCAGTCTGATGCACTCTGTTGGGCAAAAAACGGATAGCGCCGCAACACATGCTGCCATAAATGCCCGACTCGCTGCGTGGGGTTGGGGAAGTAAGCTTTGCTAATCTTTTTCTGGGGCTGGGCTTCTACCGCTGGTGTTGACAAAATCTCATTTTTATGTATTTTGTTCGATTCAGCTGACCTTACTGGGAGGTCATTTGAGTCCACCTGCTCTTCATTACGCGAAAGCGCCTTATTCCACAAATGCTCTCGGATTTGCGGATACTTGGTCATCAGTGGCAATAATACCTCACCCGGAATAAAGCACAGCTGCAAAGAAACTGAAGCCCTAGCAGCATATGGCTTAAACTCAGCCTCCTTAAACAAGGTAAATTCCCCAAATGATGCTCCCGCCTCCAGAGTGATGATTATCTCACCTGCGTCGTCAAGCAACCTCACCTTGCCAGCCACCACAATGTAGATACCAGCGATTCCGTCAGTTCCTTGCCAGAACTTTCCGACTTTCGGCGTTAGGGATTTAGCTTGTTTAAGACAACGTTGAAATTCTCCTTCGGAAAGAGAATGTCCCAAAGTATTACTTAGCTGTTGCAGAGATAACTGCTCAGATAGATTTTGCGTCATGATTGTCTGATGTCCCTAAGAAGGCGAAGTTAACCGACAAAAATTCCTGATTATCTGACGTATTTGCCAGCTTTAGGTCACTAATCAAGATTTTGGAACCCTGAGCCTGAATCGCGGTTTCCTCGACATTATTCGGTTTTGGTAGAGTGGACAGCCCCATTTGTTTGAGGAGGCGCTTGAGGTGGCGATCGCTCACCTCAATCCCCAATTCTTTCGCCAAATGTTTGCTCAGCCAGTTCACTGTCCACCGCCGAAAAGGATAGCCATAATCACGGGGACTACTGCTAAGTAGTTCCTGCAAACGCTCTAGATATTGGTCATTTACTGCCTTAGGACGACCAATCGGACAATCCTGCCATAGGTGAGCCATTCCAGCATGGGCTATGTGCATCCAATACCGTGCTGTTGCTGCACAACACCCCAAGGTTTGACAAATTTCGGTTTGAGATTTCCCCGAATCTGCCAGCAACATAATTTGGATGCGCTGGCGGTACGATGCAGGTAAATCCTCTTGTAAACTTTTTTGCAGCAGTTTGCGCTGAAAGGGGGTTAAACATTTACCACCAGCAGTCTCTGCGTTCTTAATGTCTGATTTCTCTTGAGTGTGCGACATTTTAAGGTTCCAATAAGCCAGGGAGCGAGAATTTAACAACGGTTCATCTCAAAGGTTTCTTGAAAAATAAATTGGGGTGGATCTAGCAACCGTGACACTCTTAGCGAGCGTAGCTTGAAACTTTCTTTGCCCCAAAAAGCACGTTTCCTAGCTCGGATCAAGTGTGCCTGTTAAGAAATCCAGCAAAGTTGCGTAATAAATAACTATAAGAACTACTATGGCTCTTGCCGCTATTTCCAAATTGGACATTTGTTTAGCAGCAACAGCTTGGCTTATGTCAGTATTGGGGTAATTGAAACCATAATTGTTCTGTTTGTTATTATTTGATACTGACAGCGCTGTTAAGTAGATTTCCGCCTCATAGCTGTCGGGCTTTGATGATTGCGGTATACTATAGAATTCGCCAAATCTCACAATGCACATTCTGGTTAATTTGTGTAGTGCGTAACTTCTGCTAAATACAGCAATAACCTCGGTAAATTTACTCATGGCATTCCCAAAATCACTTTACTATTGATTACATTGGAAGCAGCTTTGAGGAAATATGAGGTTGTCTGGATTTTTTTTGTAATTTTTCTGCTTGAGGCTGTGAAACAGGCTCGCTACATCAAGCGGCTGTGTTCTGCTCTTAACCCCTTCAGAACTAGATTTACTTCGGCTTCTCAAAAATCTTAGGGTGCGATTGCACGGATCGCAGCGCCGCAAGCGGGCGATCGCCCTTACTGCGTGTTGCAGACACTCGCCAAAATATCTCTACCTTACGGGGCAGGTCTTTGAACCAAGTATTTACTAATAATTTTCCCCAACCGCAACAGAACCCCTCATAAAACGCCTCAAGCAATACCAATAAGTAAGTATCACACTTGATAAAGCCACCATCTGCGCCACTATGCCATGCCACCCACAACAAAACAGCAGTTTAACTAATGTCCTCCCTTTTGGCAGCAATACCCGCTCTCCAAGTGCCGCATATCTCCCTGAACTGAGTTCCCCGATGTAGTTTATATTACATACTTCTCAGATTTCTCGCTCTAGAACTCCATCCTGGTCGCTATTATAAGAGGGAACAAAATTTTTATACTTTTATCTTGTGTAAAAATACTCCCCTTTGGCTCTCAAAGAAAAAGAAGAGGTCAGGATGTTCACTATCACACCCAAACTGCCCAGCCGTCAAAACCTTATTGGTAGATTTTCGATGTATATGACTGTGGAGAATAATCAGGGTAGATCCACTATTAAATGGAAAACTGAACCTCATTTACAAAGCAATATTGAGTTATACAAAAGCCGACACAAGAAGTTTGCATCGTTATTTAACCAGGAGGATAACGGCAGAGGGTTAGTGCAGTTTTGGATAGATATGGCTTTCAAAGACTTGCCACCAAAGGAAGAATGGGAGCCAGAAAACCGAGTACAAAAGGCATGGAAACACTTAACTGTTTACTGTGAAGAAAGTTGCTACTGGGCTGCTGAAAAGTTGTCGTCAGATATATGGAAAGAGGATAAATATCAATCTTGGGAGGAATATTTATTCTTTGCTAGATGTCTGATTTATGATGACACAAAATTTCGACATATCTTAGCGAAATATAATTCAAAGAATTCTTCTCTAGATACTTATGTGACAGCAGTTTTAATTAAAGATATTAAAAATGAGGCAGCGGTTGCTAAGTTCTCTAAATGGCGGCTGTTGCACAAAAAGAGCGATAAAGAGCTGAAAGAAGCACTTAGCAGAGCCGGAAGCTATGAACCAGAAATTTCCAGGTTTCTCTTGGCTCGGAAATATTTTAAACAAGTTTATCAGATGAACAAAATCCAAAACCCAGCTAAAAGAACAGGACAGAAATGGCAAGAACCTGATAGTGCAGATTTCGCAGAAGCAGCTAATTACTACAATGCACAGATGTTACTACCTTCTGCACCTCATGAAGTGGCTACAGGTTTAAATGTCACAGGCGAGCAACTAAGAGCGAGTATGGAAATTTGCATTAAAGCATTACAAAATTACCCCAAATCAATCACACCACGCATTTCTTTGGAAGCATTGCAAGAAAAAGCTTATGAAGCTGAGCCTGATAATAATTATCTAGAAATTTTGGAATGTGATTTACTAGAAGAAAGCATAGTAGAAGATTCCGAAAATCAGGTAAGCCTCAACAAGCAAACTGAATCAACTTTGCACGAGCAATTGCTTTCTTTGAAAGGGGAGCAACAGGAAATACTACTACTTTATTACGGGCTAGGGCTAAATCAAAAACAGATAGCAGATAAATTTAAAGTTACTCAGGGAGCAATTGCTCATCGACTGAAAACAATTGAACTGAAACTGTTAAAAACTTTATCTGCATTAAGCCAACCTCCTGAATGGGTTTCTCAGTATGTAGCTCTATGGTTATTTCGTAATTACCAAGCTCCTATCTATTCAGATTTGATTCATGATGCTTTAGTTAAGGCGATAAAGAAACTTGAACCACAAGAGCAAGAGGTATTGCGACTTGCCTACGGACAAAAACTGGATGGACAAAAAATTGCCAATCAGCTTGGTGTCAGTCAACCAGAACTTATGGACACACTTCGGAAAACTAAATCTAAATTAGAAGCGGCTTTAATCAAAGAGATTGATAATCTGATTAATAAATATTTACAAATTTGGTTGCCAAAGATATCTAAAGCTGTAGTTAAATCAGCTTATAAGAATTTAGGAATTTCACGAAGTGAAGCAGCATCCTTAGAAACAATGAATGCTGTATTAGAAGAATCGTTAAAAATCTTGCATTCATCAAAATCATGAGGTTGAATTGATGTCTTATTTTTATGAATTAAAAACAGCTTCTGGTAACCAGTTATGGTTGAAGATTTCATCAGCAGAGAAAAATATTGCCTGGGAGCAAGCCCAGAGCCATTCTCATAAACTGGCACGTTACAACGCCTATCTCAATCACCTTTCCTTGCATACCTTTCTCAACTGGCTAAAAGACTGGCTGGCAGAAGAATCCCTACCTCAACCCTCAATTTGCAATGGTGAGGATAGCTTACCCAGTATTTGGGAAGTGGTAAATGGTGCGGCAATTGGGGTGGGTGAGAGGCGAATAGTGCTTATCCCCAGTGAAACAATGGATTTAGAAGAATTGTGCGTACCCCAGGAGTGGGTGGATATTCCCAGCTTTGCAGCTGACTATTACTTAGCAGTGCAGGTGAACTTGGAGGCGGATGAGGATGAGTGCTTTTTGGGAGTGTGCGGGTTTACCACTCATCGCCAACTCAAGAACTTTGGCTCCTATAACTCGACGGAACGCACCTATGTAATGCCAGCAGAAAATTTAACTGCAAACCTCTCCGTGATGTTGGTGACACTGGGACTGTCTGTAAAAGAAGAAATCCCAGAATTGCCAAGTTTATCTGAAGCTGAGGCGCAAAAATTGTTGCAACTGTTAGGTGATGCATCTGTTTATTTTCCCCGTTTACGAGTCGATGTCAGCTTTGAAAAATGGGCGGCACTGCTGGATAATGATGAATGGCGTATTCAGTTGTATCATCGACGGATAGGTCGCTTAGTTGTTGCCACAACTACGACAAGTGCCAACAATTTAAGCAATTGGTTCCAAAATATGTTTCATGCCGGTTGGCAGTCACTTAATGCAGTTCTAAATACAGAATCAGCCAATTTAGCCTTTGCTTTCAGACAACGTGAATTTGCTGTTAGAGAGGTGTCTGTTGGAGGAATTAAAGTTATTGATTTAGGAATGCAATTAGGCAATCAATCTGTTGCGCTGCTGGTTGGTTTGACACAAGAGGATGAACTGAAAGTGGGTATCCGCGTGCAGCTGCATCCAGCTAGCGGACAAACTTACCTGCCACCTAATATCAAACTAGCTTTACTTTCTTCCTCAGGGGCAACTCTTCAGGAATTAAAATCGCGCAGTCAAGATAACTTTATTCAACTGAAACGATTTACCTGTCCAATAGGAAAAAATTTCCGAATTCAAGTGGCTATCAATGATTTCAGTATTACCGAAAATTTCATGATTGAACCACTTGCTTTAGATAGCCATGAGTAAGTTAGTTATTTTGAACCTGGGAAGAAGTACATTGCAGTCAGGCTTTCCTCTGGTTACTGTTGTGCTACAGGAGGAGGGAAATTCTCACTGGAGGCAATTTCAGGGGAGTTTACCTGCTGCTCCAAATATTATCGACCTCTACCGCCGTTGGCAATTGCTTTATGATTTAATCTATGAGGCTCGCTCTATAAATATAAGTTTGCGTCACTCTCAGCTAATTGATGAAGACATCAAAATTGATGAAGCTGACGTGACTCACGTTTCTGATGCTGAGTTTTATGGCGTATGTGAAGAATTACAAAATCAAATAGATAATTGGTTGGATACCGAGGCATTTCGTAACATCGACCGTCAATTGCGGATGCGCTTATCTCCTGATGATGAAATTCGAGTTATTATTCAAACTGAGGATACTCAACTCAGGAAACTACCCTGGCATATTTGGCGTTTTTTTAGGGATTACCCTCAAGCAGAAGTAGGTTTAAGTCCCATCGAATTTGAACCTGGTATTAAGATAACAAAATCGGGAAAAACCGTTAGAATATTGGCGATTTTGGGCGACAGTACGGGAATTGATACAGATGCTGACAGAAAGTTATTGGAGAATTTACCAGGGGCAGAACCAGTTTTTTTGGTAGAAAGAAACCGTTTGGAATTAGATGAGCAGCTTTGGGATAAACAGGGTTGGGACATTCTGTTTTTTGCGGGACATAGTTCTAGTAAAGCCGATGGTGAAACGGGTCATATCTATATAAATACTACCGAGAGTTTAACGATTACCCAGTTAAGAAATGCCCTGAAAAAAGCTATAGAACGTGGTTTACAACTGGCAATTTTTAACTCTTGTGATGGGTTGGGATTAGCACAGCAACTGGATGATTTGCAGATTCCCCAAATAATTGTCATGAGGGAACCAGTGCCAGATAGGGTGGCACAAGAATTTTTGAAGCGCTTTCTTAGGGGATTTGCTGATGGTAAGTCGTTTTATTTAGCAGTGCGAGAAGCGCGGGAACAGTTGCAGGGTTTAGAAAGTGAATTTCCCGGTGCAAGTTGGTTACCTGTGATTTGCCAGAACCCCGCTCTTGTGCCACCGACTTGGAAAGAGTTGCAAGGTAAAACTGAAAGCGATCGCCCTTTAGGGCACTGCGCGGAGCGCGATCGCCCTTTAGGCGGTTCCCTCTGGGAGCATCGCCAACCTTCTCCCCCACCTTTGCGCCAACCCAAACTCAATTTCAAAACAGTTTTGATTATCAGTTTTATAGTAACAAGCTTGCTCATGGGGGTGCGCTGGTTTGGGAAGCTACAAGCATGGGAGTCGCAGGCTTTCGACCATTTAATGCGGCTACGACCTCCTGAAAAACAAGATGAGCGGATTTTGGTTGTCGGCATCACCGAAGAAGATTTTCAACTGCCAGAACAACGACAGAGAAAAGGGTCACTATCGGATCTGGCACTAATGCAACTCTTGGATAAACTTGAGTCTTATCAACCAATAGCGATTGGCTTAGATATCTACCGAGATTTTCCTGTAGATGCCAAATATGCAGATTTAGCAACTCCTTTGCGACAAAGCGACCACTTCTTTGCCATTTGTGAAGTTAGTGAAGCCAATCAAAAACCCGGCATTGCACCACCTCCAGAAATTCCAAGAGAACGCCAGGGGTTTAGTGATTTTGCAGTTGACCCAGGTCGGATTCTGCGTCGCCATTTAATCGCAATGCAACCAAGTTCCACATCTCCTTGTACCACGCCCTACGCCCTCAGCGCTCAGTTAGCATTTCATTATTTGCAGTCTCTGGGCATTTCTGTTAAATACACCCAACAAGGAGAACTGCAACTAGGCAAGGTTGTCTTTAGACAGTTGCAATCGCATACGGGCGGCTATCAAAAAATTGATGATAAAGGGTATCAAATATTACTTAATTATCGTTCCTCTCCTTCTCCTTTGCAAGTTGCCGAGCAAGTCAGTTTAAAAGACGTGCTAACGGGTAAGGTCAACCCTGATACAGTTAAGAATCGGATTATTTTGATTGGCGTTACCGCTGACAGTGCGGGTGATAATTTTTTTACCCCCTACGGTAACGAAATGCCAGGGGTGATTGTTCATGCCCAGATGGTGAGTCAAATCCTTAGTGCAGTTTTGGATGGGCAACCCTTGTTGTGGGTTTTGCCTTTTTGGGGCGAAGTTTTTTGGGTTTGGAGTTGGTCTTGTGTCGGAGGAACAATTGCTTGGCGTTTCCGGTCAATCCCAACTTGTGGGCTGGCATCCGGAGTCGCACTTATGGGTTTATACGGGCTTTGTTATTGCTTATTAATACAAGGCTGTTGGGTACCACTTGTCCCATCGGCATTTGCCGTAATCGTCACAGGAGGAAGTGTAGTAGCCTTCCGTCTCCAGCGTATTCAAAGCAGTGTATTTGAATCAAATTTGAGTCATGACTGAGCATATTGGACTTTCCTTGGCGATCGCTTTCGCACTTGTTAGTTTCACGCCAGTACAAGCACAAACTACCAAACCGATGAATTCTGTGCCGCGCCCAACTTTAAACCTCAGGCAACAATCCAAAAAACCACTGATTTTCAAGACACCCCCGCCACCACCAAATATCGGTGCCCCAAGTCAGCGCAAAGCAGGCGGAAGCCGTGGCTGTATGGACGTGAACGTGCAGAACATGCAGTCTAAGAATAAGATACTCACAGCCTTGGCACCTGAGTATTCTGGTTCGCAATTGGTTTTAGGATCGACGACCCAAGTACGTCCCACCTTCTGGTTTTATGTTCCTTATAAGTCTGACTCTACCTACGCAAAGTTAGTGCTAGAGGATGAATTAAACCAGACTATCTACAAAACTCCTTTGACAGGAACACCAGGAGTAGTCAGCGTTTCCCTGCCATCCACATCTGAGGCGCTAAAAATTGGCAAGCGGTATCACTGGTATTTCAACATTTACTGCAAGCAGGACAATCAATTTCTGACTTCCGTAGAAGGGGACGTGCAACTTTTGGCACTTAACCCCATTGTTCAAAGTCAGTTAGACAAAGCAACACCACAGCAGCAGGTCGCTCTTTATGCTGCCAATGGTATTTGGTATGAGGCGTTGACTACTCTAGCTAATCTTCGCCGCACAGAAGCGCAGGATGCCAACTTAGCCAGCGACTGGGCTAGTTTGTTGGAGTCTGTGGGCTTGCAAAATATTGCCGCAGAACCGATAGTTGATTGTTGTAAACCGCAAGCTGGAATCGCAACAAGTGACTCTAAATAACTGCATTTTAGAAAGGCGATCGCCTTTCGTCTCAAGTCCTAAGCAAAGCTTGAGCAGAGTTAATGTGATGTTTTTTTATCATATCTACGCTCTTTTGTCAAAGAAACGTTCACACTGAACTATTTCGGCGCAGCACAGGTAGTTGGTGTTTGCCAGGAACTGTGGGGAGTGCCAGTGGGCGGGGAGGCTGTGAGCAATACCTCGCCTTTGTCATTAATTACCCATCCTGTAGCTTCGACAATCGGTGCTGGCGTGGGGAGGGCGGGTTTGGTAACGGTTTGACTCCTGCGGTTGTCACTACTTGGGTTGAGAGTCACCCAATCTACTCGCACTGTATCATTGTTGTTAAAAGCTTCCCTGGGATTAAGTGGCAAGCCGCCGCGTCCGGTGACAACGAATTTGCTTTGATTTTGACCCGTACCTGCAGTACAGCCAGAGGCAACTTGCGGCTGTACTGGTTGGGCTGGTAAGTTGATTAATCCAGTGTTGGGGTCGATATCGAGTGTGTTGATTTCTACAGTGCCGTCTTGCCCAAATTCGGAACTGGCGGTGATGTCGCTTTTTGGGGTTGGTTCTTCTTGAAATTGAGTGCCGATAGGCGTTGAGATAGCATTTGGACAGAAAACAACGCTCGACGTATAATTCTTGAAGTGAAATCACCAAGGTAAGCGCAGAATAAGAGATTTCGCGCTCTTGACCGAGTAAGGCTTTAAGTTCTCTCGGAAATATCATTTTTGATTATACGTCGAGTTTTTTGCGCAATAATTCTGGCTTTTTCACGGTTTATACGTCCAATTGCCAAAACTCTGAACGTATAACTTATTTTATACGTCCTGCGTTGTTTTCTGTCTGCTTACTATCGCAACGCCAATTTGGGCAACAGCGGAATTTGTAGAGAAGGCGAATGTCTGCGACACGGCAAAGCAGATCGCTCCCCCCGTCATTAACCAACTTTCTAGCACCACAAACCGACCGCAACAACGCCGCCAATATGTAGTCATCCTGGACATAGCAGACATCAAAAAAAAGCAGTAGTTCATGTAGCTACAGCAAGTTGATTGATAATGCTTGAATTATCTTCGTCAGTTATACTGCTTTGTCCGGCGATGTCGGGCGAATTCTTGATTAAGTTTTATTTCTGACAAGAGGTAATTATTACAGCCAATTTCCTACGAGAACGTAGGGTGCCCAGAAGCTTGGACGCTTGTAGCTGGGATTTTGCAACAAAGCTAGTTGAGCCTGACGAAGTGCTTCGGCTTTAGTCAGACGCGGCGTTTTGGCTAATTCTTGGTAAAACTGGCTCATGAGCATGGCGGTAGACTCATCGTCTACATTCCACAAAGAAGCAAGAGTACTGCGTGCGCCAGCGCGGACAGCTACCCCAGCTAATCCTAAAGCAGCTCGATTATCACCATTTGCCGTCTGACAGGCACTGAGGACGAGCAATTCGACTGCTTCTGATCTGTTTTCCTCTCTAATTCGCAAAAAGTCACTCAACTCGTTGACCTTAATCTGCTTATCCCATGCGACAATAAACGTCTTGTCAGCGTTGGAACTAAACTGTCCGTGGGTTGCCAAGTGAACCACCTTAAAAGGCAGCGATTTCATCTGTTTTTCGAGCGCCTGCGAGGTAAACTGCTGATTGAGCAGCACCTTCGTTCCTACTTGTGACTGAATCTCTTTTAACTCGCGTTCTACGTTGGGTAATGCTGAAAATCCTAAACGTGCCTCAGTCAGTCCGGCGGTTAGCGCCTGCAATTGTTTTCTTGGCAAGGGTTTGGGGTCGAATAGTTGTAAACCGGGAGAGAGAGCGATCGCATACTTGGACACCAGATATTGCTTGCCATCGTAAAGTGATGCCATTGGGATATTCCGCAATGCACCATCCAACACAAACACCAAAGTTTTCACTTGACTTTTGGCTAAGTCTGCCTCACTCTGTCTAATTAACCAATCATACACCCGCCCAGACAAGGACTGAACCATTCGCAGCGTGTGGGGTTGGGCGATGTTTTCACGCAATTGCGATAACGTGCTTTCCACTTCTTGCTTAACTATATTAGTAGCGTAGTGCTTGAGGTTCTTTTGCCCAGGCAACTTGAGAATAACCTCTAAGCGGTCTGGTAAAATAATTGGATAGATAACTGCTGCCGTCTGGTCTTGTTCGGCAACTTGGTCAATCTCTACCTTGGCAGTTAAACAAGCTTGCCGAAAGAAGTTATCTAGTTCTGCCAGTTGTAGAGATTCAATCACAAAACGAGCTTGTTTGAGATTGTCTGGTGGTAGTTCAGAGTTTCCCTCGGCTTGCAACAGCAATTCGACTAACTCTCGATACACCGGTTCCACATTTTCCCGAAAAGAAAACTGAATTTCTGGATTGATGACGACTAAATCGCTACGTAGAGACTGGAGGGTTTTGATTGCTTGGGAATAGTAGGAAATTGCTTGTTTGGTGTCTCCTTTAGTTTTAAGTAAACGTCCCAACTGCCATTCCCACTGATAACCAATGTCCGACGCTTCAATACTCTGCGCTATGAATAAAGCTTTCTCTGTCAGATTTTTGGCATCGGCGAATTGTCCGGTTTGTTCGTACAACCAGCCAAGAGTACCTTTGGCATAAGATTCTGCTCGTTTGTCTTGTAAGCTTTGCGCAAGCTCTCCAGCTTTTGCTAAAAGTTGGGCAATATCTAGCCATGAGGGAATGCCTGCGGTATCATTTTGTTTTAACTTGGCTAAATTTTGGGCAAAGTTAATCCGAGCGTAGACTGCCATCCGACTTGGAGGCAACTTGCTAATTTCTGACTGAATTTGGGGCGATAACGCAACCGCAGCGCTCGATTGCTTTGTTTCTAAAAGAAAGCTAAATTGATTCAACAGCAGCTGAATGCGCGTGCTTGGGGGAACGGATAGGGCAGCAGCTTGTTTGTAAAAATCTAAAGTGGCTTGAGTGTCTCCCTGGACACGGGCTGTATTAGCTAGGCTAAGTAAAGCTTCAGTGATTTCTTGATTTGCTTGCAAGGATGAAGCCACTTCTAGACTGTGCTTCAACACCCGCCTGGATTCATCTAAATTACCAACGACTCGCAAGACATCACCGAGGCTACGCAGTCCTGTGGCTTTCAAAAGTGAGTCTTGTTGGGTTGTGAGGCTTTGCTGAACCTCAGTGAGAATCTTTCTTGCTTGAGGGTAAAGCCCCAAAACTTGCTTTGCTTGAGCTGAGTTAATGCGATTTCGGGTGAATTTATCCTTCTCGCCTATTTGCGTATAAATATCAGCAGCTTGTTGCCAAGAATTGATCGCATCTTCAGTTTGTCCCCTTGCTAATTGCCAGCGCCCTTGAATATCTAGGGTTTGGGCAAGGATTGCTGCACGTTCTTGTGAGTTATTTAAATTTTGTAATAACAGAAGACTTTGGGCGATCGCCGCTTGTGCCTCTGTCCACAAGCCAAGTTCTTGATAAGCCAACGACATATTGCTCAAGGTCATCGCTTGCCGTAGTTTATCACCACTGGCAGCGTAGGTTGCGTTCTCTTGTTGCAAAATCTTGACTGCATCACCAAACCGTTGGGCTGAGTACAAGGCGAAGCCTTGCTCTACCACATTTTCCGTATTGGGCAAACCTTTGCGGTGCGAGTTTTCTGCAACCATTTGGGCGGTGCTGGGCAGAATTGCCGTTACCAAGAACAGCCCCACAAGCATGATGGTGCTGACACGGCGTTGCACTGTTTCAGACCACAACACAAATGCCTGTAAGTACCTGAGTTTGCGTTGGACTCTCCGCCAAAATCCTACTATTTTACATACCATATTTACGCCATTTTGTCAATCATGAAATTTAGAATTGCTGTCTACAGCAGATTTCGGCGTAGTACAGGTAGTTGGTCTTTGCCAGGAACTGTGGGGAGTGGCAGTGGGTGGGGAGGCTGTGAGCAACACCTCACCTTTGTCATTAATTACCCATCCTGTAGCTTCGACAATCGGTGCTGGCGTGGGGAGAGTGGGTTTGGTAACAGTTTGGCGATGGCGGTTATCACTGCTAGGGTTGAGAGTCACCCAACCGACTCGAACTGTATCACTGTTAAAAGCTTCCCTGGGATTGGCGGGTAAGCCGCCGCGTCCGGTGACAACAAATCTGCTTTGATTTTGACTTGAAAGCGCAGTACAGCCAGAGGCAACTTTCGGCTCAACTGGTTCGGCTGGCAAATTGATTAATCCCTGGGTGGGGTCGATATCTGGAGTGTTGAGTTCGACTGTACCGTCTTGCCCAAACTGGGAAGTGGCAGTGATGTCGCTTGTTTGTGGGTTTTCTTCTTCTCGAAATTGAGTGCCGAAGATACCACTCGCATTGATTTGGACGTTGCCACCAGAACCTGTGAAAGCATTGGCGCTAATGTCGCTATTAGAGTTAGGGACAGCGACGATGAAGCCCTCAGGAGCATTGATGGTAATGTTACCACCGTCTCCACCTGAGAGTGCAGTACCTGCAGTGGTGGATATTTGGCTACCACGGCGCATTAACAATAAATCCAGGTCTTGCAGCGTAATATTGCCACCTTTACCGGATGTGCTTTCGGCTGTCAGTTTTGCTTGATTATCCAGATTGATTTTGCGAGTGGAGATGTCTAAGTTGCCTGCATTCCCTTTTCCTTCACTGCTGACATTGACTTGTGCCCTATCAGAGACAAGCAACTGCCCAGTCGCAATTTCCACATTTCCTCCCTGACCAGTGGAAGCAACAGATGTATTGGCAAATATCCCACTAGCAGGATTATCATTACCAAGTACGAACTTTGCCCGAGTCCTACCATCTCCTTGAGCTATTTCACGAGCATAAAGAAGTTCCACCCGAATCTTACTACCAGCTATTTGGTCAAACAGATCAACTTTGCTAGGGTTACTGCCATTGATGGTAATGCGGTCAGTCACTTGGAGATTGATATCACCTGCATCGCCTCCACTAAAGGCAGTGGTGAGAAGTTGTCCACCACCAGTCAGTTCCACTACATTTGCATTAACAGTTATATTGCCACCACGTAAGCCACCTGCACTTTCTGCCCTTAATTGTGCCCCATCTGATACACGTAAAACACCAGTATTAATTCTAATGTCACCGCTTTGTCCCATAGTTCCTTGCTCACTGGTCGTCAGCAATGAACTGTATATTATGCTTTGTGAGCGATCGTTTAATGGGCGTGGGGCTGGAGATTTGCCTGAGATTTCGACATAATCTGGGGCGGAGATCTCAATATTGCCAGATTTTTGCCCGTTAAACGATCTTGCGCTCACTTCTGTCCCAGCAGTTACAGAAACAGACCGCCCGCCTATTTTGATATCACCTCCATAATCTCCGGTGCTAGCAAGCAAGCTATTTTTAAAAGAGACAGGACCTGCGGATTGGACGATGATATTTCCAGAATTCACTCCTAGAGTGGAAGCGGTAAAAAGGGAGGTATTATTAGCTAAGGACACAGAGTTATTGCCAACTAGTAAGATGTTTCCTCCATCTCCCGTGCCACTGGGGGCATACACAGTAGCATTTGATAAAAAAATAGAACCATTTGCCTTGAGTGATATATTTCCGGCTCCCAGTTGCGATATGTCATTGGAGGTGGCAATAACCTGATCCTGCTGGCTGACATCCTGCCCGATTAAAGTGATCGACCCATTTGCTTCAAGTGATATGTTTCCGGGACGTCCCTGTCCTTGGATACTAGTATCTAGTGCTGCTCTAAGAAAAGGATTATTATTCTGCTCAGGATACCTAGCCTGATTATTTATAATAATTTCACCAGCCTGAATATTAATGTTACCTGCATTACCCGTAGCATCTGCAGCCACCACATTGGTAATTCGGCTGTGCTGATTTACTGTTACCACTCCGGTTGCATTGAGCGTAATATCTCCTGGTGGAGAGTTATCTGCTGTCAATCCTTTACCAATGCCAGCATCTATCCTACTTCCTCCCGAAATATTTAGGTTGCGGGCGCTCAGAGTTACACTACCCTGACCTCTATCAGTCACATCAATCTTAGCTGCATTGGAGAGGAAGACATCAGATCGTTGCACATCAATTGGAAAACTCAGACTCAAGTTATTGCCAGTAAAATTTAGCCCAACCGTTCCTGCACCTGAAACGCCTCCCAACTCCACTCGACCACCGAAAGCATACAACCCGGAGCCATCCATGCTGACGTTACCGCCTACTAGCAGCAAACTCCGACCATCTGGAACACGTAGACCGAATACACCCAAGCCTGATCGATCTAATCCTGCTGGGGAAACTGAGTTATTTTGAATCGGCGCAGCAATTTGATTGAATAGAAAAGCTGAAGGATTAACCGTCAACAGTGGAGGAGTATTCGGAGCAGAAGCACTGAAAAAACCTTGAGTGCCAAACCCAATCGCATTGGCTGTCGTTGCAACAAAAGAACCTCCGATATTCAACTGAGCATCTTTACCAAAAAGAATTCCATTTGGGTTAATTAAAAACAGGTTAGCTGTACCCGACGCGCGGATTAACCCCTCAATGTTAGAAATAGACTTACCCGTCACCCGACTAATGATGTTTTGAATATCCAGGGCATTATTAAAGTAAGCCGTACTCCCATTGGGGACAGAAAACTGTTCAAAACTGTGGAACAAGTTGCCCCCAGCTTGCGTTCCTCCTTCAATAATTCTGGTGGAATCCTCTAGTTTTACACTGGAATTATTCGGTAGGGTGGTATCCGGAGTAATTTGGGCAACAGCGGAATTTGTAGAGAAGGCGAATGTCTGGAACACCGCTGCACAGAGCGCTCCCCCCGTCATTAACCAACTTCCTAGCGGCATAAACCGACCGCAACAATGCCGCCAGTATGTAATCATCCTGGACATAGTAAACATTAAAAAAATTAGTAGTTAATTGCTTGTTGACGCTCCTCGACCTGTACAAGTCAAGGATTCCTACGCCACTCTCTAGTGTAGAGAGTTTGCGCTTCTTCTCTTTAATCACTGACAAGAGTGTTACTGAGTCTGTGCGGACTTAAGCTGAGGATAATAACGGCTTTCTAGATATCAGCATTTGTATTAAGTTCTAAACCATTATTCAGTAAAACTTCAGCCGAAGTGTAAAGAGTATATGAAATTCCTCTACTGAATTGCTAAAAGCTTGTAAATTTGAACACATTGAGCAGGCAGAGCGGCAACTTCCATCGTTGGCGTAAGCTCCCACCGAGTCAAGGCTCTGAACTGCTGTGGGCTAGGGGGAGCCGATTTGTTGATCGGATAAACCAAATTGGTATAACAATTTCAAAAAAAAAAAATAAGTTTCCTCGAGAGAGACCTTCATTTTTTTGCTAACCCTATCCCAATACATAAATAGAGCCAAGTTGATGAACGGCAATAGGTCGTTTATTAAACGACCTATTGTAAAAGCTAAACGTTAGAGTCAAACGTTAGTTTAACTGCCAATTGTGTTCCTTAACTTTTGTACAAAAGTGCAATTGTATTAAGTAATTAAAGTACAAAAATACATTTATAGTATTATGCTTGTGTAAGTTTGTATTTTAGTACAATGCAAGTCAACTACACTCCTACAATTGTTACTTTGGGATTGGCAGGGGGACAGGGAAAGTCAACGGTTGCCCTGATGCTGGGTCGATACCTGGGGCGCTTGGGGATTCCAGTACTGTTCGTTGATGCCGACCCCCAGTCATCGCTTACTAGTTTTTTAGGGGTCAAGGTGCAGCCAAATACCCCTACCCTGCTGGAAGTCATCACCCAATCGGAAGAAAAAAGCAAGATTGTTCAGGCGATCGCCCCCGTACCGGATGTCCAACTAGACAACCGCACTATCAGTAACACCAACTTGTTTTTAATCCCTTCAGACGATGGGTTGGAAAATGCCAACTACAAATTGGCATCCAGCGGCATTAGTTTGTTTATCCTGAGAAATCGCCTGCAGCCAATTGCCAACAACTTTGGCGTAATTATTGTAGACCCACCACCAGAGCGATCGCACCTTGCCCAAACTTCCCTCGGTGCTGGTGACAAGTGGATAATCCCCGCAGAAGCCAACGTTAAGGGAGTGCAGTCTCTCGTGAGGACTTTGGAATTGGTGAAGGAATTTCAGTCAGCTTTACCTTATGGCTCACTCTTGGGAGTCATACCCTTCCGTGCCAAGTGGACTGGAGTTAATCCTACTATTGCCACTAAAACCAGCATCTCAGCAATGGGCGAAATCGTGGGGTTTGACTTGATGTTACCCCACCTTCTCGAATCCGATGTATATAAGAATGCTATCAACCAACGGGTATCTCCTACAGACTTAGGACAACCTGGACTAGAATATCCAATCCAGGTATTGGCTCAAAAGGTAAGACCAACATTGTCCGAACAGTACGCTAAGTTAATCCCAACCGAAACCGTTTAATTTACAGTACCAAGAGTTACCCATGAGCCTTTTAGACGAAATTCGCGGTCGTGCTACGCAACCAACTGTCCCTCCACGCGAGGATATTTTGCAGCAACAAACACCTGTTACTGACACATCAATGGATGCGGATGTAGCAACAATTTCTGAAACACAGCAGCCAGGTGAAGTATCGGAACTTAAGCGATTAGAAGAGTTACTTGCCAGTTACCCAGAAATTGCCTCTAGAATTCCCGTGAGGTTAGAAGCTCCCATCAAGCAGGAAATTGACGAGCTATGCAACCGAGAAAAGGTAACAATAGAAACATTACTAGAAGCTTTTTACGCAACCTGTAAAGATAAAGAATCAGTGATGCGGCAAGTTGTTAAAGATGCCAAAAAGCGCCTAAAAAGCCGTAAAGAAGCGGGAAATATCCGCTCTAGTCTTACCAAACTCAATAATTTAACCAAAAATAAAAAGTAGTAACTTTTTTGGGGTTTTTGAAGCAGTAGACAGAAAAGCGTAAATTTTATTATTTGAGAAATCACTGTGGCAATTATTCTCTACCTCAAATTACTTACCAAAGTCGGCATCAAGCGAATTGGAACTTCATTTTTGAGCTACTTTGGTCTTTTCGGGGTGCTGCTTAAACCGGCAGCACTCTTTTTACCAGAAACACTAAATTTTGGATGGAAAGGTTACTTTGGGCTGGTAATTATCTCCTTAATACTTGCTATTATTCAGCGGTTTCCTCGGAGGAGTTTTTGCAGTAAATTATCTTCTCCAGATTCCGCAATCGAAATCAAAATAGGAGACATCTTTGATGAGAAAGATCACCTCGTAATAGGTGCTAATGATGTTTTTGACACCGAATTAGGAGAAGTAATTAAGCCTTCCAGCGTTCAAGGACAATTTCTCGCACGAGTTTACGAGAGCAACTTTGCACAACTCGATGCAGAAATTGAAGCAGCCCTTCAACCTTACAGTCAACTACGCCAAGAAGAACGAAATAAAACAAGAGGCAAAAATTGGCGATATCCCATTGGTACAACCATAACGCTGGGTACGCATGATAAGCGTTACTTTTTAACTGCTTACGGGTACATGAACAATGATTTAACCGTTGAGTCAAACTCCGACTATATCTGGCATTCTCTGAATAACCTTTGGCGAGAAGTTCGCCTTAAAGGTCATAGTATAAATGTTGCAATTCCAATCATTGGTTCTGACTTAGCACGCACCGGTCTGCCTCGAATGGCTCTAGCCAAGCTGATTATCACTTCGTTTATCGTTGCATCCAAGGAGAAGTTTATCACCAGGAAGCTAACTGTAATGGTGTACCCCAGAGATTTGGACTCTGTAGACTTATATGAGTTAGAAGAATTTTTAACATCTGCTTGCTTCTGAAAAGTGGTGAGTCCACTTAATTTTTTCTAAACTCATTTCAACCGCACTTTTACTTTAGGAATCCAAAACGCATTTCCCTTTTACTTTTATTACGATTGATTCTTTATTAGAGTTCAATTGTTGTATTTGCCCACGAAAGTCTACGGAGATAACATTCTTTCTAAGAAAACTCATTTTCAAATCCAAGATATGTTCGACTAGATTATTAATTTTTAAAAAGTATACTGCCGCCAAACGTGCATTTATTAAAAACATCCGTGGTTCATTTTTCCACTTTTTCCATATATCAGTAAAAATACATCCTTTTGCATTTACCTGATAGTCATACCCTCGTCTAATATAATCTAGTGGTGATGGAGAACTTTTCTCTTGATTTTGAGGAATTTGATTTAATAATAAAAAGTGAATTGCCTCAGCAGTTTCTTCATAACTATAACCATAATAATTCACCATATTATAACCATACGATTGTGGAGTTGGCTTAAGCGTAACTATGTAGGAATTTTTACCTTTTATAGATTTCCCCTCAATACTCTCCACCTGCACCATAGATGCATGATTTTGATAAGCATAGATAATTTGTCTTCTGTTATAATGTTGACTATTTGATTGCAGATTGCGTAAATTCGCTTCCTGCTCTGCATTTCCAACTGGTATATTAAGTACAAGGTTTTGATTAGCCAAACTTTCGACTGATTGGGTTTCAAATAAATAGTCATTAAGTAAAACCCAAGCACCAGAATCACTTATACTTTTACTTGTATTAGGTTTTGACTTAGTAGTAGATTTCTTATTAGTAGATACTCGTTTTTTTGTTGCCAAACTGGACGTTGAGCTTACTTGTTCGGGATTATCAGATGACTGTAATTTTCTTGCAGACGATTTCTTTGTTGATGACCTTGTACTCGTTTTTGAACTGACACTACTCTTTCTAACTCTTTTTTTACTACGCTGATTTAACCAGAAAATAATATGTTCGCGTAATTTATCGCGGAATTCAGAAGGTGTTTTATACTCGCGAAATAATCCATATCCATTTTTACTATACCTATTTTTAAATTTCTTAACTTTCTCTTGCTGTTCTAAATCCGTTTTCTTTTTCAGTCCTTTAGTCATTTCCCGAAAATAAAACCATATGTCGGGCTGACCAATTCTATTAAAAGTTCTCCTGGCTCGTTGAAATTCTTCAATTGTTCCGGATATAGCACGCTTTGTTGGAGTTCCAACGCGGTTCCACATAATCCCGATAAACAATACGTAATCTGACATTTTGCCTATCTGCGAGTTTATAATGGCTTGACCGTCTTGACCATATCCAGGGAACGCATTCTCAGAGCGAATTACTTCTAACGTGACACCCTTATCAGGAGCCACGGTTCGATTTATCTCCTCAACAACTTTAACAACGTGATTTCTTTCCGTCCTCACATCGCCAGGAGAAGCAAGAAAAATTTTTAACTTTTCTACTTGCGGCATGGCTATTTTATTCAGTATTAACCGAGGCGAGTCTGGATAATAATATCAAAAACCCTCCGCATCCCCAGTACCCACGGGAGCATTCCCCAAATATCCAATCGCTATCGCCGTCGGAATTCTCCTCCCCCTCAAATTCCGAACTACCCATCAGTTGAGAAATACAGCCTTCAAGCCTAGAAACCGCCTGCGCCAAAGCAGCAACCAGTTCCTTATCCTTCTTAATCTCATTCCACAGAAGCGCCCGCTTTCTGATTCAACAGATCCTGGAAGGTATGCAGTAAGCAAGCATCAAAGCCAACCGCAGTGATTGTGCTATGAGACTCCGATTTGAATTTTGAAAGCATACTGAGACTCAAAAGCTTGTTTGACAAGGGTTATAGGTCAAAATCTTTTCAATAATCAAACAGGATTCCTATATGACGTACCCGTTATTTGATACATTTGGGTCAATCAATCAAAACCTCGGCAACACCGTACCCGTACCCGCATCCTTCTTAGGACGCACATATGCCTTTGTCGTATCTGTTTTACTATGCCCCAACTGGTCTTGCACTTCAAACAGCGGTTTATGCTCCACCGCTCGTGTTGCATGGGAATGCCGCAACCAGTGACAGGAAAACTTCACCTTCGCCACAAGAGAAATCTCTTCAATTAATTTTTTAATAGCCCGTTCGCTCAACGGTAGCCCCCTCTTATTTGGATTCGGCGACACATTGGGAAACACCGGTGCTTTATCCGGAGCCGTACCCCTATACTTCTTAAACAGCAATGATGTCTCGTGGTCTAAGCCAATCTCCCGATACTTACCGCCCTTCCCCCGAAACTTAATCGTATAGTACCCCCGGTGCCTGTCATCCGACGTCGGGTCGGGCTGCCATTTAAAGTTGTGCCAATAAAGACCGGGGTAGTCTTCCTTGGGTTTACCCGGTTCGTCGCCTGGAACCGTCACCCGTCCAACCTCCCCAACCCGCATACCACTGTAAAAAAGCAAATTAAAAACCAACCAATGCAACTCCCCCAACTGTTTCGCAGCATAAGCCAGCTTCGCCATCTCCCAATCTTCCAGATACCGCTCGGATTTAGGTAAATCGCTAAAGTTATCGTAATTTATACTACTTGCAATATTCCTTAAAAAATAGCCAATACTCTCGCTGCTGCCATAACTCCACAGCGAACGCAGCATCAGAACTTGGTTAGATTTAGTATAAGGGGAAACCTCGCCCCAAGAGGCAATAAATTCCAGTAACTTTGGTTGCTGAATTAATCTTAAATCGGGTATGCCTTCATTACGTACCCAATCGAGTAATTTTTGACCAAAGCGATAGTATTTCCGCTTAGTCTGCTCGCGGTTTTGACTTCCCGCCCAAGCCAAGATTAACTGCTCATCATTGCCGACAGCAGGAGTGCGGTAATAATACGAACGTATTACCTCCTCCACCAACTCCGGAGTCACTTGCTGACTAGTATTCTTAGTTACCGTCTTTAGACCATCGTCCGCAAGAATTTCTACGGAGCTGACCTCAACACTCGGAACATCCATATCAAAAAAATATTTACTCGACCATAAACATATAACTTCCTGGAAGGGCAGTTACAGGAAGCTTTTCTATTCTACGACAGCGCCGTGAATATACTGCCCGCGCTATGCGTTAATAATTCCAAAAGTCTACACAACGTAGCAAGCTCCCCTGCGGGGTGAAAGACCCAAAACACGACGGGCGATTCCCGAACGGATTTGTGCCTAAGCATCCAATCCCTGATATGTTGATAGCAATGCTATCTACTTGATATCGATAGCTGTTGCTATCAATTGCGATATCACTATGCTTAACGAGAACAAACCTAGCGAGATGATCCGCGTACCCACTCCCCTAATTCCAGCGGTTAGGGAGTTATCCCGCCTGCACCGACAAGGACGAACAAGCGAGTTACTTCACTCTTTGGATGAATTAATACTGGCGTTGGACAGTAACAGTAGAAGCGCCAACTCTACGAATCAAACGATATTAGCTATTTGCTCACGACTTGATAACCTAGAGTCACAGTTGTCAGGCGAATCTAATAGCAAAGAAACACCTTCAATCCATAATCTCGTCGATTTAGAACAAAAAATTGAGGCGATTACAAATCGGATGGCACAATTCGCCGAGGCGATTATTCAAATTCAAAATCATCTCAACAACCAACCGAGGCGGCGGAATAAATCGTACTACAACAATTCATATTATCAAGGGCAAACTCCTCGAATCCAACCGCTAACGGAAGAAAATTTAGCTTCAAGACTTGGTGTAAGTGTAGAAACTGTACGCTCCGAGCGAATTAACCTACAACCACCGCTTTTTGTGGCATGGTGCAAGCGCAAGGATACATCGGGTATAGGGTGGGAGTTTAATCAGGATACGGGACTGTATCATCCGGTAAGTTAACGGATTCTGTTTGAACAAGTCGGAGAGGTTATCCCCGACTTTGTTGTAAATTAATCTACTGATAATCAGTTATCCTTATTGTTGGTTTAACCAAGTTTCTAAATCAGCAACAGTAGAAAAGTCTAGTAATGCTTCTCCTAAATTCTCTAATTGTTCAATCGATAATCCTTGAACTCGCTCGATTAATGATGCATTAATTTCCCCAATACGGCGATTGAGTTGACGTATAATTAAACGTTGTTCTCCTTGTTTATTTCCTTCTTGTATAGCTTGTTCCCTATCTCTTTGATAAAGTGGTTCTAGTCGCATAATTAACTCCCTATCATCTTCTTCTAATTCTTGATTGACTCTCAAGTTTTCGCGCAAGTTGTAAACTAATTCGAGTGTTGCTTTCTGGTATGGATGATTTAATGGTAACGCTTGCAACTCGACAATCGCTTGTGACTGCACACTTCCCCTACCCAAAAGCCTCAACCACAACGTCTCCGGTGTTTGCGGTAGTTGGTGTATCGCCACAATTACTGTCCGCAAGGCATCTGGCAGAAAATGTACTCCCGACAACCAACCTTCTTTTTGAATAGTTCCAAAGCTAGACAATCTAGTTTCAGATACGGTAGGTGTAAGAACCCACAATTTGGGAATTTCTGACTCCTGAAGTTTGGTTTTATTTGCCTTAGCCTCTCGTCGCACGAGAGCCTTTACTTCTAATAATTTTAGAATACAGTCGCATATTTCATCGGTAGAAGCTGGATTGCGGAATGGTTCTATTATCGCAGGATGTTCAGCAAATCTTCCTAGCAATCCTAGCACTTGTAAATTAGAGCTTTGCTGTTTAGAAGGAGTGAAGAAAACATCTATTTCTTTAATCTCTCCTGAAACTTTTTCCGATGGCTTGACTTCTCCGTAATCTTTTAGTAATTCTTCCAGATAGTCCTTGGCGAATTTGTCATGTATAAAGCGCGTCATTCAAATTGAATATTGGGAATCTTCTTGGATATAGTTAATAATATTAATACATTTGTGTTCATAAGTAAAAACTATTTTATCAATTAATTGAGCCATTGGTGATAATTAAATTTAGTTTTATTTTGGAGATATATAACGAATATTTGTTGTTGGATTATCTACTAACCCAAGTTGCTAGTTATCAAAAAACGCCTCTTTCTAAGTACAAAATTTAAAACTTAAGTACTTGCCAATACTTAAAATAGTTACTATAGTATCATTATGATACCGTTGAGAACCACTAACTAGCAACTTACGTTACTACTTAGAAGTTGGATTTGTGTTGGTGCTTGAGTGAAGTGTTGGATTTGTGTTGGATACTGTAATCTCTATATATCAATGCTTTTGGGTATGTAGGTTGGTTTTGGATGTGTTGGGTAAGAGTGCATATATTGCCCAAAAAGTACAATTTATCCAACCCAACCAACAGTCCAACCTAATCGACTAATCTGTAACTATCTTCACCTATACAAATGACTTTTTCTTTTTGCACAAGTAGCTTAAGTTCTTCGCGTATTTGTACTTCCGATACGCCCTTGAATTTACTACCTGCATTCTGTTTAATTTGACGTGGAGTTTTTGCACCTTTCCCCTTGAGATAATCAACCAGTTTGGTTTGAATCTCGGTTAGTTTGATATCTGGGCTTGCTTGATTGTCATCACTAGCATTTTCATCAACCCGATGATTGGTTGTTTGATTAAGCGGACTATTTATACTAGTCGTGGATACATCAATATCGAATTCCAGCCTGAGTAGATTATCAAGATATTCCGGACTAACTGTATCAAGTTGAATGGCTGGTTTGACTCCTGGTTTGTAGCTGGTGATATCAGGCAGAATATCCAATTGCATGGGGTCAACTGAGATAAATATTAGCGGTTGTCCTAACTGCTTGGATTGTGGTTTTAGTTCGTTGAATCTTTCTTTTAATGAGGAACGCAGTGCTGCATCTTCCACAATCTTGGCGTTGCTAATGAGGTTATATAAAACGCCATAGCTATCATTAACCGTGCCGTCTGGCTCGACGTTATAATTACCTTGAGCGATGATATAGAGGTTCTTCCTAATATTGCTGTCACCTATACCCAAGGCGGCTAAATTAAACGATTGAGTGTCGATAATCAGGCAAACATTTAGTTCTCTACCAACTGTAATAATGGTTGAAATTTTCTTGAGGTAGGGCCCAAACCACTGCTCATCCTTAACTGTTTCGTAGACGGAGTGCCAATCAGCTAAAATTAACCTGACTGGTTGATTGTCAAACTCGTGGCGACGATGTTCCGGTACTCGACGACGTTGGTCGTAAATGGTGTAAACTTGGTCAATTGCCGCCATTGCCAATTGTGGTTCTAGGGGGTCGAATAATAACACCCGACCTTTTTTATCTAAGCCACAGAAGGAATCATTCTTTTGAGCGATTGCCCGAAGGGCACTGGGCTTCGCCCAATCGCCCAAACGGATGCCTCCGAGAAACGTTGAAAGAATTTGGTCAACATATACGACGAGCGTGACAGACTTTCCAGCACCTCCGTGTCTTGCAGGTGTCGCAGCATCCAGGCGTAATGCTAGAGAGTCTGTCATGAAGTGCCACGCAGAGATACTCTCGTTCCGATTTTATTTTTTGTTTTGGAACTTATCCTTGTCTCTCCTGATTTTGATGCCAAAAATTCATCAAGACGCTCGCGCCTTGTGGGAGAAATGTTCCGACACTGGTAGAAACCGGAACTGTGTAAAATGAGCGTGTGCTTTGAAAGAGAATAGCTAAAAGCCAATCATACCAATGTTTTCAACCACTTGGCACCTGGTGACACTAACTCTTGCTTTACGCCATCCAGTAATGCTGGTTCTTTAGGGTTCCAGCCCAACAGCTTGCGAGCTTTGGTTGCCCTGACGCGGCTATTTGAGCCTAAGGCGAAGACAGCCGGCTCAAATCCCCATTCTGCAATTGCCTCTTCAATAGACCAACTCTGTGCTTTTCCGCCTAGACCAAGCTGTTGACTGATTGCTTCGACAATATCTTTAAACTTTGCCTCTCCGTTTTCAACGAAGAAAAAGGAACCTGCCCTTGCGCGCTCTAGTGCCAATAAATAGAGATCTGCGACATCACTAATGTGGACGGTAGACCAAATGTTTAACCCTCTACCGATGTATCGGGCAATGCCGCTCTTTTTAGCTTGATTGATGAGTAACGGCACTTGAATACTATCCGGCTTTAAACCGAGTCCCTGACCATAGATGAGGCTATTGCACAATACGATTGAGCGCACGCCTCGTTGTGCTGCATCAATCACCATTTGGTCAATGGCAACACGGTTGACTTTCTCAGGCACAGGAAGTAAGGGAGTATCTTCATCAAAGATGCGATCTGCTGAAAGCAGCAGCGCTTCGCTATCGCTCGGTTCACCCCCCGCTTTGTCACCCACAATGCTAGAACCACTGGTCTGGATAAACGGTTTGCCTGTTCCTTCAAGAACTGACAGAATTGTTGCTACGACAGAGCGGTTATCGGAGTCGGCAGCATTAATCACTCCGTCAGCATTACGGGCTGCTTCAATCAGCAACTCCTGGTCTGCAAGAGAACCAATGAGGGGTTCAATGCCAAACTCTTGCAGTGTTGCGGCTTTTGCTTGTGAACGCACAAGTCCGACAACCTGATGTCCTGCACTAAGCAGCTTTGCGGCAACTGAACCACCGATATAACCAGTAGCACCCGTTAGGAATAGTTTCATTGCTTGCTCCTCCTTGGATTTGAACTCTCAAGTTCTTTCCTCTGTTACTAGTGTGATAGAGCATTCATAGTAGTACCAGAGTTTGACTATACTAGTAGTAGAACTAATACCCTAAGAGCAACAAGCGGGTGCTGAACGATGGATGACCAACAACGGCGTACTGAGCTAGCCGATTTCCTTCGTACTCGTCGCTCCCGGCTCTCACCCACGCAGGTTGGACTCCCGCAAGGCTCGCGCCGTCGTGTTCCAGGGCTGCGTCGAGAAGAAGTTGCAGAGCTAGCCAATATCGGCGTGACCTGGTACACCTGGTTGGAGCAGGCACGTCCCGTGAATGTCTCACCTCAAACGATTGAACAAATTGCTCAAGCGCTGCGACTAGATCAGTACGAGCGGGAGCATCTGTTCTTACTTGCTGGGCAATCACCACCGCTTGAGCCGCCCTCTACCACATTGGTCACGGCTCCTATGCAGCAGGTATTAGACAGTTTAGGGGAGAATCCTGCTTACATTGTTGAGCCATGTTGGAACCTGCTTGCCTGGAACCAAGCCGCGAGCTTAGTGTTTGGTGACTTTGATACAAAGCCGATTCAAGAGCGCAATCTTATGTGGCTGGTGTACACAGATCCAGCTATGCGTCGGCTCTTAGTAGACTGGGAAGCATTCGCTCGTTGCTTGCTCGTTCAGTTTCGGGCAGACTATGGGCAGCGAGTTGGAACAAGAGAGTGGATGGAGTTAGTGGCAGCGCTCCAGCGTGTCAGCCCAGAGTTTCGCCAGTGGTGGAGTAGTCATGATGTCACTCGTCCAATGGATTGGCGCAAAGAACTCGACCATCCCATTGTCGGAAGGCTATCGTTAGATTCTGTGACGATGCAATTACATGGCACTGCTAATTGGCGACTTGTCGTGTATACCCCAGCACCAGACACCCCTACTGCTGCCAAACTGCATTCCTATTTGTTGCGGAAATCAATTGCAGGTCCAACTGGCACAATTGCCGGATTTCCAGCCTTCAAGTCATCATAGTAGTGCTGTTTGATATGGTCCATCTTCACAGTCGCTGCTACAGATGGCAGATTGTAGATGCGCTGAGTATATGCAGACAGAGCTGGGTAATCAATCAAGCGTTTGAGATTACATTTGAGAGCACCATAGTAGACAGCATCAAAGCGACAAAGCGTACAGAATAGATGCAAGTCACTCTCCGTAATGCGATCGCCCAACAGGTAGAGTTGTTGAGATAAACGTTCTAAGAGCGTATCTAGCGCCTGAAATAGCTCTTGAACTGCTTTGTCATAAGCTTCTTGAGTACTGGCAAACCCTGCCTTGTACACGCCATTGCAAACCTTGTCGAGTACGAATGCGTTCATTGTTTCGATTTCCGAACGCAGGTTATCCGGGTAAAAATTGACAGAAGCATCTCCCCAAGCATCGAAGGCGGAATTTAACATCCGAATAATTTCGCCAGATTCGTTGTTGACAATAGTCTTCGTTTTCTTGTCCCACAGGACTGGAACCGTCACTTTGCCTGTAAAGTCTGGTTTTGCTGCCTGATAAACTTCGTAGAGGTAACGTCTGTTTGCGACATGATCCACAGTGCTTATCGGTGTGTCACCAAACTCCCAGCCGTTTGCTCCAGCCCAACGGGGATGTACTACTGACATCGAAATCACATTCTGCAATCCCTTCAGTTGCCGATACAGAATTGTTCGATGTGCCCAAGGACAAGCATAGCTGACGTAGAGGTGGTAACGTCCGGCTTGTGCCAAAAATCCCGATGAGCCATCGGCTGTTACCCAATTGCGAAACCAATGTTGCTTTTCCTGCTGGCGCATATGAAGCAACTCGGGTGTGTCAGAGATGTCGTTGTACCACACACCGTTAATCAAAGTTTTGATTAAGCCAAAACTCTTTTGTTGTTTATCGTTAGAGCTTGTTAAAGCATTGTTTGGATGATTGACTGTGGTATTAAGCATAACTGTTCTCAATCAAGATTGTTCTTATTGCAATGACTTTCGCCAGTTCTCAACAACTGTTCGATGAAGGCGAATACGGTTATCCCAACACGAGTTGTGCTGCCATACTGTTGTATTTCCGAACTTGCTTGACTTTTGTCACTGCCTCTGGTTGCAAGGCTATCCGTATTTATACATAGACAATCAAAAACAGTCTGTTGTAGTTGATAACTCACGCTAATAGCTAACCTTCTACCTGAGATACTGCTTTGCTTCTTTTATAAGTAGTTGACGGACTGTTGCAATTAATTCTGAGCCTTGGATTTTGTCAGTTGTAATGAAGTGATTGCCACTAAGATAAGTCCGCCACCGATGATTTGCATTGCTGTCAGTGTTTGCCCAAACCAAAACCATGCCAATACTGCTGCAATGACGGGTTCAATAGTAGCGATGATGACTGCACGTTGGGCTTGTACGCGTTGGATACCCCATAAATAGAGTAAGTAGGGAAGCAAATTACCCGCGATACCCATGTAGAGAACTTTGGGAAAATTGGTTGGTTCTAGCAGTTGAGTTGGCATTCCTTGAGTGAATAGGTAAGCGACCCAGAATAAACTGGCAATAGAAAAGATTTGCTGCATAACTTCTATTGGTGTGCTCCCCTCAACGCTCACCTTCTCACTCAAGAGAGTGTAGACGGCAAAGAACGCTGCTGTTGCCAACCCTATAAGTATTCCAAAACTGTTGAACTGTGCCATATCCCCTCTTCGCAATTCTGAAACGAGTAGCACGCCAATAACTGATAGAACTAGCGCCAGCATCACTTTCGGTGAAGGGAAACGCCGATTCGCGATCGCTGTCCACAGCACCACAATCGTTGGTGCGTTAAAGATGAGGACAATGGCAACTGCGACTGGAAGCTTGGCAATGGCGATGTAATCAGCCCCAACGAACAGAGCAAACACAATGCCGAGGACAAACTGTTGTTTACTTATCGTTTTGGTACCACCACGTCCTAAGAGAGTATTGAGTAGAGTTAACCCTAAGGTTGCAATCAGCGCACTTGCTCCAGCTAAATCCAAAGGGTTCAAGCCAATTGAGAACAAGCCGCTGGCAACGTTTGCTGCGATCGCCCACAGGGTAGATGCTGAAATCACAGCAGCAAGACCCAACGTGTTGACGAGGTGTTGCGTTCCTTTGTTCGATTTTTGCATTGCTAACATTTCTGGGGCTACTCCTAGTTGAGAGGTACGGGCTATTCCTAGTCGAGCGGTCACCAAAACAAACTTTCCTTCGCTTTTTGTTGCATTTGCATTTGTTACAATAGAGTTAATTGCATTTGCAACTAATTTCAGTGTAAAAGTATTTTATTGCATTTGCAACTATTTCATCTGTAACCTTTACAAAACTTTATAATTTTCCTTGAATATGAATTTACGTCGGACGACAAACCTTGATGCAGCCAGTAATACAGCTTGGCGAGCTTTCCTAACGGTGCATACTAGGGTCATTGACTTGATTGAGCAGGAATTAGCACAAGCAGAGTTACCGCCACTTGAGTGGTATGATGTGCTCTTCGCACTTAAAGAAGCACCAGAACATAAGCTCCGCCTGCATGAACTGGCTCAAGCAGTTCTCATCAGCCGTAGCAACATGACGCGATTAGTTGACCGTTTGGAAGCAGCTGGACTGATTTATCGAGAGCGTTGCAAGAGCGATCGCCGAGGAGCTAGTGCTGTCCTAACGGAAGCAGGGCTTGCTATGCAGCAGCGGATGTGGTGTGTGTACTCTCAAGGAATTGCAAAATACTTCGCAACTCACCTGAGTGAAGAAGAAGTCGGTGTTCTGACTAAAGCTTTCAAGCGCGTACTTGCTGCAGTGGACGAGCAAGCGAGTGCAACTCAATAACAAAGAGCGAAAAAAAGAGGGGGTTGGTTGACACTCCCAAGGCTCGTCTAAACAACGCTTGCGCTCATTTGTTCGGAAGGCAAGGGGTTTTCAGCCAGCCGTGCTTATAAAAATTGCTAAAACCTATATATAGTAAGGGTTTTTACCCCTTATTGCCGACAATACACGGATCTCGGCGAAATGCCAACTTTTATTAAAAAACTTGACTAACAAACCACGCTTGGCGTAGGAATGACGGAGAATAAACTGCGACAAGTAGTCAAAACATCCGCTCGACGTTACACCAACCACAAAGAATGGATAACTTCTACAGTTTCACATTCAACCCAACGCAAGCACTGACAGCCTTAAAAGGGCGGCAACATGATGATATCAAATACTACAATGCTCGCAACTCGCTCTTCAAATTATCATTAATGGCAGACTATGACCAATTAGTTTGCCTCCCTTCCCTCACCACCATCGACAAACATTGGTATCAAATCGAAACTGCCAGAAAAGTCTTGCGACAATTTGGAGGACGCGCCTTACTCGCCGATGAAGTTGGATTGGGTAAAACCATCGAAGCAGGACTCATTCTCAGCGAATACTTAGCAAGAGGGATGGTTCAATCGATACTGGTGCTGACCCCAGCTTCCCTCGTCTCCCAATGGCAAGGAGAATTAGCTTCAAAATTTGGCATTTCCTCTATCACCACTGATGATGACAGCAGACAACAAAACCCCGAAGAATTTTGGACAGCTAATCAGAGAATCGTAGCATCTCTCAACACCGCTAAATCAGCCAAACACTATCCCCTAGTCACTTCACGTAACTGGGATTTGGTTGTCGTAGACGAAGCGCATCACCTGAAAAACCGCAATACACTCAACTGGAAACTCGTCAACGCCTTAAATAAAAGATTTATGTTAATGCTCACCGCCACACCAGTACAAAACTCTTTGGTGGAACTATTTAATCTTCTGACTCTGTTAAAACCGGGTTTACTCAAAACTGAAGCAGACTTCAAGCGAGAGTACGTTTCCTCGAAAAACGGACGAATTCCCAAAAACCCAGAAAAACTGCGAAGTCTGATGCGGGAAGTGATGATCCGCAACACTCGTTCTTTAGTTGATGTGCAATTACCCAAACGCTTCGCCACCACCATCACTGTCACTCCAACTGAAAGCGAACGGAAACTCTATCAAGATTTAAGCAACTTTTTACGGGAACATTCAGAACACCTCGACAAGTTTTCCCGTACTAGTTTGTTAATGCGTGCAGGTTCCAGCGTTAATGCTTTGGTTGAATCTTTGAAAAATCTCTCTAAAAGATTACCTAGTGACGAACTGAAAACATTAACTCGACGTGCGGCGCAAATTAAACAAGTAGAAAAAGCACGTTCCTTAGTAGACCTACTAAAAAAATCATCTCAAAAAACCATAGTATTTACCACCCACAAAGCCACATCTGCATATTTAGCTAAAACATTTACCGAAGCTGGTATTGAGTTTGCTGAATTTTTAGGGGATATGTCATTAAAACAAAAAGATGCATCAATTGAAGCTTTTCGGGATAGCGTTCCAGTTTTACTAGCATCGGAGACGGGGGAGAAGGACGTAATATTCAATTTGCGAACGCTATAGTCAATTATGACTTACCTTGGAACCCGATGAAGATTGAACAACGGATTGGGAGGATTCACCGCATCGGACAAACGCAGGATGTCTTTATTTTCAACTTTTGTCTCAAAGACAGTATCGAAGAATATATCCTGCGGATATTACACGATAAAATCAATATGTTTGAACTGGTGGTGGGGGAAATAGAAACAATATTGGGGAACGTGGATGATGAATTTGATTTCAGCGAGGTCGTGATGGATATTTGGCTGAAGCATCAATCTAATGATGAGATAAATACGGCTTTTGAGAAACTGGCGGATGATTTGCTCAAAGCTAAAGATAAATATCGAGAAACTCAAGAACTGGATGAGCAGATATTTGGAGAAGATTTTGAAGCTTAAGAAATTAAATATTTATTAGTCAGCCGACAAATCCCTATTTCCTGGATAATAACTCATATTTGACAATTCGTGCAGTGTATGCAAACGGTGGAAGATCCAATTATCAGAACTCTAGAAACAATCATTTCTACCTATGATGGAGTAGCAGAATTAGTAGATGAAAAAACTCTAAATGTGCTGTTACCAGAAGAAATAGCAACAGCTTTAAAAATAGAAGAAGAAACGACTTTTAGCACGGCAATCGATACTCCCAATAGTCAATTTGTCAGCTATAATTCAGAACTCCTCAATAGATTCTCAGAAATTCTGGCTGATTTAGGAAGCGTGGCTGCTTTGGGGGTGAAATATGATGGTTATCTCAAAACTAGTGGTTTTGACAAATTAATATCACAAAACATTGTACCTCACAATGGTTTGATTCGCTTTGTTGATGCCAAACCAGAAATGACCCGTTATATCTTGTGTAATGTCGCTTACACAGCAGAGGCGGATGAGAAAAGAATTGGGATGGTGTCATTTATTATTAATGAATTAACAGGAGTGACGCCTGTAGACATTGGCGATGCTTTATTTTGGGAATCAGATAAAATTCCTGTGGATGATAATTCCCTACCTCAGAAAATGTCAGAGTCGGAATTATCTGCCATTATTGAGAAAACATCTGGGTCGTTAATACAAGCAGAATTAGAAAATTGGCAAGCAAAGTTATATCGAGCTTTAGCCAGGGATGAAGAAAGACTGAAGAATTATTATGGCACTATTAGCGCAGAGATTGCTGCCAAGATTGAATACAAAGGTTTGAGCGGTGATGAGAAAGAAAAAGAGTTAGCACGGATAGAAGCAACTCTTCGCGAGTTGGAGAGGAAACTTGCAGATATCAGAGAACGTTATGCTCTTAAAGTTCAAGCGAATCTTTACAGTGCAATGATTCTACATTTACCCACAGTACATATTAATTGTACGTTGCAAAGGAAGAAAGCGAAAAGAGAGGTCACGCTGGTATGGAATCCTTTTACTAAAATCATTGAGCCGTTGCGCTGTGAAGTATCGGGACAGCCAGTTTATGAGTTTTATTTAGATGATACAGATGCAAAAATTATTGGAAGTGCAAGTTGGAATTGACCTCTCCCCGCCATGAATGACGGGGATTATAGGGTGATCGCCGAGAGGTAGAGTCCTAGCTGTGCCTCTACTTTTTTGAGTATGTTCGCGCTGCCGTTAACATTTATGTATTACATAACATCTACAACGCTTATTTAATAAGCATTATTATGTCGTGTAAACTTTCTACAGCATAGACATTCTCTGAAACTAAAAATGCTTTGCTATTTGTAGAATGTTGATTTTTTTTTGCAAACATCAGAGCTAACGCTTATGAGTTTTGAACTTTTCAATATCTGTATCTCCAGAAAATAGAAACTTAAAAAATGATTGTCCCTGAAAACGGCAGGTTTGCTGAATACTGAGCAGTACTAAGTAATTCCGAGTAGCTGACTCGTGAAAAGGAGATGATGATACATCTCGTTGTATTGCAAGATGTCTAATAGCTCTTTCAGCTACATTGTTATGCCAGGGAATTTCATCTTCTTCTAGAAATCTAAATAGACTATCTCGATATCTGTTAAATCGCTTTTGATATTTGATCACTAGATGAGATCTATAATACTTGTCAGTAATAACTCTTTTGTAAAAATGCTCAACTTCTTTTTGAAACTTATTTAAGATTATCTTTTTTAAACCACATTTTTGTATGGTTTCCATAATTGGAATGATTAAGTTTTTTACCTCTAACACAAATGTTTCATATTCAGTGTCAAATGGTGTTTCTCTAAGGTCATCATTAAGATCCCGGATGAGATGAACCCAACACTTTTGTTGTCTGCATTGGACTGAATCATAGCCAGCATAAAAATCTGACACAAGGATACCTGTATATCCAGATAATAGCTCATGTACAATTGTTGCTTCCCTAGTCTCACTAAGTTTGAATACTACATATTTTTCATTTGTGAAAACCCATCCATACCAGTTAAATCCTTTGATATTAATTGTTGTTTCATCCACATGAATTACAGGACTTTTTAATAAAGACTGAATTATATATTTTTCTGTTTCAGAATAATACTGTGCAAAATCCTTAATAAAGGTTACTATCGAGCCTGCAAGTATTTTTTCACCAAACTGCTCTTGCATCATTTCGCTAATGCTTTCATATGGTAAGCGCATAGCTACTCGATGGTAGATTAACCAAGCCTTAAACCCATGTCCGTAAAGCTGCGAATGTCCATATCTAGAAATAGTTGGTGGATTATAAAACTTGCAGCATTTCGGGCAATAACCTTTGTTACCTAAATATTTTATAATTGTTTTTCTAACACCATTCTTGGTTAAAACTAAATCAATAATGAGTCTTGTAGTCAGTTTTGCTGTAATTTTCAGGGAAATATTGTTGCAAATTGGACAATTCTCTGCGGCAGGAACTTGGAGTATTTTAGTTGCTCTAGGATTAATTCTCCTCTGACCTTCATACCCCTTTTTTATACCACGCTTTTTCTTTTCTTCTTCATTACTAATTTCATTTGTATCCTGTCTAAAATTTATTTTATTTTTATCATAGCCCATATGAGCAAATTTCAACATGGTCTCAAATTGGCTAGAAACTTCAATAGATATTTGAGTTTTTTGTTTTTTATGTTCCTCAGCAAACTCTACTTCAGATAAAGTATCAGCCGAAGTTTTTATTTTAGAAAGTTCATCCACTAGCAACTTTAAAGCATGACAGTCTTCAGCATTGTAGGTGAGTAAGCAATTTTTGTATCGAACTTCACCCGTTTCTTCCCAAGAATGTCGCCATACAAGGCTCTGAAGACCAGATGCAACAGACGATGTCCATGTTGCTCCAATAAAATGACCAATCTCCTTCAACGTATTTGAGTAAACTGGAAAATAGATCTTGCCGTGAATATAACCGTTAACATTGACCAACCGTTGAATGAGAGTGCAACTATCGGCTCCATATCGTTTTGTTAGTTTGGACAAGGCACGGGGTTCATAACTACCATAATGATAAATGGGAGCATCAGAGTATTGATTAGCTATTGTTAACATCTGTTGCCATATCTGCTTTTCTTCCTCAACAGTATTAGCCCAAAAAGAGTAGAATTTTGTTGTATTTGATTGACAAACTAATAACCCAATCAAGTAGTAAAAGTTTTGGTCAGGAACACCTTCAATATCCAAAAATAATTCTGTTGTTTGCCGACATATTGCTGGTAAGTCCTGAAGATATATTTTTCCTGTTCTGATAGCTAACGCTTTTAACTCTAATTTATAAGTGTTATCAAATTGATTTTTGTTTCGCTTTTTACGTTTCTGTGGTTTGAATAGATAGGAAAGTTGCTTGACAGTAAAAATCCCCTTTTTCTCATATCTTTGAATAACTTTGGGGGTAACACCATCAAGCAGGCTGAGGTGCTCATCTTGTTCCGCTTTAGTTCGACATTGCACCTTAAATTGGCATATTGAACAATGCTTGTTCAAATTCATGGGTGGTGGTTCTGACGACAAGCCCGTAGTCCATTCTTGCAATGGCTCAAGTATAGGATTGAGATTGAAATCGCAATTCCTCAAATTGACACTATGGGACTTCCCATCTACAGTTATGATTTTACCTGTCTTCGGTAGGCATCCTTGAACTTGTGCAAGCACATATCCAATGAAGAATAGTTCTAGTTTAGCTATTTCATTAATCTGGTGTGTTCCTAGAAAAATTATTGGTTCATAACTGAATTTACCCAAGGCTGATTCATACGATACTTTTTTGAGAATGCTACAGTTAGCAATTAATATACCAGCCTTTAACTGAGCGTTAATCAAACAATCGATACCATTATTAATGTGTTTTTGGTCATATTGTTGTATATTTTGAATTTCTTTCTGAAGCATATCAATATACTTAGTTTTTATTTTATACTTCTTTTGCTCAATAATTTGCTCATACTCATGTAATTCTCCCGACTGCTTCGCAGACATTATTAGAAATGCTTTGTAAGGACAATGAGCGTAGGCAACCAAAATTTGAGAAGTGATAAATTGAGTCATATTTTTACCACTTGGTTAGAGTGTTAAGATTTAATGTTGTGGACTGGATTCGGCAACGCGAACAGGGACAGAAAGTTGCGCTGGTCGGTTGGGCAACGGGCGGACATTGGGCGGGTATGTACACGGGGAGCAACAACGAGAAAGTGAGTCATTTAGTGATGCTCAATAGCTTGTATGGTGTGAATGCGCCGCGTGTTGAAACCGTGACGATTCCAGGTGGAACGCATTACCTGTTTTTAGACCGTCCAGAACGAGGGCGCGATTGCGCGGAGCGCACTGCCCAAAGGGCAATCGCTTTCTTCAAGCAGTGCTCTCATTCTTGTCTTGAGGAGGTTGTGGAGGCGGTGATACTGTTCGGGATGAATCGTTGTCTAAATCTGTAACACTAGTATCCCTTGAAAAATCATCCCCCGAACTTTCCGCAGGAGGCTCATTTTCTGTGACACCCCCAATTGTATTTATCTCTATATATTCGGGGGTGTCACAAATTTTGGGGGGTGGCACAGTCACATCTTGTGGACTAGCAGAATGCTGTGGCTTAGATAAACCCGCTAAAATATCTCGTTGCTCCCAAGCTGCAAAAATCTCCGCCCTGCCGTCCCACGGTTTTTTGTAGCGGTAAAAACGCACAGGATTTTTCTCACCTGCTACCCGCCGCCGCTCCAACTTCTCTAATTCCATGCCAAGGTTAGACAGCACAATCTGTAGCACTTGGATAGGATAAAGTGTTTCATCAAAGCTTCCTAGCCCCAAATCGTTGAGTTCGGGGGCGAATCGTTTTACCAAATCTGCCCAGGCGATGAGGTCTGGATCATGGCTACTGAGTTCCCGTTTTGGGTCAAACCATTGACCAATATTTAGCACCTTGAGGGCTTCCACTTTGGGCAAGTAGCCTTTAATATCCCAGAGGCACACCCGTCCATTCCCCCGCTCAATATGTCCCTCGAAATGCCGGCGGTCTCGCAGCTGGACAAACTCGGGATCATGGGTCAAAAGGTAATGCAGCCGGATTTTGGGATACCACTCAGAATCGTCTTTTTGTTTTAAGTCTGCTGTCACCTCTACCCCATAGCGTTGCTTGAGTTCGTATTTTCGTACTTGCAACACCTCAGACGGGGTTTTGTTTCGTTTTTCCTTGAGTTCCAAATACTTGCGTTCTGTGGGAAGGTCCACTATCTCTACTGCTTGGTTTTCTGCCGATTGATTGGTGTCGCAGCAAGTTTTGAGTTGGTCTGAGTTATCTTTGTCCTCCTTTTCGTCGTCGGAATCAACTACAGTCACCCGGTGTCCCTCAGCAACTAATCCCTGATACAAACTATCGCGGAATCTGAAGCTGGAAGCATTAATCCGCGATGCCATCTTTGCCCAAGTCGCGGTTGCTACAGGTTCAGTGGCGGCGTCGATGTCAAAATCAAAATCTTTGAGTAACCGGATGTTAGCTTTGACGACTTTGAAAGTTGAGGTCAGCAACGCTTTGTAGTTAGGGCTACCGTTGCCAATTTTACCTAAGCCATACCCCCGCGCCCAAATGAAGCGAGGAACTGGCTCTCGCAGCCGCGCCAGAGCTTGCCGTGTTTCCGATTCGGGGCAAACCCCTTGAGAAATGAGAAACACCTTTTGGAAATGCCCTTTGACATCAATTGACACTCCAGTCCCAATACTGGGTGAGGCTATTATAATCCTATACTGCGTGACAATTTCATTAATTTTCTCAACGCAACCATAGGCTGGGTGAGTGGGGTCAGCGACGCTTTCTGAGTCAATTCTGAGAATTGTCTCGTCGGGAAAGTTTTCTCTTGCCCAGGATTCCAGATTCTTGGTTCCCCATTTGCTTCTCGCTTTTTGACCATCACAGTGAATCATAATCGCTTTGGGTGAAGTAGTGAGCGATCGCTTGATCTGAGTGAGCACAGGTGCGGCATTTGTTGATTTGTAGATGGTTACGTTCCAACGAATCTCTTCTTCTGGTTGCCAGGAGTTGACAACCACCCACGGCTGCAAATCAATCTCAGATTCCCGCTTTATCACCCCTCTGATAAAATCAATACTCAGGTCACTTAAGTCTGCATCTTGAGCAATAATCAATCCTCCGGTAGATGCAACAAAGCCCATTAGCTGCTGGAAGGTTTCAAGAATTGATACACGCTTCTCGTAGCAAGTGGAGCTGTTGAGCAAGTGCCATATTACTTGCTCGACTTCATCGAGTACCACAATTGCTCCTGCCCAGTTTTTGGGGTTAAAGTGAGCTTGGCTGAGGGGATGTACGGAGTCAATGCAAACTCCAAAGCCTAATAAGCCCTTAGTCTGGCTTGAGTGGACATCCTCAATCCAATCTAGCCCCAGGCGATCGCAAATCGCCCGTCCCAGCTGGATGCGGTGCGTAATCACTAGGATTTTTCTACCTTCTCTCTGGGCTTCGGTAATTAACTTGTCCAGCGCTTGAGTTTTGCCCGTTCCTTTGGGAGACTTGATACAAGCAAAACCGGACAAGGGGAAGGGGATATCTCCTAAATAGCGCTGATTTAGCCTCAGCGTCGCCTTGTAGGTCAGTTGCCACAGCAAAGAGGCTGTATACACCTCCAAGCTGACAGCAGCCTTGTAGAGGCTTTCAAAGGCTTTTGCGCCGTTGGCGACGATGAAATCATCAACTCCCTTATGGTCGCCGATTAAGGTGATGACCTTGACATTGCATCCAGCTTGTGCTATTAATCCGCCTGTGCGCTGGATTGATAAATCTACATTCGCCTTTGTGGTGGGTTTTGGGTCATTGTCAAAACAGAAGTAAATTTCGCGCCCGGGGGCGGCGAATTTCTGTAGTTCGGGGATAAGATGGCGATTGAGGGTATGACCTGTTATTGGGTCTTGTGAGCTTCTGATACCGGAAGAAATACCAGGGAGTGCGATCGCCACATGGCCAGCACTCAACAACGCCCCTGCCTTTTTCGCCCCCTCGGTGATAATAATGGGAATTTCCGGGTGCAAGTACACCCATTCCCAAAAGTTCCGAAGCTTACGTCTATCCAAAAGCCGTAGCGCTAGGGGAGAATCATATCGCTTGATTTTGTAGCGCTTGGCAACATGATCCCAAATTTCATTAGGGACACGCAGGAAATATGCTCTCAGGTCAGTTTTTGGCGGGGGTTCATATTTGACTAGCTTCGGCGGTTGACCAAATCCCTTAAATTCTTTACCTTTCTCCGACTGTAAGCGAGGGGTATCCGGCTTGAACTGACCCCAGAGCATCTCTTCCCAAGTCATCGGGTCAATCCCGCCACCGCACCACCAGCCGCCATTCTCCAATGGTCGATAGCGCTTTAAATAGGAGTCGGTGATTCTCCCGCTGTTGCGGCGCTCAATGAATGGCGAGTAGAGCAGGTAATCGTAAATTCTAGCGCCAGATAAGGAAATGACGTTCAAAGCGGTGATTTCAGGATGGACACCGCTTTTGATGACCCACTCTTCCCAGTGCTGAGTTGAGATATGTGTTGGAGGAAGGATGTTCATTGCCTTCCTCCTTGATGCTGGGGTAGCCCAAAAGGCGGGTGTTGCTTATACTTCGGTTTTTCCACCCGTTTTGCGCTTTTGAAGTTTCTGACATCAAGTCCTAGTGCGTTTTTCTGGTTTGTACCGGAGCAAATGCAGCAATTCATCTTGAATTGGCGAAATGTATATAACATTGCCAAATCATGCCAGATCTACAAAAACGGGTTTTGCGACCTGATCTATTGATCTTTACTCCTGGCTGTTTTAAAGGGCTGAAAGTCTTATGTAGTAGGGGTTTTTAAAATAGATTATCCGGGGATACGGGTGTTTTCATCCGGGGATACGGGTGTTTTCATCCGGGGATACGGATGGTTTTGTTTTAAAGCTCAAAGCCATATATAGCAAAGCTTTTAAGCCAATTTTTTGAATTATTTTTTTTAAAACAAGACTAAAACAGAAAACCAGCCAACCACAGGTGATAATCAGCAGGTAATTGGGAAATGTTAAGTACTAATGCTCAAGCTGACCTATCCAGCAGTAAGGATTTCAAAAATGGATTGTCCGGGGATACGGGTGTTTTATCGGGGGATGTGGAGGTTTTTGTTTTAAAGTTCAAACCTTTACTGGGCAAGGTTTTTAAGCCTATTTTTCGGGTATTTGTTTTAGAACAAGGCTAAAACAAAAAAAACCAGCCGACTAAAGTTCATGCCGAGATAATTGCCTGACGGGGACGATTTGTAAAGAATATTAAAAATGCTTACCTTCAATTGATTTACAGCAGATTGCAGGTAGATAGAGTACTCTGAAGGTCAGTACATCAACAGGTCACATGAAAGCCTATTCCATCGACTTTAGAGAAAAATTAATCAAAGCTTATGAGCAAGGAAACACTTCAATTAGAAAATTAGCTTCCAGATTCGATGTAAGTAAAAGTTTTGTACAAAGATTGCTTGAGATGAAGAAAACTCAAGGTCATGTTGAACCAAAACAACAGGGTGGAGGAATGAAGGGTGAACTGTATGGATATGAAACCCAGCTGGCAGCGAGCGATGGTGGAAAAATACCCAGATGCAACCTTGTCTGAGTACTGTGAGTATTGGGGACAAACCTATGATAAGTGGGTAAGTACTAGTACCATGTGCCGTTCATTGCAACGAGAGCAACTGACACTAAAAAAAAGACGTTACGCAGTAGCCAAGGTGCGACGCAAAGAGTCCAAAAACTCAGAAGTGAGTATTGGGAAAAAGTCAAACATATAGACCCTGAAAACTTGGTATTTTTAGATGAAATGGGCGTTTTACTTGGGTTAGCACGCACAAATGCTCGCAGCCCTTATGGAAGTCGAGTCTATGACTTGAAACCATTTTACCGAGGAGCAAAGGTAACAGTCATTGGAGCGCTAAGCCTAACAAAAGTTTTAGCAGTAATGACTTTGAATGGCTCGATGGATGGAAATGCCTTTGAAGTTTTTATCAAAGAATGCTTGGTTCCACAATTATGGCAAGGTGCAGTTGTGGTCATGGATAATGTTCCTGCCCACAAGATCTCTTCAATTGAGACTTTAATTCAATCAACTGGTGCCAGTGTTCTACACTTGTCCCCTTATTCCCCTGATTTTAATCCAATTGAGCATTGGTGGTCACAACTCAAAGCTTTTTTACGTCAGTTCGCTCCAACCACAACAAAAATGGTTGATACTCTGATTGCAACTGCACTCGATTTGTTCAATCCCAAACATTTACGAAACTGGTTTACAAACTGCTGTTACTGTACCTCATAAACCTGCAATGTGCTGTATTTGATCAGCAGAGCCACACTGCTAAGAAATAATCAAGAAACAACAGCCCTCATGTTTCTATCCGGATTATTACTAGCTAGCTGGTATTACTGTAGTAAAACTTACGTACACCAGATTTTCAAAATGGATTACCGCTCGTTGTCTGATGATGAACTGCGTGATGAACACGAACGCCTCGTTAGGGAAAAAATAAGACTGAAAGATGAGCTTTGGAAGTTGGGAGTAGACCAACAAAAACTGGACATTGTAAAAGAAAAGATATTGCAATTAAACACAACGGAAAGAAATATTGAGGTAAGCGATAGTATCCTTCGCTCACGTCAAATTTAAGAGCACTAAAGCTATTTTGTTATGTAGATACTTAAAATTACTAAGTAATTCTTTGTTTTAAGTAGTCTATTCGCTGTTCAATAGTATGTCTTGCCATTTCATTTAAGTCAAAAGGTATCTTACTTTTGAGAATATCCAAAGCTCCCGTATAAACTTTATGGCTAGGCAACATCTGGCGTATACTTGGCACGCGCAACAAATTTGTCCTTTGAGTTAGTATAGAGGTGTAAATGAGCTCTAAATATTGCTCAATTTCAAAGTAAAAACGTTTAACAAGATCCTCATTTTTACTTAATTCAGGAAATCGCTCTAAAGCAGCTTTACCAACTTTTTCTGCTAATATAGCTCGGTCAATCAACAAAAAATCCAAAGCTTCCTTTAATTGTCCGCTAGTATCAAGCTCTAATCGAGATCTTAATTCAGATTCTGTTATAGCTTCTT
>NZ_JBAHYJ020000030.1:0-247239 GCF_036697665.2 Scytonema sp. PRP1 | reverse complement strand
GGGAAATTTAGCACCAAATGGTGAATTTAAGTTTACCTTCTCAGACTCAAGCGATGGCACTGGTTTGTTTTATTACTGTAAAATCCACGGCAGACGCATGAGTGGGAATGTCATTGTTCAGCCAGCTGCGGAAAATAGCCCTGAAAGTTGATAACTCCAAAAATAGCGAGACTTTCACGAGCGGCTGTAGGTTTTAAGTTTCTCCAGATGCATCAGTTGGATATTTCTAAACAAAGATAATTAGACTTGAAATACTCCTTGGTGACAGCCTCGCTATGCTTTCATTTCACAGATTGCCAATAGGCACTGTAGAACTTAATCATTTTAATTTCTGGAGTCTGAGAGTTATGAAGTTAACCAGACGAGAGGTCATCAAACTAGGGTTGGTGGGGAGCAGTTCGCTGCTGCTGCCCTTGGGCTATCAAAAGCAAGCTTTAGCCCAAGAGTCTTCTTCACAAGTGAGTAATGAATTTAAGGAAACTCTACCTATTCCACCTGTTCTGGCGCCCGTGTGCAGCACCCAAACAGGCATCGACGGAAAGCCAACAGATTACTACGAAATCGAAATTAAGAAAACTCAGCAAACGATTGGGGGAAAACCTGTTGAGATTTGGGGATATAACGGTATCACTCCTGGTCCCCTCATCCGGCACAAAGTTGGGGATTTACAGAACGAGGAAGGATTAGGATTGCGGTATTCGGTTGTCCGCTTCATTAATAAACTGGGTAATGAGGCAAACGGGGAGCCTATTAAGACGGTAGTCCACCTGCACGGTATGGCTTCCAAACCAGAATACGATGGCTATGCTGAAGATTATATTCCGCCAGATTATTACAAGGATTACATCTATCCCAACGATCGCGCTGCCACAATTTGGTACCACGATCATGCACTTCACAAAACTCTGGACAATGTGAAAAAAGGTCTGTTGGGTATGTATATTGTTGAAGACCAATGGGAAAGGGATAAACTTCCTCTACTCACTGATGGGGAATTTGATGTACCGCTTATTCTACAGACAAACCCAGACCCACGTGGAAGAGAAGAAACCCTTGTCAATGGTGCCTTAACACCCCATATGGATGTGAAGCGACACAAGTATCGTTTCCGAGTCTTGAACGCTGCTCCTCAAAGCATCTTTAAACTCACTGTCGTTCCGACAAGTAATGAAGCTAATAATCTAACTTTGAAAGTGATCGCAACAGATAGCGGCTTGCGGGAGAACCCAGTTGATGTGAAAGATTTGGAGATGGGCGTAGGAGAACGCTATGAGTTCGTTATCGACTTTAACGAGATATTCCAATCTGCTGTAACTCAGGTTTATTTAAAGTTAGAGGATTTAGCCTTTGGATTCACAGAAAACGTTTTACGTTTCAACATTAATCCAGATCCTGTTGCTGATGACAGTGTTGTTCCAAATGTCCTACGCTCTGTTCGGCGTTTTGAGAACTGCCCTAAAGAAAGTTCGGCTGCATTGCCAAGTGAGTGCCCCGCAGAAGTCACACTCAAATTCGCTCAGAGTCAGAGTCAAACACAGAACTGCAAACCTGAACTTGGGGGGGATAGGAAATGGTTAATCAACGACAAGGGATGGCCTGAAAAAGTTGCTTGTGCGCCTGCTTTTGATCGTGCCAACCCGACGTGTGTGAACTGGACACTACGCAACGAAAGCCAAGAAATTCACCCAGTGCATATTCATCTAAGTGACTTACAGATTGTTAAGCGCACGGACAGGACTGGACAGCAAATACCACTTAAGCCTTACGAGAATAATGCTTGGAAAGATGTTTTTGTCATTAAACCTGGAGAAACAGCAACAGTTGCAGGTGTGTTTGGTCCCCAGCAAGGGATATATATGATGCACTGCCACAACCTCAAGCATGAAGATTGCGACATGATGGTGACGTTTCAGGTGGGTGAGGATAATAGAGACCCCAGCGCGATCGCTCCAGCAAAGCCAGTCTCCGAGATGGAACCGCTTTGCCCGCCGCAGCCTGGTACTCAGCCTTTTGCTCTGCCTCAGCAGCCTGCTTACGATTCCGATGCAATCATAAGATACAACAGGGAAGTTTACGGATCAGACAGATAGCAATTTCTGGTGTTGCATATTTGCAGGATGAATTTTGTGTTTTTGTGGGATGGGCTGTCCTGCCCATCCCTTGAATTTTTTGGGCAGGCAGAGGATGCCTACCCCACAAGAATCATCCCTGAATTCAGCAACGCCCATTTTCTGCTGTCGGTTCTGCTGATTAGCGATCGCCCTATCTGCTTTGGACAGGCTACGCGTGCAATTGCTAACTTTCTTCGGTGCTACAAGATTACCTATCTTTTTCTTGGCGTCCTTGGCTCAGGAGCGGTTTATTTAATTGGTATTCTACCCTGCCCTCACGCCTAGCGGCGAACCGGCGGGTAGGAGTAGGTGAGAAATTGCCTCAACTAACAAACTTGGATCGACTGGCTTAGGAATATGCTTTTGAAAACCTGCTGAAAGTGCTTTTTCTTCGTTCATTTCCCCTGCATAAGCAGTTAGGGCGATCGCCGGAATTTGTCCTCCCTGTTCTGGCGGCAAAGTTCTGACTTGGCGTATCAACGTGTATCCGTCAACTTCCGGCATACCGATGTCGCTAAGGAACACATCTGGCAGAGACTGGGTTAAAGCGGTGAGTACTTCACTGGCTTTTGTCACTGCTGTTACACTCGCCCCATACTCCTCTAGCAAGAACGTGATAAACTCCCGCGTATCGGTATCGTCATCTACCAATAACACCGTTACGCCATTCAAATCCGGGCAAGGCTCAGACTGTGTCTTATTTTGGAATATCTGTGGTTGAGTTGGCATCACCGGTAGTCTCACTGTAAAGGTTGCCCCCTCACCAACGCCCTTACTGTCTGCTTGGACTGTTCCGCCATGCAGTTCGACTAAATGACGGACAATCGCCAGCCCTAACCCCAGTCCACCGAAGTTTCTGGTTGTGGTACTGTTTTCTTGGCGGAAGTAGTCGAACACATAAGGAAGAAAGTCAGGCTCAATACCCTTACCTGTATCACTTACTAAAATTTGGGCGTATTGTCCAACGCGTTCTAGTCGGATATTCACCCGTCCTCCCTGTTGTGTGAACTTCACCGCATTTGCCAGCAGGTTCCAAACAATTTGCTGCAATCGGTTTGAGTCGCCCAGAACTTTCCCCAAATTTGGTTCAAACATTGTATGTATCTTAATTGACTTAGCCTCAGCCGACAAACCCACTGTTTCCATTGCTGCTGAAATGACTGCTGCTAGGTCAATAGGGCAAATATTTAGACTGACTTTACCCCGTAGAATTCGGGAGACATCGAGCAAATCTTCAACCAATTGAACCTGTACTTTAGCATTGCGTTCGATAGTTTCCAAAGCGCGGTTTGTTGTCTTTTGGTCTAACTTTCCTTTGCGAAGCAGTGTTGTCCAACCCATAATCGGGTTGAGTGGCGATCGCAATTCATGGGAAAGCACTGCTAAAAACTCGTCTTTAATCCGATTGGCTGTTTCTGCAGCTTCTCGTGCCTTTTGCTCTGAATAGTATAAACGAGCACGTTCAATTGCCTGAGCGCATTGCTGTGCCATTGTCAGCATGAATGCACGGTCATACTCGTTAAACTCCCTAGCTTCGGCGAAAGCTAGGGACATTCCACCCACGGCTCGCCCCTCTACCAGTAACGGAATGGAAATCCAAGCCTGGTAGTTATGCTGAGCGTATGCTTGAGTCAGATGTGGATAACGAGCAACTCGTGTCTTTGTTGCTTCTTGCCAGATCGGTTCTCCGGTTCTTACTGCGTCTGCTAGTGGTGCAGATGCATGAATTGAGAATCGACGCCATGCATCTACAAGTTCCTGTTTGTAACCAACTGCACGCACAATTTCAAGTTCTGTGCCGTCCTCAGTCAATAGCGCCACTAAAGCAGAATTTGCCTGCAAAGCTGCCATTCCCTGCTCCACAATCACTTCAGCAACTTGTTCTGGGGTTAAGGATTCGGAAAGCGCTGCAGTCACCGCTTGAAGACGAGTCGTGCGATCTGCTGCTGCAAGAGCGGCTTGTTGGGAGAGTTGTGCTTCTGTATAAAGTCGGGCATTATCAACAGCTACAGCAGCGCGACGCGCCAGTTCTTCAGCCAATATCAAATCGTTGCTATCATAACGACGACCTGATTCTGAACATACCAAGGAAATAACTCCTAAAACCTGTCCACGCGCAATCAACGGTACACCCATACCACATTTAGGAGCTAGCTGTTGCAGGAGTTTTAAATGTTCGGTATTATGGGCAGCTGCTTTCATGTCGTCGTCAGTGACAACAGGAGTTAGTATTGGCTTGCCTGTGTGTATGACTTCAGGAAGACCTGCAACTTTTGCCAAGTCAGATGGATATTTTCGTAGCTGTTCTACCAATTCCTGTTTCGAGGCATCGGCATGAGCGACTGCCACTCGACGAGTTGATTCGTTTTCCCTGATAATATCAACGACGCACCAATCAGCGATCGCAGGCACTGCCAAACGAGCCACACTGGCTAAGGTTGTCTCATAATCCAATGATGAACTTAGGATATCGCTCGCTTGAGCAAGAAAGCGCAGTCTCTCCTCAGCCTGCTTACGTTCCGTGATATCCCGAGACGATGCCTGCATTTCTAAAATTTGCCCAGTTTCTGCATCGCGGATAGCTCGAACAGTCGCTTCAATCCAGATATAATGTCCGTCTTTGTGACGCGCCCGATGAGTTATGGTATATATGTCTGGTAAATCTGCATTGATTGGGTAGTTCCTAGCAATCTCAACCAAATCATCTGGGTGAACTAACTCCCCACTGGAACGACCAACCAGTTCTTCAGGTTTATACCCAAGCACTGTATAACAAGCAGGTGACACGTAGCTAAGAATTCCACCAACTGAGTGGCGCGAAATAATATCAGTCGAATTTTCAGCCATCAGCCGAAAACGCGCTTCACTCTCTCGCAATGCCGCTTCTGACAGCTTGCGCTGTGTAATGTCAACCGACACTCCAACAACTCGCAAAGCTTGCCCATCGGCTCCCCGGTGGACCACGTTTCCCTGACTCACTATCCACCGCACCTTGCCATCGGGGCTTAACACTCTGTACTCTAAAATATAAGGTATTTCACTACGCAGAGCGAGGATGGTTTTTTGTAAGACTTGGGGACGGTCTTCTGGGTGAATGAATTCTACAAATTCATATGGTGTTCCGCGCTGAATTCCCCAGATTTTTAAACCACTTTCAGAGCACACAACTTGGCGGGTTCTTATATCTAAATCCCAGGCAACCATGTCAGCCGCCGCCAAAGCGAGTTGCAAGCGCTGCTCCATGTCTCGAAGTGTTGCCTCTACTTGCTTGCGTTCTGTAATGTCCATCACAACGCCAATCAGCTTCTGTGGTTTGCCAGCCTGATCATCAAGCACTTGACCAATACTCGCTGCCCAACGGATGCTACCATCTGAGTACAAGAGGCGATACTCAATATTGCAATCCAAAGATTCTTGAATAACTTGCAGACTGGTTTGGTGAACGTACTCTCGGTCCTCTGGGTGAATGCAATTCAAAAAAGCTTCATAACTGCTGTCGTCAGTACTAGGAGTTAGCCCCAAGATTTGATACACTTTGGGGGACCAGTATCCTGCATCTGTTGTTAAATCTCGCTCCCATATCCCCATGTTGGCAGCTTGAAGTGCAAGCTGTAAGCGCTCCTCACTTTCGCGCAAAGCTTGCTCGGCTCGCTTGTGTCCATCAATATCGGTACAGGTTCCAAACCAACGAGTGATCTTGCCTGTCGCATTCCGCTGTGGTAACGCTCGTGCTAAATGCCAGCGGTAGGAGCCATCTGCCATTTTCAGACGGTACTCAAGTTCATACTGAGTTCCAGCACTGACAGATTGCATCCAGCGATCAATTGTTCGCTGCAAGTCATCCGGATGCACAACCGGATGCCAACCTTCTGCCAAAAGTTGCTCTAAATTGATGCCAAATGCATCAAGAGCTTGCTGATTAAAATATTCCACTTCACCATCTCGACGACAAGTCCAGACAATATGTGGGATGGCATCGGTCATTTCACCAAACCACTCTTCGCTGTTTTGCTGAGGCTCAGTAATGTCCGTGATAAAAATTGAAACTCCGTCGCTGGAAGGATAAATGCGGTTTTCAAAGTGGCGTTGCCAAGGCGAATAGAAGTAGTCGCACTGGACAAATCTTTGCTCTGCGATCGCTCGATGCGCTTCCAAGTAGAACTGGCTCCCTACTTTATCAGGAAACATGTCCCAAATACACTTGCCTAACAGTTCTTCCTTGGGAATTCCCACCACTTCCGCGACAGTGTCATTAACATATGTGTAGCGCCACTCCTTATCCAGTACCAAAAATTGGTCATTGATTTTAGATATGGCGTTTCCTGTGGTAACTTTCGCTACGTTCATTTTTGGCACCAGCGCCTTTACTTCGCCACCACCAGCAAACGAGTCCTCTGGTACGTCTGCCTTCACCTTAGGAGTCACCGTCTGTACTCCTCATTCTTGAAAGTATGTGGCTATCAGGTCTTTGCCGCTATTATCCACTTAGTGCAGTAGCTCCTCAATTCTTTTCAAAGCTGACAGTAAAAGTTTTGTCTGCCCATTCTTACAACAGTTAACGCTGGAACGCAACCCCTGTTTTTTCGGCAAACTTTACTTGTAATAGTTCCAAGCATTTTCCTTGTCTTACGAACTAACTCTGCCAACCCTCACTGCACAATGGCGGATACAGGCGCGAGTCCTTCTCATCTTAATTTTAAATTAAAGCTGAATATATCAGGTGATATCTTTTCTATTCCATCTACTAAAAGAGGGAAAATCTATTTTACCCACAATTCTTAACACTGTTTTCTAACCAGCAAGGCATATCTCGGACACACTTTAATACTTATGTTATCTTTCTACAGATAGTAGAAGCAAACTTCATGAAAACGTTATATTTAACTTAGTTTAAAAACCGCTAGCTAGCATATAATTAAACATCCAAAAATATCCAATTTACAAGCGCCATTTGTCAACTACCCACACTAACACGGAGTGTATAGTGTGGGCTTGCAAGAATCAGATTGCAACGTAAGAGATGACTAGCCCCATGAGCCGTTACCTGATACGTACCTCCGAGCGTTTCCCTAACTCGGAATAACTACAAACTACCTGATTAGTAGTGCTTGACGCCAGTCGCCCCAAGTCGGGAACCTGCCCAAGGCGCTGGCTCCAGAAAGGACATTTTGGTAGCGGTGGGCTAAGGGACTTATTACTTTACTCAAGGATTATCTCCATGCGAGTACCAGTATTAGATAAAGACGGAAAACCACTCATGCCAACAAAACCTAGTCGTGCTAGACGTTGGCTAAAAGAAGGTAAAGCCAAAATCGTAGCCAACAATCTGAATGTTTTTTGCATTCAGTTATTGGTAGAACCATCTGGTAATGACCAGCAACCTATTGCTTTAGGATTAGACCCAGGCAAAAAGTTTACGGGTGTTGGGGTGCAGTCTGCCAAGTTCACTTTGTTCATGGCACATCTCGTCTTGCCATTTGCAGATGTTACAAAAAAGATGTCGGGAAGGCTGATTCTACGACGTGCTAGACGGGGTAGACGGATAAACCGTAAAATCGCATTTTGTAAAAGAGCGCACCGCCAAAAACGATTTGAGAACCGTAAACAGAATAAACTACCTCCCAGTATTCGAGCCAATAAAGAGTTGGAATTACGAGTTACTAAGGAGTTGGTCAAACTATTCCCCGTTACTCAAGTTACCTACGAGTACGTTAAGGCTAAAGGCGACAAAGGATTTAGCCCGGTGATGGTTGGGCAAAAAGTCATGTTGCAATGGCTTACGAAAATTGCACCAACCAATGTGCAAGAAGGTTGGCAAACTTCAATCCTTAGACAACAGCTAGGCTTGGCTAAAGATAAGAAAAACAAGGAGAAACAAACTCCTGAGACTCATGCTCATGATGGTGTGGCACTGGCAGCAAGTAATTTCATGAAGTTCGAGAAATTTCATACTGCCAATACTCGTGGTCATCGCTGGGTTGGAGAAGTCCTAGTCACATCTGCACCATTTCGTATCATTGCACGTCCTAACCTGTTTCGCCGTCAACTCCACTTTGAGAACCCAGTCAAAGATGCGCAAGGTAATAGAAAGCGCAAAGGCGGAACAATTACACCTTTCGGTATGCGCTCCGGTGATTTGGTCAAAGCGGAAAAAGCAGGTAAATCTTATATTGGCTGGATAGGTGGTTATACTCAAACAGCCAAAACCAAGAATGTTTCAGTCTATGACCACAATTGGCACAGACTTGGACAGTTTACTCCGTCAAAAGTACAGTTACTCAAACGTAGTTCACGACTATGTATCAAATCCTAAGAGATTGGTATTTATCGCACTGTCCCCCGGACTCTACTCCCAGTAGAAGTAATCAGTTCAGGGGACGTGCGATAAATACCCGCCATTCCTCCCACCACTGAATCGAAGATTACAGTGGGGGACTCCTGGCTGTTTAGTTGAAAAATACAGCGCTTTCAAAACCACATACTGGAGGCGCACCATTGCTGTACCCCTATAGAAAATCTGTATTTTAACCAAATTGGAAACTGCTACAAATCACAACTCTTTTACATATCCTTTGACAAGATGATCAATACCAGTGATCGCAGTGCCGACAACAACAGCGTCTGCCCCTAAATCAATAGCACGACGAGCCATTTGGGGTGAAGATATGCCACCTTCACAAATTGCTGGAACGTTTAATTGCTGCACGATTTGGGTAAGGAGTTCCCAGCCAGGGGGAGAAAGATGCTTGGTTGACGCAGTGTAGCCAAAAAGAGTTGTCCCCACAATATCTGCACCAGCCGCTACAGCTGCTTTTGCTGCCTCAATCGTGTCTACATCTGCCATCACTGTTTTCCCTAATTGATGAATTCGGGCAATAATATCTGCCACTGTTTCACCTCCGGGGCGATTTCTGGTAGTCGCGTCTATGGCAATGATATCTGCTCCCGCTTTTGCCACAGCAGCAGCATGATAAAACTGGGGTGTGATGTATACGTCATAACCAGATACGACTTGTTTCCATAGTCCAATAATTGGGACTTTTACTTTTTCTTTGACAGCAACGATATGAGCAGGGGTATCAATTCTGACACCAACAGCACCATTGTTGACAGCAGCTTGCGCCATTGCTGCGATAACCGTTGGTTCGTGCAGTGGTGATTCAACTGGCGCTTGACAAGATACGATCAGTCCGTGATGGAGTGCTTGAATTAAAGAGTCATTAGTCATGAGTCATTAGTCATTTACCCTTCAGATCCCCGACTTCTATAAGAAGGCGGGGATCTTGTTTTTCACGAATCATATTAGGATTGCTATATCTATTAATCATACTTTTGTAAAATGTCTATGAGTTATTAGTCCTTAGTCATAAGCTGTTGTGCCTTTAATTTGCACAATCTGGGCGGACTTTCCGGCCCACCCCACAACAATTAATTTTATTTAAATTTTAAATATAGTATGCAAATTATAGGATTTTCAGCTTATCAAATTCGCTTAATTATTTATAACGGAGAACTCCCCACTTTCCTGACTCAGCACTCAATACTGAATTAGGCTAGGCTGGTATCCAAACAGTGAATACTGAGCCAGCGCCTACGGTGGATTCTACTTCAATTCGACCCCGGTGGAGTTCTACAAGTTGTTTCGTTAAAGCCAAACCCAGCCCGGTTCCTCCGTAACGCCGACGGTAAGGTGTATCGAGTTGGTGAAATTTCTCAAACAGTAGGGACAATTGTTCTTCTGGAATGCCTATGCCAGTATCCTCTACTTGAAATACTGCGGTTTCGTCTTCTACCCAAATACGTAAAGTGACATTGCCGCCTTCTGGTGTAAATTTTATAGCATTAGTTAACAGATTCCAGACAATTTGTTGCACTCGCCTGACATCAGCAGTAAATATGTCGTGCTGCGGGTTGAGTTGCACATCCAGGTTGAGATTGACTCGCTGGCTTGTTGCTTTTTCTTTGAGTGCGTTGATTGTGGATTGAGCTATGTTTACCAATGAAAATTCTGTAATATTTAAAACAGCCTTGCCTGCCTCAATTTGGGATAAATCGAGGATATCATTAATCATGTCTTGTAAATGTTCTCCACTATCGTGGATAGTTTGGAGATAATCCCGTTGACGCTGACTCAATTCACCAAAAGACCAGCGTAACAAAGTGGAAGACATCCCGATGACGTAAGTTAGAGGTGTGAGCAATTCATGGCTAATGGTGGCAAGAAATTCACTTCTGAGACGGCTGGCGGCTTCTGCAGCTTCTAAGGCGTCGTGAAGCGCCATTGTGCGCTCAACAACTCGTTGCTCGAGAGTTTGTTTTTCTTGAGTGAGCGATCGCATTAATTCTGCTTGATGAATGGCGATCGCCAGTTGTTCAGCCACAGAACTTAACAAATTTTTCTCACTTTCACTCCAGTGGCGAGGAGTATTGCACTGATGAGCAATCAATAGCCCCCAAAGTTTCTCCTCATACACAATTGGGGAAGCTAACTTTGCCCTGACTTTAGCTTTCCTTAAAAAATGTAACAAACACTCTTCTAGAGCATAAGTTTTTTCTACATCATCCACAGCCAACGTAAAGCCTTGGCGATACTTTTCCCAACATCGGGGTATCTGTGCAAAACAATTTTTTTCCTTATAATTCAACACCGATGGAATATCATCGTCAGCACGGACTTCGTAGACAATACAACCTCCTTTGTCGGGTAATTCTTGCTGGTGTGTTTGGAAAGGTGTGGAGATGCAAAGGTGTGGAGATGGAAAGTTGTGGAGATGCAAAGGTGTGGAGATGGAAAGTTGTGGAGATGGGAATGGGGAGGTTGTTGAGTGTTGAGTCTTAACTGTTGATTCCTCAAATTTGTAAACGACAAGCCTGTCTAATTCCAAAAACTCTCGTACTTGTGCAACTGCTGTTGCCATAATCACAGGCAAATCCAGAGTTTTACGGATTTGACTTGTAACCTGATTTAACAGTCGTTCTTGAGCAATCTGTTTATTCAGAGCATGTTGCACAGGTTGACAGACAGAAACGTGAGGATAAGTTGGGGATGATGATTGTACCACCTCATGGTTTCCTTGTGGCAAAAAATACTTTAATAACAAAAGTGAGAATTGACTTTGAAGCGTGCCATCATTAGGAACGGGAATTTGACGATATTGTTCAAGCTTTTGGTAAGTATGGGAATCTGGCTCAAACAAATCTCTCAAGTTCAAAACGAAGGAGGCGATCGCTTCTGGATCAAACGTCAATTGCATATTAAGTGCTGAGGAGTTTTTCGCCTGCTCTGGTTCCGATTGACAAGCCAGCGTTGTGGGCAATGGCGACTTAAAATGAGGAGTCTGCAACTGTCCGTTGGAGTTCCCATTGTAGTTAGTGGCGTTGCTAAGTGCTGAGTCAAAAGTCTGCTTCCCCTGCTCCCCTGCTCCCTCGCTCCCTCGCTCCCTCACTCCCTCGCTCCCCTGCTCCTCTGGCGAACCCACAAGCAGCGCACTAAATTGTTCAGAAACCACCACAGTAAACCGTTGTATTTGCCATTCTTGGGGTAGATCAATCGGTGTCAACACAGCTTCTGTAAGTACCAAAGCCGCCTTTCCCACTGCTTGTTGAGCCATCTGCTGCAAGAATTCCCCAAGCTGATCAAAAACATTACTAGGCAAGGTTCGAGAAAAGCTCAAATCGCGAGAACTAGGCATTGTTAAAAATAAAAGTGAAAGGGGCTTTGTGCTATTGCTCAAAAATTTGTACTGTGTTCTAACCAACAGTTTAAGACGGTAATACAGGATTATGCATCGTATTAATGCCACATCGGGCGGATGGAACCCTCAATCGGAAGGCTTAATTTTTCTAGAACAAACCCCTGCTCCCATAGTGTTTCTTACGTCTGCTGATACCGACATTCAAACTTTGGCGGCGGCTGTACCGAAATTACCCACGACATTTCCTGCTTTAAGAGTTGCTAACCTACTGCAATTGCAGCAACAAGTAAGTATTGATGACTATGTCGAAAAAGTTTTAGAGTTCGCTCAAGTAATTATTCTCCGCCTGTTAGGAGGGCGTTCTTACTGGGCTTATGGCTTAGAAGTTGTGCAGGAAATTGTGCAACGTAATGGTACAACCCTCATTGTAATGCCAGGGGATGACGCTATAGACCCCGATTTAATCTCTCACTCTACTCTACCTCTGAGTACTGTTAATCAGGTGTGGCGCTACTTTAACGAAGGCGGAGTAGAAAATATTCTCAACGCTCTCCAGTTTATCGCCGATACTTGCTTTTCAACTTCTTTTAATCCTTCACCACCGCAAGTCGTTCCGCGTGTTGGGCTTTATGAGTGGGAGCAAATCAATTCAAAATTCAAAATATGTCCTGCGGACACGCTACCCGTTAGTGAAACTCCTCCGGAGGAGGCACAAAATTCAAAATTCGCAGTCTCTTGTTCATCCTTCTCATCTCCTGAGCCTCTCACTTCTAAAGTAGGAATTCTTTTCTACCGTGCTCATTATTTGGCGGGAAACACCAAGGTGATAGATGCTTTGTGCGATGCTTTGGCAAAGCGAAATCTAACGCCAGTACCGATTTTTGTTTCTTCTTTGCGTGATGTTGATGTTCAAGCTGAATTGTGCGAGTTTTTTCAACCCAAGGATACGCAGCAAATTGCAGTGCTGCTGAATACCACAAGTTTTTCTCTGGCGCGTTTGGAAACAGAAACACCGCAGGTTGATTTGTGGCAAAAATTGGATGTGCCGGTGTTGCAAGTTATCCTTAGCGGTGGTGCGGTTGAACAGTGGGAGTTGCAATTTCAAGGACTTTCACCCCGCGATATGGCGATGAATGTGGCGCTTCCAGAAGTGGATGGGCGCATCATCTCTCGTGCTGTGTCTTTTAAAACAGTACAAACGAGCAATTCTGATTTACAAACTGATGTGGTCGTTTATGAACCAGTAAGCGATCGCATTGAGTTTGTCGCTTCTTTAGCCGCGAATTGGGTGCGTTTGCGTTCTAAGCCTCCTGAAGAACGTCGCGTGGCGCTGATTTTGGCAAATTACCCTACCCGGAATGGACGCTTAGCTAATGGTGTGGGATTGGATACACCAGCCAGTTGTGTGGAAATTCTTCAGGCTTTGCAGTCTGCTGGGTATAAAGTGGAAAATTTACCTAGTAATGGGGATGAGTTGATTGAATGTCTCACGGCTGGGGTGACGAATGATCCGGAAGGTAGAGAGTTGCGTCCAGTGCTGCAAGGTGTTTCTGTAGAGGAGTATGAGGAGTTTTTTGCTTCGTTACCGGAAGCTGTGCAGAAAGGAATTGGCGAAAGATGGGGAAGTGTTTTTGAAACGAACCGCCAAGACGAGCCAGCGCTGCAGGAGGGTTTCCCTCCGCAGGCGACTGGCGTCGCAAAGGACGCCAAGGAAGAAAGAAAAGAAGGTTTTAATTTTCCCTCTTCGTTTCCTGTTTCGGGAATTCAGTTCAGTAACGTTTTTGTGGGAGTTCAACCAGCGCGGGGGTATGATGTTGATCCAAGTTTGAATTATCATGCGCCGGATTTGGAACCAACTCATGATTATTTAGCTTTTTATTATTGGGTGCGGGAATGTTTTGGCGCTGATGCTGTGGTTGATGTGGGGAAGCATGGAAATCTAGAGTGGCTTCCGGGTAAAAGTGTGGCTTTGTCGAGTCAATGTTATCCTGAGGTGGCTTTGGGAGCTCTTCCCCATTTGTATCCGTTTATTGTAAATGATCCTGGTGAAGGTTCGCAGGCTAAACGTCGCGCTCAAGCGGTGATTGTGGATCATTTGACGCCACCTCTAACTCGTGCAGAACTTTATGGTTCTTTGCATGAGTTGGAAAATTTGATTGATGAGTATTATGAGGCGGAAAGTTTAGATCCATCTCGTTTGTCAATCATTGGCGATCGCATCCGCGAACTGGTTGTCAAAGAAAATCTTTTGTTGGATTTGGAATTAAAGTACAAGGCAAAAGGTATAACGCGAAAACAAGAATTTTCTGATTCAACGTTTGATTTGTCAGTTTTACCTTCACTTGATGGTTATCTTTGTGAATTGAAGGAAGCTCAAATCCGCGATGGATTGCATATTTTTGGGCAATGTCCTCAAGGGCGACAACTGCGAGATTTAATTGTCGCGATCGCCCGTCTTCCCAATCGTCATCATATTGGATTTACCCGTGCTTTGGCTCAAGATTTGAACTTAGATTTTGATCCACTCACTGCTGATTTCAGTACTGAGTTATCAATTCAAGATATTCAGCTTTTAGCTGACAAAACTCCACACACCTGTCGCACTGTCGGCGATGCTGTCGAAGTATTAGAAGAACAAGCCGCCGAAATCGTAGAAAATCTCATCTCCCCTCCCACTTTCTCATCTCCCTCATCTCCCTCATCTCCCTCATCTCCACTTCCCACCGTCCTTAACTGGATACGCACCAAGCTTCTGCCTTCTTTACTACAAACTCAAGAAGAAATTACCAACTTGTTACGTGGACTCGATGGCGGCTATGTCCCTAGTGCTCCCGCTGGCGCACCCACGCGGGGACGTCCGGAAGTTCTGCCAACTGGTAAAAATTTTTATTCGGTAGATATCCGTGCTGTTCCTACGGAAAGTGCTTGGGATGTTGGTAGAAAAGCGGCTGAGGCACTCATTGAACGTTACACACAAGAGCAAGGTGAGTATCCCAAAACACTAGGATTATCTGTGTGGGGAACTGCCACGATGCGGACTGGGGGTGATGATATTGCTCAGGCGCTGGCTTTACTTGGTGTGCAACCTGTATGGGATGGTGCGGCGCGACGGGTAGTAGATTTTGAAATTTTACCGCTTTCTGTTTTGGGGCGTCCGCGTGTGGATGTGACGTTGCGAATTTCTGGTTTCTTTAGGGATGCTTTTCCCAACTTGATTGATTTGTTCGACTCGGCTGTGCAAGCCGTGGCGGCTTTGGATGAACCACCACAGGAAAATTCTCTTGCAGTACAAGTTCGTCAAGAGACTGATTTTTGGACAAAACTTGGTTTAAGTTTACCAGAGGCAAGAGTGCGATCGCGTTACCGTATCTTTGGTTCTAAACCAGGTGCTTACGGCGCAGGACTCCAAGGTTTAATTGAATCACAAAACTGGACGGATGACCAAGATTTAGCTCGTGCTTACATCAACTGGAGTTCCTATGCTTACACCTCAGGAAGAGTAGAGGAAGCAGGGGAAGCAGGGGGAGCAATATCCCCCTCATCCTCTTCATCCCCCTCATCCCTTCAACAAGGACGTTCCGCCCCAGAAGCATTTGAAAAGCGGTTGCAACAAATGCAGATAGTGTTACAAAACCAAGACAATCGCGAACACGATTTGCTCGATTCTGATGATTACTACCAATTTCAGGGTGGTTTAACAGCTGCGATACGTGCTGTACGAGGAGAAAATCCCCAAACCTATTTTGGTGATAATTCGATTCCTGCTCAACCGCGAGTCCGCCAACTCAAAGAAGAAATCGCACGGGTGTATCGTTCTCGCGTTGTGAATCCTAAATGGATTGCGGGAGTGATGCGCCACGGTTACAAGGGTGCTTTTGAAATGGCGGCGACGGTGGATTATTTATTTGCTTACGATGCTACAGCAAAATGTGTGGAAGACTATATGTACGAAGGGATAGCCCAGGCGTATTTATTTGACCCAATTGTGTCGGAATTCATTGAGCAAAAAAACCCCTATGCTCTGCGTGATATGGCTGAAAGATTACTAGAAGCACATAAGCGCAGTTTATGGCACGATGTAAATATACAAACACTGGAACTTTTGCGAAATATAGTGCATCAAGCCGAAGCAGCGATTGAAGAAAAATAAGTGGTGTAGAAAAAAATTATGGAGAATCTTGCGTATCTACACGTAGCTTCTGACTACGAGGACCTACCCCCCAGTGAATTAATCTCTCTGAGCCATTTGTTTAAGAAAACAGCAGCACCTGATTGGACACGGTTGTCTGGTAGAGCTTGGAAATATATGCTACCCCTAGCCATTGCCTTGTCTATTATCAGTAGTGTGAGTAGTGTGCTAGCACTTGAAAAAGGCGATCGCGGTCCTTCTGTGAGAAACCTACAACAACAGTTGAAAAGGACAGGCTTTTATCAAGCTCCTATAACTCAAGTCTATGACACCTCAACAGAAGATGCCGTGCGCCGCTTCCAAACAGCTGCTGGCTTGGATGTTAACGGTGTTGCAGGGTCTGTGACTGTACAAAAATTAGAGGGGTGGCGTACCTCTACTGAAGCTTCCCAACCTCGAAACACCAGTACCTCTCAAGCTAGAACAACCAGTACTGTAAATTCCCAAGCTAGAACAACCAGTACTGTAAATTCTCAAGCTAGAACAACCAGTACTGTAAATTCAGTAGCTAGCAAGCGTCGCAGTTCTAACTTTCTCCAAAAAGGAGATGAAGGTGAAGATGTCAGAATTCTGCAAGAACGATTGCGAATTGCAGGGTTTTTCACTGGTAATTCAACAGGGATATACGGTCCAATTACTGAAGATGCTGTTAAGCGGTTCCAAGAGACTTACAATTTAGCTCCTGATGGAGTCGTCGGATCAGCAACGCTAGCAAAATTACCAGCCCTTGGTGTCGGTTATGGAGATGATGCACCCAGTAAACCGCGTACTGCTGGAGACAAACTCCGCCTAGGAGACCGTGGTGAGGCTGTGAGAGTTCTTCAAGAACAATTAATTAAGGCAGGATATTTACAAGGAGAGCCAAACGCTTACTTCGGTCCTAACACAGCAGATGCTGTACGGCGCTTCCAAGAAGATAATTACCTCGCATCAAGCGGTATTGCTGGTCCAACGACCCGAGCCAAATTGTACAGCTTGGTCAATACTGGTTCCAATAGTGATTTCAGTGTTTTGGAAATTCAAAGACGACTACGGGATCGGGGCTTCTACAAGGGTTCTCTTAACGGTGTGATGGGAGATGAAACAAAACAAGCTATTAGACAAGCCCAACAATTCTACGGTATCAGTCTGAGTGATGTCAGAAGCGGACGCTATTAACATCCGCTTAAGTGTTGCTCGTATCGATACCTAACAGTTGGTTTACCTCCCATGATAGTAAGCTGACCGCTGGTATTTTCCAAGGTACTTGAAATAAAGGCTTTCCAGAATTTTAAAACCTAAGTGCTAGAGTGGCATGAGTGCCCTTTGGCACTTAGGACAAACAGCATGAATTGTCAACTGACAATCGAGCAGTTGAAAACCTTCTTTTTGAGCAGTTTTCGCTCCAATTTTTAATATCGAGTCGTTTTTGAACTCGATTGTGGTGTTGCACCTGACACAAATGAGGTGATGGTGGTGATGGGGGTAGGGTTGATTGAGTTCGTAATGCTTATGTCCTTCTCCCAGTTCCAACTCTCGCAAGATTCCCATCCGCGCCATCAACTTGAGGGTGCGATAAATAGTCGATAGGCTAATTCCCTCGTTTTCGGTTTCTAGCCTTTCGTAAAGGTCTTCAGCGCTGAGGTGTTCTCCTTGCGGAAGTTCTTGAAAAATGTGTAAAATAACCTCGCGCTGGGGTGTTAAACGCCAACCACGTTCATTAAGTTCTGCCTTTAGTGAGGCTGCTGTGTAGACTGTCATACTAATTTTTCTCAACAAAGCCCATTAGTTGCGAATATAGCAAAAGTTTGGACTAATTTGCAATAATCCAACAGTATTGAGAATAATTGCTAAATGTTTAAAGGTAGATGGTAAAGCCTTGACCACGCAAAAAAGTACGATCCCCGCCTGATAGAAGTCGTGGAAAAGGGCGAGCGTTGCTCCCCTGCAATTAGATGAAAATAACTTGCCATAAGGAACGTGCGAAGTTTTGGCAAGGGGGATCAACTTAGTCAACAGTCCAAAGTTAAAAGTCTTTGAGAACAGGTATTTTGCTCTTGTATGAAGAATTTATAATTTTCTTGACTGGTAACTATTGACTATTGACTATTGACTATCGACTAACTAGCTCAAAGACTCTAAGTAGTCGCGGATGAGATTGCGGCGCTTGGGTTGGCGCAGTTTCTGCAACGCTTTGGACTCAATTTGCCGTACCCGTTCCCGTGATAAATCAAGAGCGCGTCCAATTTCTGCCAATGAGTAAGGATGACCATCAGCCAAACCAAACCGCATCAGAATTACATCGCGCTCACGGCTCGTTAAATCTGCCAGAAGATTATGCAAGTCTCTTTGTAAAGATTCTCGCATGAGCGTTTGCTCTGGCGTGATGTTATCGGTTTCGAGTAATTCTCCTAACTCTGTGTCTTTGTCCTTACCAACTTTTGTTTCCAAAGAAACGGAACGAGGTACTCGCAAAAGAACTTCCCGGACTTGTGCAGGTGTCATGTCTAACTCTTGAGCAAGGTCTTCTAAAGTTGGGGTACGACCTTTTTCTTGGGCAATTTTCCGCTGAGCTTTTTTGATTTTGTTCAGCTTTTCTGTAATGTGAACAGGGAGGCGGATAGTACGGCTAGAAGTTGCGATCGCCCGTGTGATTCCTTGACGAATCCACCAGTAAGCGTAGGTGCTGAAGCGATAACCTTTGGTAGGGTCAAACTTCTCAACAGCTCGTTCCAAACCAAGAGTCCCTTCTTGGACTAAATCCAACAATTCCAAACCGCGATTTTGATACTTCTTAGCAACAGAGACAACGAGGCGAAGATTAGCCTTAATCATGTGTTCTTTTGCCTGGAGTCCACTGCTTTGAATTTTCTCCAGTTCTTCCACAGTGATTTTGGCAATTTCAGCCCAACGCCGTTTGCCTTGTCCTATGATCTGCTTAAGCTCGAACAGTTCTACACCAGCAGTACGAGCCCACCGTTCAAGAGAAGGACGATGTCCCAGCGCCGATGCCAAACGCTCTTGAGTTTCAATCAGCCTCAGATATGGTGCAATGACTTGATCTCCTTGCTCGGCGGCGTCAGACAGAAGTATCCGCATCCGCAAGTAGCGCTGGACTTTTTGAGCTTCTGCAACTTCTTCATCCCGTCCTAATAACCGAACGCGACCAATTTCCTGAAGGTATAGACGTACTAAATCTGTGCTGCGTCGATTAGGTGTAGCTAAGCTTGCAGGGTCAACAGAAGCTATCTCCAATTCTTCCAGTTCATCGATCGGCAACTCACTTTCATCAATTGTGAGTTCCGGGTCAAAGACCTGGTGGGACTGTTTGCTATTGTAAGCGGCATCTGCGTAAAAAGATGTTGCTGGCATAAAAATTCGTCTCAATGGCTCCAGGTAACAATAGATGACGTTCAGCTAATTAACTGTTGCTATTGTTCCCGTGATTCTTCAAGAACTAACACGGTAGAGGGTGACCTTTAGGTTTTTTTTTCAAAAAACCTTTACTGGTTTTTGTTAACACAGTGCCTCCGAAGGCTCGGTTGCAGTAGCTTTCCCATGAACCAATAGCTATTCAAATTCCCTACTGGGCGTTAAATTGCGAATGACGTAATAAAGATTTGAACCTTACATATTTTGACTGTCGCTTAGGAAGAAAAGTATAATCATATATCAGTGAAAAGTCCTGTTTTTATATGGATAGTCATATCTACATCGCTGTCTAGGTAGTTTCCTGAAGATTTACGAATTTTCCTTCAAAAATGATTAGTTCTGCGGTGAGGTCTAGGAAAGATGAGGGAGTGAGGGAGGTGAGGGAGATGAGGGAGATGAGGAACAGACTCCTTATTTTGAACTAAGAATTTCGCGAATTTTGAATTGATTTGCTCCCCTACTCCGGCTTCTTATCTCGCAGCATCAGTTCTAAAAGCCCTTGTCGGGGTGTGATTTCACCCTGAAGTAAACGATAAACTTGCTCGGTAATTGGCATAGGAATATTTTGCTGCTGAGATCGCTGTACTAAAACCTGAGTCGTATTAACTCCCTCAGCAGTTCCTTCTAAATGGGCGAGAATTTCTGCCAGTGTTTTACCACCAGCCAACTGGTAGCCCACTTGGTAATTACGACTCAAGGGACTGTTACAAGTTGCTAACAAATCGCCCAAGCCGGACAAACCGTAAAATGTTTCCATCTTCGCACCCCAATGCACACCGATGCGAACCATTTCTGTCAGCCCACGGGTGACTAAAGCAGCTTTAGCGTTCGTTCCCAACTGCAAGCCATCACATACACCTGCGGCGATCGCCATGACATTCTTCAGTGTCCCCCCCAGTTCCACTCCCAACGGGTCAGAATTGGTGTAAACCCGAAAACGATCAGAAGAAAACACCACTTGCACGAACTCTGCTGCAGTCATGACACTGCTTGCAACAACACTTGCTGCTGGTAATTCCTGTTCTATTTCTTTAGATAAATTGGGACCAGAGAGGACAACCACAGCATGGGCGCTTAAAGCTTCTTGCCAAATATGTGACGGCGTGCAAGTCGTTTCTGGGTCTAAGCCCTTCGTCGCCGTCACAAAAATCGTTTCTTCAGAAACGGGTAAAGACTGTATTTGGGTAGCTATAGCTCTTACGCCTTTCATCGACACAGCAGAAAGGACAATATCAGCACCTTGTATGACCTCCGCCAGCGTTTGCGAACTCCGACGTGACCACACGCGCACTTCATGACCATTTGCGATCGCCAGACTAGCAAGAGCGCTTCCCCAAGCACCTGCACCCAGAATTGCGACCAATTTTGAATTAGTCATTGGTCATTAGTCATTAGTCGTTAGTCCTTCCCCTGCTCCCTCATCTCCCTCACTCCGGGGGTAACGCTCCATCAATTGCCTCACTTGCTCTGCATGATATGAACTTCTTGTCAATGGAGAGGAGACAACTTGTAAAAATCCTAGCTCTTCACCGAAGACTCTCCAAGCAGTAAATTGCTCTGGGGTGATAAAATCATCGATTTTCAAATGTTTTTGACTGGGTTGGAGGTATTGCCCAATGGTCAAAATATCGCAATCCACAACTCGCAAATCTCGCATAACTTGGCGGACTTCCTCATCAGTTTCGCCGAGTCCCACCATAATACCGGATTTGGTGTACACACTAGGAGCAATTTGGCGAGAACGCTGCAATAATTCGAGCGATCGCTCATAGTTCCCTTGGGGACGCACCCGCCGATACAAACGCGGAACCGTTTCTGTATTATGGTTGAGAACTTCTGGATGTGCTTGGAGAATCAACTCTAGCGCCTCCCAGTGACCGCACAAGTCAGGAATGAGAACCTCAATAGTGGTTTGGGGTGAGATAGTGCGAATCGCTTCAATACATTTGACAAACTGCAAAGCCCCACCATCTGGCAAGTCATCTCGGTTTACAGAGGTAATAACCACATGATTCAGTTTCATGCGGCGTACCGCTTCTGCCAGTCGTGCTGGTTCCGTGGGGTCTAGAGGTTTGGGTTTTTTCTCAAAATCAATATCACAGTAGGGACAAGCACGCGTACAAGCTGGTCCCATAATTAAAAATGTGGCTGTACCAGCGTTGAAGCACTCACCAATATTTGGACAGGACGCTTCCTCACAAACCGTATTGAGGGCTAAATCCCGCAAAATTTCTTTAACGTTACCAACGCGCTCCCATTGAGGCGCTTTTACCCGCAACCAGTTTGGTTTAACAGTCACAATCGGCTTCTACTACTTTATTTGTACATAGTAAATGGTAGCAAGCTTCATCAATTGGTGGATAAATATGCAAACTACTTTCCGATTCATCACTCTTTGTGATATTCTTTGATATATTGGAATAATTGTGCCGGGATGTGGCGCAGCTTGGTAGCGCACTTCGTTCGGGACGAAGGGGCCGCTGGTTCGAATCCAGTCATCCCGATTTTTTTGTACATTTGCAAATTAAATGTCGCAATTTGACAAATTTGTGTTGTTATTCACACATTAATGTCGCTTTGGTTATTTTAACGAAGTAGCGGAAGTCCCCACCTTCAACCGTAAGCGCAAAGCGCACACTTCGTGTTGGCGCAGCCTGTGCGTAAGGACTTACGCGTAGCGTGCCGAAGGCTTAGGTAGGGTGGGAATAGACAGCAGACAATGATCTAGCTGTCTATTCCCAACGGCTCGAAACCATCTACCGCCAAAAAATCGCCGCCCTCAAAGAACTCAAACAATCCATCCTGCAAAAAGCATTCACTGGCGAACTCACCGCAGACACCGCTAAGGAGAAAATTGCCGCATGAAGGCGAGATGGGTGTACTAGACTAAAGCTAGATTGAATTAGCTCGATATTTAACAACACTATCACCATGTATGAAAGCAATTGAAACCACAGCCACAATTAATGAAAATGGGGAACTGACACTAGATAAATCGCTAGAAATTACCAAACCACAGCGCGTTCGCATTATTGTTTTACTTTCCGAAGAAGACGAAACTGACCCAGATGAAACACCGACACAAATAGTTATAGAAGGAATTCGGCAAGGTTTACATGAAGCTTTAACAGGACAAACTATACCCCTCTCAGAAATGTGGGAAGGAATTGATGCAGAGTGAACCATCACCGATCCAAATCGCTCTGACTGCTCGTTTTAAAAGGGATCTTCGAGAACTTGCTAAACGGTATCGTTCAATTCGTAGTGATATTCAACCCTTAATAGAGCAACTTCAAGCAGGTGAAATCCCTGGAGATAGAATTGCTGGAGTTAAATATCAGGTTTTCTAAGTTCGTCTTAAAAATAGCAACATTCAAAAAGGAAAAAGTGCAGGCTATCGAGTCATTTATTATCTGAAAACTGAACAAGGAATCATACTCACTACAATTGATTCCAAATCTGATGTTTCAGATGTTGCTAATGAAACAATTGAAGAAGCGATCGCACAATATGAACAAGAAATTCAAAAAGAGGATAACCCAAATTAACACTACCAATAAGTTCAACTTCCTGACTCACTATCAAGTGTTAACTGTCCAATAAACACTAATTAATCACCAACTACCAAAGAGTTTGACTTATGCTGATCCAGAAGATTGTCCAAGAACTGCAAGACATCCCCGAAGACAAGCTGGCAGAAATTTATGACCTGATTCACTATTTTCGCCTAGGTTTAAGTCAAGAACGTACACAACCCCGCACCCCTGGTTTACTGAAAGGACAACTTGGCGATGCTTTTTTTGAACCACTCCCAGAAGAGGAACTCCAGCAATGGGAATGAGCTACCTCATCGACACCCATATCTTTCTGTGGTGGCTCTTTGACGACCCAAAACTTGATACGACTTCCCGAGACATCATTCGCAACCCTGATCATCGCATTTTCGTTAGCAGTGTTTCCGCTTGGGAAATTGCTACCAAATACCGCATTGGTAAACTACCTGAAGCAAAACAACTCGTTGAGCAATATTCACAAATATTACATCAGGCAAGATTTATAGAACTTGCCATCACCTCAGCCCATGCACTCAGAGCAGGAAGTCTACAAATTGCCCATCGAGATCCTTTTGATCGCATGATTATGACTCAAGCTGAACTCGAAGGTTTACCCGTTATTACCTACGACAAAGAATTTCAGACTGGACTGATTCAGGTAATTCCCGACCTCAGGTAAAAACGGGTGAGACGTGGGGCTTCTGCCCGATTACAGCTATTTTCAGGTAAATAGACCACATTTGCCGTAGCTTATATCTTGCACCTCTCGGGATAAACCACTAATAGACCAATAGGAGCGTAAAAAAGTGACTCCAGCAGTGATAAGGTATTTAAGTAGAAAAAAGAAATTTATATAACAAAACAAGGGTTGAGATTACGTAAATGACCAAGGTTCAGGCGATTGCGCGGAGCGCACTGCCCCTTGGGCAATCGCCAACTTGGGGAGTGCCTGGATTTGCGCTCATGAGCCGAAATATGAGAGAAAAGGGCGTGAAAAGCATAATTAACAGCAAGAAAAATGATCTCAATTCTTGCGCACGCCCAAGGGCTAGTTTACACTTTACTATCGTTGATGCCCTCAAAATACCAGCAACAAAACTTAGAAGCAATGTTGGGATTGTTCCTACAGGCGCAAGGACATCCTTTACCTGAACACTCTAAAAGTAAGTCAGAAGCGTGCCTTAAGCCGATTTCTCAATATTTATGATTGGTCAACCCGAAGTGTAATTCGCACTGCTCGCGCTCGTATTATTCAGGAGATTTTGTCTCATTGCCCAAAAGGACGGAAACGTTTCACAAGTCATCATTGACCTTACAACTTTAGAGAAATTTGGTAAATTTCCACAATTTAAGGATTTAATCCGTGTCTACAACGGAAAACGAGGCTTGCATTTAGTTGTGGTCTATTTGGTTGTTGGTCAGTGGAGAGTACCTTGGAGCTTCCGTGTATGGAGGGGAAAAGGCACTTCCTCTCCTGCACAGTTGGGATTAAAGCAGATTTTATGTCTGCCTAAAAAATTAACTAAACACTTCCAGGTGATGGTTCTTGTAGATACAGCTTTTGGCAGTGTGGAATTTCTACATGGTGTCCGAAAGCAGAAATACCACGTAATTGCTGGTATAGCTTGTACCCGTAAGTTGGTTGATGGCCGCTGTGTTGCTCGTCTACATAAGCGAGGACAACAGCTTTACCTTCGGAGTTTTAAGTTTCCCGTCTATGTATCTTGGTACTATTTTAAACGTGATGATGGTAAATATGTAAAACGATTTGTCATTTCTACTAAAGCTCTCAAAGCCAGTACTATTTCTTGGTGGGGCAAACGACGGTGGCAAATAGAGGGTTGGTTTAAAACTGCAAAACACCGTTTCGGGTAAGGGAGCCTGCATCACTGCATCTCCCTCCCCTAAGAACCGGAGAATTTAGTATTCAATGCCAACTTACAAGAATTTGCAAGACACGTAAGTTACATTTGTAATTTACAAACTCTTGGCAAGATTTCAGTCGAAGATTCATACAAGCAAATTAATGAACTTTGGCAACAGTTAGAACGTAGCTATTTAGAATTGGGGATTGACGACTGATAGGGCATTGTATGCCTTTTTGTTTTTTTTTGTACGCTTAGTTACGCTGTAATCAGTAGATGAGCGTGAAAATCAATCGGCATGGTCGCGCCAATCATAGCCGTTTAGCGAGATTTTTTAATCCTCACACTTTTTCTGATCTTTTAAACGAATTTCTGAAATAACGGAGCTAGCAGGATATTGTTTTTGAAATGACACTGCTAATTCAGAGTTTAGTTTCCTAAAAATATCTTTAAATTTATCAATTTCTTCAGGAGTTAAATTAAACTCCGTTAAATCGATAATTGCTTCAGCGTCAACGACAACAAAATCATTTAAATCAGAAATTTGAACAGCTAAAAAAAGTTGTTCGACAGCAACTAAATCTTCTGAAAAATTTTGCATACTATAATAGTGGATAAGCAAACACCCCTAATGAAAAAGTATCAGGGGAGAACATGATACAAGAATATTAACTTTAAGTGTTGCAGACACTACATTGCTTAACTTCCTACTTCAGGTAGATAAATGTTTTGCTGATTAATACGGTATCTATTCCTTCTATCAGAGGATTGATGACTGATAGGGTATTGTATGCCTTTTTGTTGTACGCTTATTTACGCTGTCATCAGTAGACGAGCGTGAAAATCAATCGGCATGGTCGCGCTAAAATTCTCACACAGCAAGAGATACAGCTAGTATTTGCTCAAGAATTTGATTCGGAGCGCGGTAAGAAGACCCGGTTCTGCAAGAGAAAGGGGCTAAGTATTTATTCATATCGCGACAAAATCCGAATCTTACCAAAGTGTTGGCGAGTTTTGATGAGGTATCAAATATCTCTCTAAAAGTTTGACTTTCTTTGTGTTCGCTCCGAATTTTTCAGATCTGTTTTTACAAAGAACCCCAGCCCAGTCATCATGATTGTTGATGTGACAGTTCAAGGTGCGGAATATAGGGTTAAATCTAATTGTCTACTTTGTCAGGTAGAGCAATAACTTGACTGTCTGTAGCATTAATACGATTGAGTTGTCCAGTGGTGGTATTGATCAAGTCAATGCCAATTAGTTGGTAGTCATTCGGGTCAGTAGAAAGTTCGGGAAGTTCTGTAAGATTACCTAAGTAGAGTACAGCAACAGTAACTGAACAGGCGTTGGCTGTTCCTGTTGAACATCCATCTGGATAATTAACACCGCTAAGAACCCCTGGAGTTCCAGGCGGAAGACCGAGAAACTCAGCTTTAAGACCTGGCACTACTTTCCAACCAGCATTCTCCTTTTTTAAATCCCTCTCAAGTCCTGAAAAAGAGAAATCAGAAACAGCGTTAAAGTATGAAAACTCTCTACCGAAATCTCCTAGTGCATCAGTGGCTACAGTAGCTGTGTTGAAGTCAAAAGAACCTTTCCCCCACCCTCAATAGTAAACTTAAATCTCAGTACGGTTTTAGGTCTGCCAGCAGCCAGAGTACGAAGAAGTGGAAAACTTCCTGCGGCAGTGGCTCCTACAATTAAGCCTCCACCAACTTTCAAAATTTGACGTCGCGAATAGATGTTAAACACAATGCTTTCTCCTAAACAAAGAAAATTTTTTAAAGGTAGAGTGAACTACTCTGCTTTTGCTAAGTAGCCCAACCAACCGCAGTGTAAGGCTGGCATTCGCAATTCGAGCAGAGGTATTCCATATGAGTGCTGGTGAATTGGAGTTAGTTCACTTTGAAGATAGGGAAACAATTTGAGGAACTTGTGAGCAAGAGATTTATCAGTTTTAGGATGTTTTTATAGATTTCTGCTTTCTCTCGGTCGCATCAGTTGTAGTCTGTAGATCACAAGGTCTACAGTTTGGCGATGAAAATCAATCGGCACGGACGCGCCAAAATTCTCACACAGTCTGAGATACAGCTAGTATTCGCCCAAGGGTTTGACTCGGAGCGCGATAAAACCTTGTTTGGCGTGTGCCTGTTTACTGCTGCAAGAATCCGTGAAGCGATCGCTCCTTTAGCTTGCGAAGGCGGGCTTTGTTTGTATAGCCGCGACTTCAGTCGTTATGTCTGTATACAACGCGATTTTCTTGGCGAAGCACAGCATCAAGTCTTGGACAGCAGAACTTTCGGACATGGGTGTTACCGAGGATTAGCTCAAAGGAATGTGAACAATTCGGTCTTGATATTCAGTTTCTTCTGCGGCTAGCGCAATCAAAATTAAGTCATCAAGTACTTGCTTAATTGTTCTTCTTGGGCGCAGAACAAAAATTCCTGGGATGTGGCGACCTTGAGCAAGGTGTGCAGCAAGATGTATCGGCATGGAACTACGATTATTTGTAACCAGGATAAAGTTATTAAGTTCACACCAAATTAAAATTTCTGGATCTAATGTGCTTTTGGGTGGTACTCCTGGGTCGCCCACCATCCAAACAGTTAAATCAGCTTGTCGGCTGAGCAACTGCACTCGATATAGGGGAGGGAGGTTTTCATCAAGTAAGTATTTAATGCTCATTCAGCACTTGTTTTGCTACCTCTGTTTCTGCTTTCAATTTCCGGAGTCGGATGATAAAGGCAGGAGGATTTTCATCCTGTTCTCGCTCGGAGTTGAGGCAATGCTCTAACCAGTCTGCCATATATTTGCTAACTTTTTCTTTTTTATGCAGGTAATAAAGTATGGTTGCATAGATTTGTTCTAGGCTAAGAGTTGTGTATATTTGGGCAATTTCTTCGGCGGTAAGGTCACGATAGATATACTCATATAGAATGGTTTCAATACCAATACGTGAGTCTTTCAGTCGAATGTCATTTGGGGCGAGAAAGTTAAAGTAATCTTCGAGTTGCATAAGTTAATTCTCCGGTTTTATTAGAATTTGGAGTATGTGGTGATAGATTATTGTCGCTTTAACAAACTAGAGGCTGCTGAGGAGCATCAACAAGGCCATTGCTTTAAAATAGCAACACAAAATAATTTACTATAGCGGCAAAAGAATTGGGACATTAGGGAATACCCTTTCTGACAATCCTTGCTAATCTAAAAGTATGCAATCAACTCAAACTCAACTCTTGCGACTTTCGCAAGGACAACTCAACCTCTTAGAACGTTGTCCGCGTCAATTTCAACATACCTACCTAGAACAACTCCATTCTCCCGCAGATCCAGAACATGAGGAACGGCAGACTTTAGGAAGCCGCTTTCACTTGCTGATGCAACAGCGAGAAATGGGTTTACCTATTGATACTTTCCTACAAGAGGATAGCCAACTGCAAAGCTGGATGACAGGCTTCGCCAATGCAGCACCAGAAATTTTAACACCTGTACCTGGTAGCCATTTCCGTGAAAGCGAACACTACCGGACTCTGCAAGTTCAAGACTATTTACTCGCAGTTATCTATGATTTATTGATTGCAGATAACCTGCAAGCACAAATTCTGGACTGGAAAACTTATCCCAAACCGCCGAATAAAGGCAAGTTGGAACAAAACTGGCAAACACGTCTTTACTTGTATGTATTAGCTGAAACCAGCGATTATCTGCCAGAAAATATTTCTATGACTTACTGGTTTGTCCAATCGGAAGGCAAACCGCAAAGTATTAAATTTAGTTACAACACTCTTAAGCACCAACAAACAGCAAGGAGACTGAATCAACTCCTCAGTCAATTAACACATTGGCTGGAACGTTACTACCAAGGAGTACCATTTCCGCAAGAGCCGGAAGGTAGCAAAGCTTGTGATTACTGTCAGTATACAAGGCGGTGTAACCGCTCGCAAGCCACTCCCGAACAGATATCTACCGCAAAATCTCCGACAACGCTAGACACGAACCTACTGAATCTAGCTAGCATTCAAGAAGTGATGCTGTAAATTACAGATAACTTCTTGATTATTTTATGCAATTTGATGATACTGAAGCGGTTTATGTCCGCGAATTAGGAATAGATGACATAGCCCCTGTCTATCACTTAGGGGAAGAGTTATTTACCAGCGATTTATATCCCTACTTATATCGTTGCTGGGACGAATGGGAGGTGATAGGGCTTTATAACACTGATCCAGAATACTGTCTTGTTGCAGAAGTTGATGAGCAACTAGCAGGATTCATTTTAGGAACTATTATTACCAAAGCAACCTGGACTTACGGATACATTCTCTGGTTAGGAGTCAGTCCTAAGTTTCAGCGTTGCGGTGTGGGAGACAAGCTTGTTGATAAAGCTATTGCACGGATGATTGAAGATGGGGCGCGTTTCATGCTGGTAGACACTGATCCAGCAAATGTTCCCGCAGTGAAGTTTTTCAACCGTAAGGGTTTTGGTAATGTCCGCCAGCATGTTTTCTTGTCGATGAATTTAAGCAGCCACGACTACTATGGCAGACTGATTGAATACGAACACCAAAAAGCTGAAAGGGCGGGTTACAAGCGTTCTCGTCCTGCTATACGGGGAACACGCAAGTCTGATGGAGTTGTTAGTGAAGTCGCCCTGAATACTTTGGTAAGTGATCACACTTCGGAAGAAGAAGCGCCAGTTTAATTCATTTACTGCCAAAATCATGATTTAGTATTTGGAACCGCTGATGAACGCAGATGCACGCAGTTAAATCATCTGTATTCATCTGTGTCCATCTGTGTCCATCTGTGGTTTTATTTCTTAGAACTCGGTTTTTATGAATAGATTTGTTATTTCCATATGTCAGAACAGCAGTGGACTCTTTCGACAACTGAACAACCCCCAGAATGGTTCATCCAAGCTGTGAAGCAATATGCACCCATATCAAATGGACTTTTTGCAGCGCAGTTGTTATGGCAACGAGGAATACGAGAAATTACACAATTAGCAGCTTTTGTCAATACAAAAACTTATCAACCTGCGAGTCCGTTTGAGTTTGGGCAAGAAATGCATCAGGCGGTGGAACGGTTGCAACAAGCACGAGATGCTGGTGAAAAAATTGCCATTTGGGGGGACTTTGACGCTGATGGTATTACTTCTACTGCTGTCGTGTGGGATGGCTTGGGACAATTCTTTGCCCAAAACACGCAGCTTATTTACTACATTCCCAATCGCTTAACAGAATCCCACGGGCTGAACTGCCAAGGAATTGAGAAGCTGGCAAAACAAGGTTTTCAGTTAATTGTGACCTGTGACACTGGCAGTACAAATATTAGTGAAATTATTTATGCGAATCAGCTAGGTATAGACATTATAGTTACAGACCACCACACTTTACCTCCGGAACGTCCACCAGTTACGGCAATTATTAACCCCCGCTATTTGCCACAGACACATCAGCTATTTCATCTTTCCGGAGTGGCGGTGGCTTACAAGTTGGTGGAAGCTTTTTATCAAACCCTGCCAAATGTCCCGCAACAACCGCTACAGGATTTATTGGATTTGGTGGCGGTTGGGTTAATTGCTGACTTGGTGCAGTTGAGTGGAGATTGTCGTTATTTGGCACAATTGGGAATTGGGCGACTGCAAGAGGATTTTAAAAAACCACCAGGAGAAAGACGGCGTCCCGGAGTCGGGCGATTGTTGGAATTGTGCCAGAAAAGTGGCGATCGCCCCACAGATATTTCCTTCGGTTTGGGTCCGCGAATTAACGCTGTCAGCCGCATTCAAGGCGATGCTTCTTTTTGCGTGGAATTACTGACAAGCCGCGACCAAAACCGTGTCAAGGAACTTGCAGAAGTCACAGAATTAGCAAACACCCGTCGTAAATCTTTGCAGAAAGATGTTGCTTACCAAGTCGCGCAAAAGCTTTCCAAAATGGACTTATCAACCACTAGCGTCATCGTTTTGGAAGACCCTCAATGGGCTGTTGGCGTCTTGGGGTTAGTCGCTGGACAAGTAGCACAAGACACAGGACGCCCGACGATTTTGTTAAGTACAGAGGGAGTGGGGGCTGGGGAAGAATCTTCCCAATCACCAATCCCTAATCCCCAATTCCTAGCCCGTGGTTCGGCGCGTTCGGTGAATTCGGTGGATTTATATCAATTGGTAAAAGACCAGGCACATTTGTTACATCGTTTTGGCGGACATCCCTATGCAGCAGGATTAAGTCTGCCAGTAGAGAATATTCCATTATTTACAGAGGCGATTAACCAAAGGTTGCGCCAATCTTTGGGAGGTGCAACTTTGACACCAACTGTACAAGCAGATTTGGCTGTCACAGTGGCAGATTTGGGGAAAGAGTTATTTTTGGAGCTGAAACTACTAGAACCTTGTGGAATGGGAAACCCAGTTCCAAAACTTTTGATTGAAAACTGCTGGTTTGAAAATGCTTGGCATCGCAATCAACAAGATTCCCAGGGGAAAAAGGTACAGTACATAAAAGCTGAGTTTGACATTCGGGATGATTCGACGAGAAGTCCTTTTCCTGGCGTGTGGTGGGGACATTATAAGGATGAATTACCTTTAGGAAGATGTGATTGCATCGCTGAACTGGACTACAACACCTTCAAAAAACGCTATGAAATCCGACTGATAGCTGTCCGTTCACGTCAGCAATCAGCAATCAACAATCAGCAATCAGCACTTATACTAGACTGGCGCAACCCATTATTAGAAAAAGACTCAGCACTCAGTACTCAGGACTTAGCACTTGTCATTAAAGATTGTCCAACAAGCTGGGACGATTTACGAGGGCATTTGAGGCGATCGCTTCACAACCAACAACCCCTGGCGCTGGCTTGGTCTAAACCCGACCCCAAACCACCAGAACAAATTTGGTTCACCCTTGTGGGAATTGCCAAATATCTCAGTCGTACAAATCAATCCGTTACCCGCGTCCAGTTATTGGAAAAATTGCGTATCAGCGACCAAGCCTTACTTTTAGGATTAAGAGGTTTAAAATCTTTGGGTTTCAAAATCTCACGCCAAGACCGTATGTTAGTTTTCACTCAGCATTCAATTATTGAACCAATCGCGGAGGCTGCTGTGGAAAAATTTTTAGCTGCTGTTCGGGAAGAACAATTTCAGCAACAGTATTTCGCTGATGTACCTTTATCTACAATTGAGGCGATGGCGCAAGCGTCTGCTTAAGAGCTTGAGAGAGTAAGGAAAAATTTACTCCCAAATTCGACCCTGACGTTCGCATTTGAAACGCCGATTCTGCCAAAAGTCCATATTCACCTCTGTTAATTTCATAACATAGGCGCATTTGGGCTGAATAATCGGACTTAAACCTGCCCATAACAAACTACGCGTGACATCTAATCCTGTTTTTAGCCAAGACTCCTGATTACCCGGAACACCTTGCTCTTGAACAATGTCTGTTTCCACCCAAATACCATGAACACCAAAAAGAATTTGTGCCATCCATTTAGCTCGCGGTACGTGTGTTGGGGAAGTAATCAGCTTCACCTTGTGTACTCCCCAACGGCGGAGGATAGGAATACTGTAGTAAAAATTACCAAAAGTAGAATCCGCGCACTTTTCCAACCAAACATTTTGCATGAAATCTGGCGCTTGCCGTTGAAAAATTAGCCAAATACAAGGGTCGGGAGAACCTCGAGAAATTAAAATAGGGGTTTGCGGGTATTGTTTTGCCAAATCGGCAACATAAATTTCCCGACTAATGCTACCACCAAGCACAAAAAAGGCATCTATCTGTTTGGAAGATGCAGAAATAATGGTTATAGTGTTAACAATCAGGCAGACAGCTACCACAAAACACAGCCCAAAAGTTAATCTTTGTAAAAATTGCCACCTTCTCCGCAATTGCTTGGACACTGAACTGGGTTGAGTGTTTGTCACTTTAGGTTTCATAAGGTACTCAATACAAGCTTTTTTTCCGAAAGTTGGCAACACTAGTTGAGCCAGCTAAGTGCTATTTTAGAAAGTAATATTGAATGCTTAGATGGCACTGATGAAAGCGCCACAAGGTGGCAGTAAGCTTGCGGGAGAAGTAAGCTAGAGTTAAAAAGCTGCCTCTCGCAGTATGCAGTATTTTCAAGAAACATCAAGGAAAAATGATGAAGAAAGTCTAGTTGAGAAGAAAAACCTATAAATTCCTGGAAAGCCGGATTGCTACACTGTCAACAACACTATTATTCCAGCTAATATACATGAATCGATCTGCGAAACGTTACTCGCCGCTCCAAGTAGCCTTTCTTAGCGGAGCAATCGCCTCAACCGCTACATTGTCCGCTCTTGGTCCAGTTTGGTGTCGCTCTGTGCGTGCAGCTCTGCAAGATAGCCCAAAAGCAACACTTGACCAAGTTTGGCAACTAGTGAATCGTGAATATGTAGATGGCTCATTTAACAAACAAAATTGGCTAGCAGTGAGGCAGACTCTGCTCAGTAAAGACTACACTTCCCGTGAAGAAGCATACACTGCTATCCGCCAAGCCTTAGAAAAGTTGGGAGACCCTTACACTCGATTTATGGATCCCAAACAGTTTGAGGCTCTAACTAACCAAACATCTGGTGAAGTCACTGGAATTGGCATTCGGATGGAATTGAACGAGCAAACTAAAAAGCTCACCATTATCGAAGCTATAGAAAATTCCCCTGCACTCAAAGCAGGTATTAAAGCTGGGGATATTATTTTGGCAATTGACGGCAAAGCCACGAGCCAGATGAAAGTCGAAGATGCCTCAAAGCTGATTCGCGGCAAAGCAGGTACTAAGTTGAATTTGCGGCTAGGAAGAAATGGGCAGAGTGCTTTTGATGTGGCTCTGACACGGGCAAGTATTGAAGTGCCGACAGTGCGTTACAGCTTGAAGCAAGAAGGCGATCGCCGTATTGGTTATATCCGCCTGCGTGAGTTCAGCGCCCATGCTGCAACTCAAATGCGACGAGCTATCAGCGATTTAAATGCTAAGCAAGTTGATGGGTATGTATTGGATCTGCGTAGCAACCCAGGCGGTTTGTTGCAGTCGAGCATTGAAATTGCCCGGATGTGGATGGATAACGGTGCAATTGTCAAGACAGTGGATCGTAAGGGAGGAAGTGAAGAAACCAAGGCAAATCGCACTGCCCTTACAAAACGCCCCTTGGCGATACTCGTAGATAACAATTCAGCAAGTGCTAGCGAAATCCTCACAGGCGCACTCAAAGATAATAACCGAGCAGTCGTTGTTGGCGGTCAAACCTTTGGCAAAGCTTTAGTTCAGTCAGTTCATGAACTGCCAGATGGTTCCGGCGTCGCAATCACCATTGCCCATTACTACACTCCTAAGGGAACAGATATCAATCATAAAGGAATTGCGCCAGATATCAAATTAGAACTGACACAGGCACAACAGCGTCAACTCGCCGCAAATCCAAATTTGCTGGGAACTCAAAATGATCCTCAATACGCACGTGCACTAGCAGTTCTATCTAGCAACAACTTTGCTCAACCCACTCAGCAAAATCGACCGTTGCAACAACCGATGAGCAATCGCTCAGTAGATTTAAAATTTTAAATCTTAAAACATTAGCTGAGCTTCCAGATCTTGGATTGGGAATCCTGGACAGAAATTAGGAATTATCAATTATGAATGCTTAATCATGAAAAGTTCATAATTTATAATTCCTAATTCATAATTTTTATTAATCTATCCCTAATCCAAAATCTTAAACATATGAATAATGAATCAATTGAGATAACCACCGCTAACGCCTTCTTGCCAAAGGTATCGGTGGTTGTCCCTATTTATAACGGTGAGGCAGATTTACCAGAGTTAATCTCTTGTCTGTCGGCTCAAACTTATCCAAAACACCAGGTAGAGTATTTGCTGGTGGACAATAATAGTGGCGATCGCACTTTTACTTTACTCCAACAAGCTGCTGAAAATAGCGAAATCACAATTCGTCCTCAGAGCGAAAACCAAATCCAAAGCTCCTACGCCGCTCGTAACGCTGGTATTCGTGCCGCAACTGGTGAGATACTTGCCTTTACGGATGCAGATTGTCGTCCACAGCCTGAATGGTTAAACGCATTGATTGCTCCTTTTGTCAAGGAAGATGTGGTGATTGTCGCCGGTGAGATTGTGGCACTACCAGGAAAAACACTGCTAGAACAACATGCAGACCGTCAAGACACCCTATCGCAAAAACACACCCTTGCCCATCCTTTCTGTCCTTACGGTCAAACAGCGAATTTAGCCATACGACGGCAAGCTTTGGAACAAGCAGGTTTGTTTCGTCCTTACCTAACCAGCGGTGGGGATGCCGATATCTGTTGGCGAATTTTGCAGCAAAACATGGGACGTTTGGAATTTGCCCCCAATGCAGTGGTCAAGCACCGCCACCGCGCCACACTCAAAGAACTAGAGAGTCAATGGCGGCGCTACGGGCGCTCAAATCGCTATTTGCATGAACTCCACGGTGTGGATTTGATGCGCGACACCACACTCACCGAATGCTTCTACCGCTTAGGACGCTGGGTGTTGAAGGAATTGCCAAAGGACAGCGTCAAAGCATTAGCAGGTAAAGCCAGCCTTGTAGATTTAGTGAGTACCCCTATCGGATTGTACAATGCTCGGGCGCGTACTGCTGGGCAACGCGAAGCCAAATTGCCAGAGAACGCCAAAATAATTGAATGGCTGTGCTGAGTGTCACTCAAGTTCGCTAAATTGGAGAAAAGTAGCGCAAAGGAAACGGTAAATGGGAGCACAATTGTTACTGGTGGATGATGAACCGGGATTGCGTGAAGCTGTAAAAGACTATTTGCAAGAGAGCGGTTTTAGCGTTCAAGTTGCCAGTAACGCCCGAGAAGGCTGGGAGTTGCTGCAGCAAAACACACCAGACTTAGTGATTTCTGATATTATGATGCCACAGGTGGATGGCTACCAGTTCCTCAAGCAACTGCGAGACGACCCCCGCTTCCGGTCGTTACCAGTGATATTTCTCACTGCAAAGGGTATGACGACTGATCGCATCCAAGGTTATCAAGCTGGTGTTGATGCCTATATACCCAAGCCCTTCGATCCAGACGAACTGGTGGCTGTTGTGGAAAATTTACTCGAACGCCGCGCCGCTAGGACTCCAGCGCCAACTCAAGAAGGTGAAGCGCCAGATATTACTGAACTCGCGAATCAGATTGCCCAAATTAAAGCTTTGTTAACTCAAAAAAATGCAATAAATCAATCTCCAGCACCTTTTGCAATTGACTTGACGCCCAGAGAACAAAGTGTTTTAAACTTGGTGGCTGAGGGGTTGATGAATAAAGAAATCGCTCGTCGTTTAGAGACAAGCGTCCGAAATGTAGAGAAGTATGTTAGCCGTTTGTTCAGTAAAACTGGTACCAATAGCCGTACAGAGTTAGTTCGCTTTGCTTTAGAACACGGTCTAGCAAAGTAGTTATGAACAAAGAAGGCACAAGTGAATCATCGCTTTGCTTGTGCTTTCTATTCTCTTGTTTAAAATCTCGGATTACCTGTAACGACATTGGATGTCTAGTTTTTCCCACAGTTCCCCTGACAGACAAAACTGAACTTTTCCACGTGAGTCATTTCAGGGTTAGCTCATCATACTTAACTAATTCAAAAATCGCAAAATTTACTGTCTACACTGAAGCTCTCTGTTTTTGCTGAACTTACTCAGCCTCGTCCAAGTATACCTTGAATTCTACCAAAAAATTTCGGTCTTATTCAAGCTCCTTCAATTTCAGGAGGAGTAATGTGGATATAATGACCGCTCAAAATTTTCTGGTGAAGTCTGTAGATAATATTTTGCCTAACATTTCAGTTATTTTTGTTCACAGTAGTCAAGGTACTAGAAGCAAAAACGGGAATTTTTCGATTTCCTCAATCAATAGGGAATCACTTTTGATACAGTAAACAAAGTTTTTTACCTAACAAATTCACCTTGTAAGACTGTTTTGGTCATAAAAACTTATTTCTAGATTACTGTATTAACCAGTTAAACACAAGATTTCTGTAGATTTTTGTTTGACTGTCCATAAACCCCGCTTATAAGCAAGGCATAAATGCAACATTTAGTAGGCACCCATTTGTTTGGGTAATGCTAAGGACTAATGGAAGCCCCAGCGTTATGGTTCGGTTAGTTAAGCAAGCCAAGTCATTATTAGAACAAATCACCAAATTGGCAAACGAACACTAAATCTGATACTCTATGCTCGACATACTCTTTGCCACTGCTAGGGTGACAACAATTTTAACTATTGACTAACTTCAGCTGAGTTGCGTAAGCGCATGAGCTGACGTCTCATTTGCGGTGATGCTTTTAACTCAGAAACTTCTTGCGCCTTAACAGTTGCTTGTAAAGTCTCTAAAAAGTCGTCAGACCCCTCGGTTAAAGCGTCTAGCAGTACCTGCAAAAGTTGGTCGCGATCGCTCAACAGACTTTTTTCCTCTATCAACCGGAATTTTAGATGTATTTCGCACTCATAAACACCTACATCGACACTGTTCACCTGCCGTGGTAATGCTTCAAAGTTCATGTTTTTTGGCTTCCTTGTACTAGGTGGTAATTTGGTTGAGGAACTATGTTTCAAGCAAGAATTCTTTATATTTTTTTGACTCTCACAGTTTTTGAATTAACAATTCCTGTTTGTCAACAATCAATTTAATTGCATTTTACTCTCCCGTGTGTTTTCACGCTTGGTTTTCAAGGTCTAGCTTGTGTTGGTTTAGTGCAATAGGTCTGGTTCAAGTAAACCATAACTATTATTCAGTTTTTAAGATTCCATAGAATAAAGTTTCTGTAAGAAGTTGTTCGAGCTTTTTAAAGGTTTTTACATCAACTTTATCTAAACGTCAATAACAGTTTGAGTTTTTACTAAAAAACTGGTGGGAGTACGTAAGTAAATCCGCTGAAGATTTTCTATCTAATGATAGCCAGACATTGCTGTACCACAATTCCGTAAAATTACTAAATGTACAATTTATTCATTTAAAAAGGCAGGAGACCTCAATGACCAAAGTAATTAGGGGTAAGATTTTTGTTCTTGATGACAATATAGACACAGATCAAATCATTCCAGCCGAATATCTCACCTTAGTTCCTTCCAAAGCGGATGAGTACGAAAAGCTTGGAAGTTATGCTTTAGCTGGTTTACCCGACCGCTACGGCAAATTTATAGTCTCTGGGGAAATGAAAACAGCCTACCCTATCATTGTGGCAGGAGAAAACTTTGGCTGCGGTTCCTCACGCGAACATGCCCCCATAGCCTTGGGTGCGTCGGGCGTTAAAGCAGTCGTTGCCCAGTCTTATGCTCGCATCTTCTTCCGCAATTGCGCTGCCACAGGAGAACTTTATCCTTGGGAGTCAGTCGAAAGGCTCTGTGACCATTTTGAGACTGGTCAAGAGGTGTCAATAGATTTTGCAACCAATCAATTGATCAACCACACTCTTGGTCAGATATATAACCTCAAACCTTTAGGAGAAGTTGGGCCGGTGATTGATGCAGGTGGCATTTTTGCCTATGCTCGTCAGACAGGCATGATTCCTTCTCGTTAGGGATTGGGTCTACAATAATTGAGAGCGCGATTAACCCTATTTAGAACCGCCTATGGACAACCCGATGCTGCTTAAGTCCACAACCCGGCACATACGGATTTTTGCCGCTGAAATAGACCGGGATGGAGAGTTAGTTCCCAGTAGTCAAGTTTTAACCTTGGATATTGACCCAGACAACGAATTCAACTGGGATGAAGATGCTCTGCAAAAGGTTTATCACAAGTTTGATGAACAGGTAGAAGCATATAGTGGCGCAGACCTGACCGATTATAACTTACGCCGCATTGGCTCTGATCTGGAGCATTTTGTGCGATCGCTCCTGCACAAAGGCGAAATTAGCTACAATCTCTCCGCACGCGTCACCAACTACAGCATGGGACTTCCCCAAGTTGCATCCGACGAAAATCAAGAGAGCTATGGGTTATGAGCTAAGACTGAAGAATCAAGAGTGAAGAATCAAGAAATTGTTCTATCTTCTGTCTTGTTTCTTCTTTCTTTGTCTAAATGGTCAGTTCCAATCCTTAAACTCCCAAAATGACTGGCTGGTCTGCTGTTACTGCAGCCTGCCTTTCTTTTGCTACTTGTCGTCAATCAGTCCGACGCTACCCAACAAAGGAAGGACGTGCTGTTTTGAGAACCAGTACCTTTTTAGTCCATTTTTGCTTTATATGGAATAAAAGGGTGAACTTGTGGTTCCTACTCCTGTTTTGAAATTACTTGGCATTGGTTTATTGATTGCGATGCACCCCATCGTCCAACCTCCAAAGCGTGCAAGCGAGGAGGTGCAAGATATGAATTTCGTTAAATTTTGTGAACTTCAAAATCGAAGTCAGATGAAAAACGCCCCAATTTTGTTGACTATTGACCGTTCAAGATTGACAGGAATTTTAGTCAACTATCCACGCGCTCATGCGCCATATTTATGCTGACGGATGAGTTCAAAAAACAGTGGCGTTCACTAAATTTAATATTTGTCTATAAAATTTATAAGTATGACAAAAATTTATAAGTATTACAGAGAAATACCAGAAGACTGGTATTCATTAACAAGAATAATGCAAATTTTGTTAGTAGTACTCTTGGAGTATTTTCTCATGGAGAATTTATAACCATTCAACGAGAGAAACCTCATGTATTGACTCAAGAGAAAACGGTCAGCAGTAATCTACCTGAAAGCTAATTCTAAAAGCTAATTGCTGACTACTGACCGCTAAATATCTACCACCAAACCCTATTTCCTTCTTCGTCAACCCGTGCTTGTCGAATCACATCAGAAATTTCTTCTGCATCTTTGACATGATGTAGAGCCTTTTGTTCGCCATCAGGTTCGTCAACGACAAAATAAGTCGGAACTTCAATATGATCTCCCGTGATATCTGGAGAATCAACGGCAAGTTGTTGTGCCTTCTCTTCAACTGCTTGTGGTTCTTCAGATATCACATCACCAGGGTTAACAGCACGATGAGTATCTTTTTGTTTGTTATCTTCCATTATTGTCTCACCAATAATTAAGTGTGCTAAATGCTGTTTAAAGTGGGGATGTTATCAATAAGCTAAAATAAGGTTTATCGTTAAGACTTCATAGCAACGAGCAAGCGCCAGCTATAAGTTGCCTTGGGTCTTAACTAAAAGCTTAATTGATTCCCACATACATATAAACTAGAGAAAAAGTAAACTTATCTCCTCTTTCTGATGGAATAACTTGTTTTTCCAAAAGTGTAAAGTGTAGGGTAAAGTGAGTTCACACTGAGCGCCCTATCTGGAGATACATGACAAAAAAAATAAAAGCAAAGAAAAAAACTTGTGATTGAAAACATAGTTTCTTTCTCAGGCAAGCGTTGAACAAGGGAGGTGATGAAGCTTTCACAAAGTTATCTGAGATTTTAGGTAGAGGTGTGAATTTTTGGTGAAGTGCGCTCTTGTTTGAATATCTGTTCTCTTAAGACACAGCTGCAATAACCAGAGGACTGTATGCGTTACTTAACAATGCCTTCTCATCTTTGTGGTTTAGTGCGTGCCATATTGATAAAAGGACAGTGGAAGCGGCTTGATGCCTGCTCAAGCGGGAAGTATGTGTGAGTAGATTCAGTGGGTCGCGTTGCGTACCAACTGGAAAAGCTCCCTTGTTGATCATTGAGCAAATTTTTCAAAACTCTTAGCATCTTAAGTTTCGTCCGCAAGTTAAAATCGTGATCCAAAATTGGATATATCAGATATGAGCGGTCAACAGTGCCGCTGCCAATGCTGTTGAAAACAAAGCCAATCTGCTGATCGGTGCGAAGACTATGGAAAATGATGCGCCAACGCTCTACTGCCCAAATGAACTCTGTCAAGCTCCAAATCCCCTGACACACAAGTTTTGCCTGCGATGTTCCACACCCCTACCCAAACGTTTCCTTTGGGCTGTGGCAGACGGGCAGAGCGTGGCTAACGCTGGAGAATTATTAGCCGATCGCTATCTAGTTATCAGCAAAGGGCTTCTTTTAGATACCAAGCCTGCGTTCTTACCTCAAGCACCAAATGTAGAACATTTACAGGCACTCAGACCTTACTTGCGGCTATTTGCCTACCGCTTGCACGTACCACAGGTGTATGGAGTGCTGGGGCTGACAGATAGCAGTTCTGGCAAAGAAATATTACTTTTAGAAAAACCTCCGCTTTCTGTGCTAGAGAATACAGCGCTCTTAAGTACAGCTTCGTTGGAAGTGCAGCTGGCGAGCGAGTTAACCACTGCTTGGAGTTCTGCAACATCAATGCGCCAACTCAATTGGCTGTGGCAAATAGCTCATCTGTGGCAACCTCTCTCCAGTGAAGGTGTAAGCTCTAGCTTACTCAACCCAGAGTTAGTCAGAGTAGAAGGACCGTTAGTACGTTTACTGGAATTGCGGCATGACAATCAAACTTCCCCTGGTTTACCTGAACTTGGGGAATTTTGGCAGCAGTTACAGGGAAATGCCAAAGGAGCGATCGCCGAATTTTTGAGTGAAATTTGCCGTTCTCTGATTGCCGGAGACATACACTCAGGTGAGCAACTGGTTGCCGTTCTAGATAGAGGGTTGGCACAATTAGGTCAACACCAAACACCAGTCATCAAAATTGCCACCAAGAGCGATACCGGACCGAGTCGCCAACGTAACGAAGATGCTTGTTATCCGCCTAGTGGCAGCGTGATCAGCAAACCTCCTCAACCGACAGCCCTGGCTATTGTATGTGACGGCATTGGCGGACACGAGGGAGGCAATGTTGCATCCAATTTAGCCATTGAAACCATCCAACAACAGCTGCAGGATCTGACAAAAGCGTTCTCTGACCACACAGACCCCGCAACTCTACTTGCGGACTTAGAAAGCGCAGCAGCAGCAGCTAACGACAAAATCAGCCAGCGCAACGACAACGAACATCGACAGGGGCGTCAACGCATGGGCACAACCCTAGTGATGGCATTGCCCATTGCCCACGAAATGTACATTGCCCATGTTGGTGATAGTCGTGCTTACTGGATTACACGCCACGGCTGCTATCAAGTCACCCTAGATGATGATGTTGCCTCGCGTGAGGTACGCTTAGGGTATGCCACATACCGGGATGCCGTCCAACAGGGAGCATCCGGTTCCTTAGTGCAGGCGTTGGGCATGAGTGCTAGTAATTCATTGCATCCGACGTCACAACGGTTTATTCTCGACGAAGACTGTATTTTCCTGCTGTGTTCCGACGGTTTGAGTGACTTTGACCGGGTGGAGCAATATTGGGAAACAGAAATTTTACCCATTATTACTGAAAAAGGTAATGTACTAAATGTAACAGATAAATTATTGGAAATAGCGAATAATCAAAATGGACATGATAACGTCACTATCGCTGTTGTACACTGCCAAGTTCAATACTCAGAACCAAAGTCAAGCCTGAAAACCGTGCTTGCTGACCTCTCCACAATACCAGCAGCCACAGCCGCGCAAAGCCAGCCAAGAACGGCACTCACGCCAGAGTACAGCCAAAACCAGAAAACTCGCGTTGTTTCAACAAGCAAGCCCGTTAAAGGTATAAAAGTACCGCTACAGTTGCTCGTTATTCTGCTACTGTTTGTAGCAGGTGGTATAGTTGGATACTTGTGGCGACAGGAATTGCTCGCTATGCTGAAAATACCTCAATCTTCACCGTTCGCAAATCCTACGGATGCCGCACCATTACCATCAGCGGTGACAAGTGGTCCTCAAGGCAGTTCGGGCAATTCCAGTGTGAATGCCAAAGGGGTGATTCAGACTAACAGCGAAATAGAATTCATTCGGACGACCGGCTCCCCAACTCAAGCTATTGCCCCAAACGGTAGTGTTTTGCAAATTCTCAAGACGCAAAACACAGACAAAGACACCTGGGTCTATTTGCGAGTCTGCTCAATTGTTGCCAAAGCAAGCCCATCAAACTCACAATCAACTTCTGTTGCCAAAAAACCTTTGCTCACCCCAGGGGACGAAGTCAGAATTTTATTCTCCAAACTCAAATCGTTGAATCTCCCCAACCCTAAACCAGAAGTGGTAAGCCTATGTCAGCCGCAAGATGCTTCTCTCCCGACTGTTGAAGAGTTAGCAACTGAGCCTAAGCCAGCCGTGCCCAAACAGTAAGGTATTAAAATAGGTGACACCTGCTAGTCGAAGAGCAGCATAGCGTCAAAAAGTCGATAAACTGGTAGAAGACTGAAATATTACAGGTGAGAACTTTAAATAAAAAACTTTAAAGGCAAAAATTTTTGCCTTTTAAAATTGTTATTTGATATTTGATTTTACCTTTTAGATTAACGAATCCATGCCATCCCTTAACCTGGCGATCGCGCGTCTCGTCAACACCGGCACTGACAGTTTCGCCATTTGGGTGGTGAACGCTCCCTATCCCAGTGGCTATGTTTTGCGTGATTGCGTGTGGCTTCCACATCTGTCTCAAGCTTGGCTTGAGTGGCAGCAAATGTTTGCCGCACACAGTCGTTTGGAGATTTCCCCAAAAGCAACGCCCAAAGTGGCAAATCCTCTGCCTCTGGATTTTGTTGTCCCAACTTCTGGTCAAACGACCAGTTACAGCAGCCGTCTGATGCAATACTTGGGCATCAGCCTGTGGAATTGGGTCTTTGACGGACAAATTCTTAATAGCTTTGAACGCAGTCGCGGGATTGCTATGGGTCAACATACGCGTTTGCGCGTGCTGCTAGAAATTCGTGATCCGGATCTGATTGCTTTGCCTTGGGAAATTATGCAGCGCGAACCAGGTCAATCTGCCGTTTCTCTGTCGCAACACATACTCTTTAGTCGTACGACGAGCGAAGTCGAACCCCTACCTTATCTACGCTCAGAGCAAGCGTTAAACATACTGCTGGTTTTGGGTGAAGATGAACAGCAGCTACAACTAGAAGAAGAAGCAGCTATCCTAAAAGAAACCCTTTCCAATGGCTCGCTTGTAGCAAGCAGTTACAATGGTTATGCACCCTGCATGGTGACAACACTCCTGCAACCCACTCCACAGGAGTTGATTCAACAGCTAGAAACAAAAGCATACAACATCTTATTTTACGCTGGTCACGGTCAGAAAGGACCAGACGGAGGGTTACTGTTTTTGGCACCAGGTATGACCCTCAACGGAATGGAATTAGCCCAAGTGTTGACTCATACTGGTGTGAAACTGGCGGTTTTCAATTCTTGTTGGGGAGCACAACCAGCTGCTATTGCACACCAAGCTATGCCCCACAGCAGCTTGGCAGAAGTGCTGATCCGTCAAGGTGTACCTGCGGTTTTGGCAATGCGTGATGAAATAGCACCATCAGAAAGCCACACTTTTATTCAAGCTTTTGCTGCTGCTTTGCGATCGCGCAAACCAATTGATGAAGCGGTGGCGGAAGCAAGACAAAAGCTATTGACAACTTACAGGTTCAATCAACCCGCTTGGACATTGCCAATTCTCTACCTGCATCCAGACTATAATGGTGAACTTATAAAGAGTTTTGATGAGGGAATTACAGAACTACCAGAAACTTCAATTCCTGGCATAGCTTCAATGTTTCCTAATGCTTGTTTGCGATCGCTCTCACCAGGAGGTAGAACTTGGTCACTACGACCAGGAGTCACCCGCATCGGTCGCACGACAGACAATGATATTGTGATTCCAGAACCTTCTGTTTCCAAACGCCATGCCGAAATCTTATCTCGCAATACTCTGACAGGATCTACCCCACTGCGAACCTATTACCTGCAAGATTTGTCCACCTACGGTACCACCTGGGTTTTACTCGCGAATGCTTGGCAACAAATCCATCGTCAGGAAGTCCCTTTACAATCTGGTATGCAGTTAAAGTTTGGTAGTACGAAAAGTCAACCTTGGGAGTTCATCATTGATACTGTTTGAGCTTAAGGATTGGAAACATGGATTTTCAAACCAGTTGAACATAGCCAAGTCAACCAACACTTTTCTGTGAAATTGCATTCTTTTTGCGGAAATGAGATTCTGGCACTTGTAGCTGTCAATACCGATAAATAATTCAACAGGAGCGACACATGGCTAACAAAATTAACGGTTCAAATACTTTTCATTCCGTACCACCTCAAGTCGATTTAGAACTTTTAGAAGCACTCTTGGAGCCAGAAGATGCTACATATCCCTGGAATCCAGCAGACGAAGAATCAGAAAGCTATTTTACACAACTAGAACAGCAGTTTCAGTTAGAGGATGTCCTCGATGAGGAACTGACAACACGCTCACAAAATTTTTATAACCGCTTAGACACGCTTTGGTCTAATAATTTTAATTCCAAGAACTACAAGTGTAGTACAAAATCTTCTTTAGTGGCGAATCTTCAAAAAAATTTACAAGCTGGTTTTGCCGCCAGTGTACCTCAAGATTGGATAACGGTTATTGCCCAAAAAGCTGCTGAAATTTTTAATTCAGGGCAATCGATGGGTGAAAAACTGGTTGAGTGCGTTGAATCTGTCTTACCTAGTTGGGAAACAGATGACCTTTTGGTTATGGCGCGTCCTTTTGCCTACGCTATGAGAAGCGGCGAACAGCAAAACGTAAATTCCGTGGTAGAAAACGTAGAAAATCGTGAGTGGACAAATCTATCAGAAGTTGAAAAGGCAAAAGTCACTTTAGCAGTTGCTTATCAAGCCCTCAATCAGCTAAACAAGTCTGCAGATGAAGCCTAATTTCAACTTTCTCTTTTCTGCGTTGATTTCATTGAAGCCACAAGTTGTGATGTCAAGCGGCAATTTTGTAGTGCACCTCAAAATCCAGAAATTTTCATCTCTATTCAGACAGAAATGTCCAATGTCATCTAACCTTAACTAGCCCCAAAACGACCATCATCTATCCAAAGGGATAAAAATCATCTGCCCTCTTCTCTCCCTCATTTTTCTTATCTCCTCGCACTGCTTTATTTAGGTCCAAGGAAACGGGTAGCGAAATTTTGCGATCGCGTTGGTGAAAGCGCCCTAGCTTTGAGAATAGCTGCCATCAAAAAGGCGTAAGACAATACTCCAACTACCACCAACAGCAAACCGTTGATAACTCCTGTTACATTCCACAAAGCGTGCAGCCCAGAGGCTGTCAAATAACCAACTGGCAGAATTTGTAAACATTTGCTGGGCTTGAGTACAGCTAACCCAATAAAATACCCAAAATAACCACTATAAGCCATATGTCCGGCGACAGAGCCTAAAGTTCGAGCAATTACCAGCTGCAAACCTGCTAGATCACCAGCCCCGTCCCCGAATGGGCTGAAACAGCTTGAGTAATATTAGGTACATATTGTCCCAGAGTTTCCAACAAGGTAAAACCCACAGCAGAAGCCGTTCCCAGGAGAATACCATCAAGAGGTTCAGCAACACCGATACGTTCCCGCCACGGCGATGGTAGTCGTCTAGCAATGAGAAACGCCGCCAATACAGGTATTGCCTTGAGTAATTCCTCCATCAAGCCAGCGCCGAAAAGCATCCGCACCAGCAACTCTGTGAAAGTGATGGACTCTTGTTCTGAGGGCAAGTTACCAGGCAAGATACCGCGAAACACAAAGATAAACAAATCTAACACGGGAGTGAGCAAAACCACTGCCGTCGTTAACGCCGAAGCAAGCAGCACCCACCAAGGCTTTGGCTTACCACACAACTGGTAAATAAAGTAGTAAGCAGCGGAAGCTATATAAATGGCGACTATGACTTGATTTGTGGTTGGTTGACCTACCGTGGCAAACATCAATACCACGAAGACAACTGTAAGAATTCCTGGTATCAGGTAAGCTTTACGAGTTAAATCTTTGCCAGTAGAAATAATCGGAAACAGCTGGGTGAAGCTGATGGAGTCTGGTGGCTTTGGAGGGTTTGGAGGAGGTTGGTAAAACGTTGAGGTCGCTGTTGGGTAACTATTTGCTGGAGGAAGCGGTGTCGCTGCTGCTGGGGCGATCGCAGTGGCTTGTTGTTCTTTGAGTTCACACTCAAAAACGAATTCTGGACCATCATGACCCAGAGTAATGCGATCTCCGCTGATCAATTGCTGACAACCCTGCAACCGTTGTCCGTTCAGGTACGTGCCATTGGCACTATTCAGATCACAGATTATCCAGCTAGGTTGTGCATCTGGGGATGAAGCAAGAGGACGAACTGCCGCATGACGACGAGATACCATGCGGTACAACATGGCATCTAATACAACTTGGGAACTGGGATCACGTCCAATGACTACCTCTTGACTCGAAAGCAGCGAGTAGCGAGTTTCCGATCCAAAAGACGCTCCCATACCAGACACTTGCCGCAGGATTGCATTCTGTCTTGCGTTTTTGCCTGTCATCGAGTTACAGGGTGTTTCTAAACTATTTATTGTAGGAATTGGCAGTAGGACTTAACCCAAGCCACAACAGCAAAATTGCTAAATCCACTATAGCTTCAGTCACTGCATATCAATGAGAAATTAAAAAAATCAAAATAAACATAGAGTTTTCCATAATTTTGCTCAGCATGATCGTTGACAGTTGACGGTTGACCGTTAACTGTCAACACAAGAGCGAGTCAAGCACTTGAAATGCTACGCGCGTTCTAAACAGCAGCCAGTTCTAGATGCTCAATTTTAGTACCAAGTACCTTGAGGAATTCTGCCAACCAACGGGGATGAGCAGGCCAAGCTGGTGCTGTTACTAAATTACCATCAACGACAACCTCATTTGCTGGAACATCCACATAAGTACCACCAGCACGCCACACATCCGGACCGCAAGCAGGGTAAGCAGTACAGTTTTTGCCTTGCAGAACATCAGCAGCAGCTAACAACTGCAAGCCGTGGCAAATAGCAGCAATAGGCTTGTTTGCTTGGGCAAAGTGGCGGGTAATTTCTAGCACCTGCTTATTGAGGCGAATATATTCGGGCGCTCGTCCTCCAGGAATGATCAAGGCATCATACGTTTCCGCTTGTACCTCGGCAAAAGAGGCATTAAGAGTGAAGTTGTGACCGGGTTTTTCACTGTAAGTTTGGTCACCTTCAAAATCGTGGACAGCAGTCCTAACTTTTTCTCCAGCTTTTTTGTCCGGACAAACTGCATGAACGGTATGCCCTACCATTTGCAAAGCTTGGAAGGGAACCATCACTTCGTAGTCTTCTACATAGTCCCCAACAAGCATCAAAATTTTTTTAGCTGCCATTCCTTTGATATCCTCTGTCTTTAATGATTCGTCATTAGTTATTTGTCAATACTGTGATAAGTAGGTAAGCAAAAACAAATTGAAGATAGCTTCGCCTAACTCACCCGAAGCCGCAGGGCACCAACCCCGCTAATTTGATGCTGTACTCAAAGCAAAAACGCATCCTACAGTGGTTTTATATTTCATTCAGCCCACGTACTTAATTGTATATCTACCCAGCTTAAAGCAAATGAAATTCGTGGAGTGCTTTAGGAAAGTTTTGATTTTCATGACTAGGACGGCTGAGTTTAATCAGGGCAAAACGTTGTAGGGGAGTTAATTCTGCCCACTGTTGAGATGAAACGGTAACACCAAAATCTTTGGCTTTTTCTTGAAGGTTTATTGGTATGTTAGTATCCAACCACGCGGGATGCGGTTCAATTGGCAATTCGGCTGGCGATGTACCTGTACGTTGTAGAATCAGGTTTTGGAGATATTCCCTGTAAGCTTGAATTTCGGTTTTTGTAGAGCAAGGTAATTCAACCAAAGCTTCACGATCAGCTTTTGTCAAATGGCTCCAATCAGATAACTTTAGCTTGATGCCACAAGTATCAAGTTTACAGCGTACCTGCATGGGAATACAACGCAGGGAATCAACAAAATCTGCTTCAAATTCAAAGAATTCTGCCATATTTTTTGTTGAGATTTAAGAATTTTGTTTATTGCTAATGCGAATTATTAAATAACTGATTGATAAGGCAAGGATGGCAACACCTAGGCCTATTATATCAATGCCTGATACTTTTCCTAAATCAAGAATGATAATTTTTCTAGCAACAGCAATGAGGGATGTAACAATAACTAATTCAACTTGCAAAACGTGTTTTTTGAGATAACCAGTGATATTTTCTAAAATTTCTAAAGCAATTAAAATATTCAAAAATAAACCAAAAATTTTATATAATGTTGTATTAAACTTACCGTAAGGTGTGTCAAATAATTCTTTAATCAGAAAAACGGCTAAATCCGCGATTGTTGCAAAAATTACCAGTACCATCAACAAAGATAAAACTTTGGAAACGATCACCTCTATGTTTTCAATAAGGTGCATGAACTTTTCATCTTTGAGGCTTTCTTTAACTTGCTTGACTAGTTTCCTCATGTGCCGCGCCTTATTTTGAAGTCAGTATAAAGTATGAAGTAGAAAAAACTGGGATACACACTTTTCACTTCACACTTTATCCTGTTTCGAGGGTTAGCAGATCAACATTCAGAATGTAAAAGTTGGTAATTATTAACAGTTAACTCAAGGGTAACTGGCATGAGCTGTACGGCACAGGCTTTTAACTCTGGTTGCCCAGAATCAGGGCAAGATTCTGGATGAGTCAGGGCGTTGGCTTCGGCATTGTCAGCCCACAGCGCACCCCAATGCATAGGGACAAACACTGTACCAGGAGCGATCGCTCTTGTGACTTTCGCCGGGAACCTGGCTTTTCCCCGACGCGATCGCACTTCCACCAACTGATTTTCTGTAATTCCTAAATGTGCAGCATCACGGGGATGAATCTCAATAAACGGTTCGGGATGCAAAGAGCGAATTTTTTCAATTCGACCAGTGCGTGTTTGGGTGTGCCAATGACCATAAAGTCGCCCAGTTGTCAAGACAAAAGGATAATTCGGGTCTGGTGGTTCTGCCAATCCCCGCGAGTGATATGCCCCAAAACGAGCGCGTCCATCTGGGGTGTGGAAACGGAGGTTGGTGTACAGGCGCTTTCCTCGCAAGGGAGACGCGGCTTTCGTAGAGGCGGAAAGTTTTTCTAAAACATTCTCCGCGTCTCCGTGTCCCCGTGTCCCCGTGTCCTCTTTCGGGTGGGGCCATTGCGTGGGACCTTGCGCCACCAGTTGCTCGTGACTGATCCCAGTCATATTGCAAGGGCGATCGCCAGTTAGTTTCACAAATTCAGCGTAAACTTCAGCAGAGTTGGCAAAAGCAAACTTGTCTACAAAACCTAGTCTACGACCAACTTCTGCGAAAATTTCCCAATCTGCTTTCGCTTCTCCTGGTGGGTTGCGGAATGCTGGACACAGCGTGACCATCCGTTCGGAATTTGTCATCACGCCAGTTTTCTCACTCCATTGGGCAGCTGGTAGCAAAACGTGAGCGTAAGCAGCGGTTTCTGTGGGGTAGTAGGCGTCTTGGTAAATGGTAAAGGGCGATCGCAACAAAGCCTTCTTAGTCCGCTCCAAATCCGGCATACTCACAGCAGGATTCGTTGCAGCGACCCACAATAACCCTACAGTGCCATTTTCTAACCCAGTAATCATATCCCAAGCCGTCAGACCAGGATTGGGTGAAATTTGCCCTGACTTCAGCCCCCAAAAAGCCTCAACTTCTGCACGGTGCTGGGGATTTTTCACCACCCGGTAACCAGGTAACAAGTGCGCCAAACCTCCGGCTTCCCGTCCTCCCATTGCGTTTGGCTGACCTGTAAGCGAGAAAGGTCCTGCTCCCGGTTTGCCAATCTGTCCGGTCATCAGGTGGAGGTTAATGATAGTTCTGACCTTAGCGGTGCCTTCTGAAGATTGATTTACACCCATTGACCACAGAGACAGCACCCGTGCAGATTGACCCCAGTATTTGGCTGCTGTTTCTAAATCTTCAATGCTGATCCCACATTGATGAGCTACCACTTCTGGAGAATAGTGGCGAATCACTTCAGCGTAGGCGGGAAAGTTGCTGGTGCAGTCGTCAATAAACCCAGCCTCAATGTAGCCCCAGCGCATCAACAAGTGAGCGATACCGTTCAACAAGTCGATATCTGTACCAGGACGAATCGCTAAATGTAAATCAGCGGCTTCTGCGGTGGGTGTGCGCCGGGGATCAACCACAATCATTTTGACTTTGCGGTTCTTTTTGTGGTATTTTTCGAGCCTGTTGAAAACAATCGGGTGACATTCCGCTGTGTTGGTACCAATCAAAAACGCACAGTCGGTTAACTCCAAGTCTTCATAACAGCATGGAGGACCATCCGAACCAAAGCTTTGAATGTACCCAGCCACAGCACTAGACATGCATAAGCGCGAGTTCGCATCAAAATTATTGGTTCCCAAACACCCTTTGAGGAGTTTCTGAGCTATGTAGTAGTCCTCAGTTTGAAACTGACCGGAACCATACATGCATATGGCTTCTGGTCCCTGGGTGAAGCGCACGGTTTGAATGCGCTTGGTGATCAGATCAAAAGCTTCATCCCAACTGACGCCTCGAAACTCCTGATCTAAAGAGTCTCGTACCATTGGGTAATGCAGTCTGTTTTTGTCTAAAGACTCTGCGATCGTAGCGCCTTTAACGCACACCATACCTTGACTGGAAGGGTGCGTTTTGTCGCCCCGCACCCGCCAAATTGGATTTCCTTGACTATCTCGATGAGTTGCTTTGCCATGTTGTGCTGGTGGAGAAACTTCCAGCCCACACCCAACACCACAGTATGGACAGAGGGTTTTGGTAAATTCTGTCATGGTAATAGCACCATGTATGTTTATAAATTGTTGAAAGGTTTAGTTTGTAGAAGAGCAATTTCATCAAATTGCTATGTTTTCAAACCTTTTTTATTCAGTTGACAGCAATGACACAATTGTCGAATCTTGATTGAGAAAAATTTAAATTTTAGTGAGCAAGCTTTACTTATTTTCAGTAACCGATTGCAAAAGTATTTCTACTTAATTAAATATGACTTGAGAAAATAAAAATGTTACTGCAGATACTTTTTGTTCTTTTTCTTGACTTATTAAATAGATTATTATGATGCAATTTATGCAAATCATGAATTTTCTTAAAAAAGCTATTCTTGAGAAAATTAAACCACAGATGGATACAGACAATTTATCTACGTTGATCTGCTTTTATCTGCGGTTTAAAAGTCTCTGCAAGTAGGGTTATGTAAAGAAGATTTTCAAAAAATGCAGGTTAAGGCATCAATTGTTCTGTCTTATTTCTCAGCTAAGATGCCAGTATTTTGAGGTGCAACTTCTGGTGATTCACCTTCATAAGCAGCAGCAAAGGAACCCTTTGGTTCTTTGAGGAAGAAGGCACACATAAAAGCGCAGATCAGAGCAGCTACACCCATTGTGGTAAACAGTGTTGGTGCATCGGTTAAGCTGAAAATTGTCAGATAAACAACGCCTCCAAAGTTACCGTAAGCTCCCACATTCCCGGCAATTTGTCCAGTAGCTTCCTTTTTAATCAAAGGTACAATACCGTAAGTAGCACCACAGCCAGCTTGAGCAAAGTAAGCGGCAACCATAGTAACTACAATTGCCACTGGAAGCGCCCAACTGCCGTTAATATAATGTGCCGTCAAATAGCTCACACCAATGCCAGCACTGATAATTGTCATTGTCCATTTGCGAGAGCTAAATTTATCAGAAATTAAACCACCGCTGGGACGAGAAATTAAATTCAAGAAGGGATAAGTGGCAGCAATCATACCAGCTACCACGTGTTCTAAACCAAAAGTTTTTTCAAAAAACGCAGGCAACATGGAAACGACAGCAAGTTCAGAACCAAAGTTAGTTATGTAAGTGAATTCGAGTAAAGCGACTTGGCCAAACTGATAACGTTCAGAGGGAGCGTAAGTTTTCTTGCCAATAAGAAGTTCTTTGTTAACCTGCCAAGCTTTATATGTTTGGTAAGCAAATAATCCTGCCAACAGTACCCAAACCAGATACATTTGACTCTGATTTAAAAAGTGAATGTTCTTTTGTGCTAAACGCCAAGCTAATAAACCCAAGGCAAAAATCAAACCAAAATTCGAGATAATCATTGCCCAGAAGCTTTTGACGCTAGTCACTTCCAAGGCACCATTTTTCTTGGGTCTTTTGTAAGCTTTGCCGGGAGGCGTATCTTGGACGCTATTGAAATAAATCACGCCGTAGATAGCAGAGATGATCCCGGTGAGGGCGATCGCAAACCGCCAGTTGGAAGCGCCACCAGTCATAAAGCTAGCAGCAACTGCAATCAGAGGTAGGGTAAACTCTGCCCCAAAAGCACCAAAGTTACCCCAACCACCATAAATACCTTGGGCAATTCCAATCTCCTTTGGGGGGAACCATTCCGACACGAGCCGAATACCCACCACAAACCCAGCACCAACAATTCCCATTAGCAGGCGACTGATGACGAGATGGTCAAAATTCTGTGACAGCGCTGTAGCAAAACACGGAACAGCTGCAAACATCAGCAGCATTGAGTAGGTAATCCTCGGACCAAAACGATCCAAAAGCATACCAATGATAATCCGTGCTGGAATTGTCAGGGCAAGGTTGCAGATGCCCAAAGTTTTAATTTGTTCTGGCGCTAGATGGAGCTGCTTGCCAATGGTTGTAGCGAAGGGCGCAAAGTTAAACCAACAAACAAACGTGAGAAAGAAGGCTAACCAAGAGAGATGCAGGATGCGATAGCGACCGTTAAATGACAATAACCCTTTGAGCATTGAGCTTTCCCAAGTAGAGAACAAAAAAATTGCATAGAGAAATCTAGGGGCAATGGTTGCAATTGCCCTAAACGAATGGCACTAAGCTGTGATCCATAAAGCTAGCAGCTAGTAGGATGCTTGTAAGGATTCAGCTTCACCATTCTGAATTTTGAATTTTGAATTGCTTAGACTGTGGCTGGTTCTGGCAAGCGTGCGCCAAAGTGTTCAATCAGCAGTTCGCGCAACACTGGCTGCAAGTCCTCGCAGGGAACGCCTTTGGTAACACAACTTCCCAGTTGTGCCTCCTTGCCAACTTTGCCGCCCATGTAAATGTCAACCCCATCCACGGCTTTACCATTTTTGCGTGCTTTGGTGCCCATCAAGCCGATATCTGCAACTTGTGGCTGTCCGCAGGAGTTCGGGCAACCAGTCCAATGAATTCGCACAGGACGAGTCAGTTCTAACTCCATTTCCAATGCTTTAATCATTGCCAAAGCGCGGTTTTTGGTTTCAATCAGGGCAAAGTTACAAAATTGTGCGCCCGTGCAAGAAACGAGCGATCGCGTCAGTGGTTTGGGGTTAATTAGAAACCTATTCAGTAAAGATTCGGTTAAAAATACTTCCAAACGCGAATCAGGAATGTTGGGGATCACAAAGTTTTGTTCAACCGTCATCCGGATTTCACCGCTGCCGTAAACTTCCGCCAGGCGGGCTATTTCAAACATATCCTCGGCATACAACCGCCCCACAGGAACGTGCAGTCCTACGTAGTTCAATCCTGGTTGCTTTTGTTTGTATACCCCAATGTGGTCGCGTTTTTCCCAGTCAATTTCATCATGCGCTGCTGCGCTGATCAATGACTTACCAAACTGCTTTTCGACTTCAGCGCGGAACTTTTCAAGACCCCATTCGTCAATTAACCACATCAAGCGTGATTTTTGCCGATTTGCGCGTAAGCCGCGATCGCGAAAAACTTCCAAAACAGCTCTGCACAAAGCGACGACATCCTCTGGAGGAACCCAAGCATTCAGGGGAATAGCCGCGTCACAACGCTTGGCTGAGAAAAAGCCACCGACGAGGACATTGAAGCCAAACCGAGGTTCAGATTCTTCCCCTTGTCCCTCCAAGAAGGCGGGAACGAAAGCCAAATCGTTAATTTCGGCGTGAACGGAATTATCCCGTCCACCAGTAATGGCAATGTTAAACTTCCGTGGCAAATTGCTAAACTCAGGGTTGCCTTCACCTTGGTTGGTGATCATGTCTTGAATTTGTTGCACCAACTCTCGCGTGTCGAACAATTCATCCGCATCCAACCCAGCAAGTGGATCACCTGTAATATTGCGGACGTTATCCATCCCTGACTGCACGCTGGTTAAGCCAACTGCACGAAATTTATCAAAGATATTTGGTAAATCCTCAATTCGGATACCCCGTAGTTGGATATTCTGTCTGGTTGTAATGTCAGCGCAGGCGTCATCACCGTAACGCTGAATCACTTCAGCGAGTACACGCATTTGCTCGCAACTGAGAATACCATTAGGCATCCGCAGCCGCATCATAAACTTGCCGGGAGTGACTGGGCGAAAAACACACCCATCCACTTCAGCCGATGATCCCGGTCAGTTTCATCCATCGCCTCCCAGCCAAGAGAGGCAAATTTTTCTATTTCTGCCTTAACGGCAAGTCCATCTTTTTCTGCCTTGAATTTCTCAAACTTGTTTAAGCTGGGTGTGGTACTGGTGGTAGTTGCTGCTTCTGTCATGAGTAAAACTCAATTGCAAATTGCTAGTTCCAGAAAACTTCTGGTGGTCGTTGCTCAACGTGAACTTGTCACCCTTCCGGTTCACTAGTCGCCTCAACGGGGGGAACCCCTGCACGGCGCTAGTTCACCTCATAACATCCCGCTTTTATAGGTTTATGAGGTTTATAGTGGAAAAAAGTTTATTTTTTGGTGTTTATATACTTGCTAAAAACAATCTGTCTGTGCACGGTTTGCATGCAGATTGTGTAATTGCTCCGATACACATACATTACTGTTACAAAGCTATTCAAATCGTATACTTCGTTACGAAAAATTATATATATTGCTTAAAATGTATCGAAATGATGCATTTTTTGCATAATATCTACGAACTCAACTGGTGAGGTCACTGTCCTGCCCAGCATACGTACTCGTTGGTGGGGGAGGAATGCCGCTCTGGGATTGGGGATTAGGGACTGGGGACTGGGCAATAGTCTTCCTAATCCCCAATCCCCAGCCCCCAGTCCCCTTTACGTGCCGAGTAAAATCAATTTGGTATGGTTATTTGGAATTTTGCAGATTGTGGATAACATCAACCAGCTTTTGGTGCAGGCGCAAGCAGCATACAATGCGTCTAACTGGTCATCGCTGATTCAATGCTTGCAAAATTTGACTCTGGCAAAGCATTTAGAACATCCAGAGGTACTTAAAAATCAAGAACATCTGCTGGAATTAGCACTATCGGTTTTAGAAACAGGCGATTTTCAGCAACGCTGGGAGATTGCTAAGGTAATAATTTCCTTAGGAAGTATTGCCATCCCCCCATTGATAGATATTTTGAAAGATGAAGACGCAGATGAAGAGTTGCGCGCTTATGCAGCAAGAATTTTGGGGGATTTGAAAAATCCAGATGCAATAGCACCTTTGGTGAAATTACTGAAAACCAATGAAAGTCAGGAACTCAAGGAAATAGCAGCCACTGCTTTAGGGCAAATGGGCGCTGTTGCGATCGCCCCGTTGGCAGAACTTTTAGCACAGGAACAAACACGGTTGTTAGCAACTCAAATGCTTTCCTTCATCCGACAAAAAGAAACTATCACACCTTTGTTGAGCGTCGTGCAAGATCCACAAGTTGCTGTGCGTGTTGTGGCGATTGAAGCACTCAGCAGCTTTCACGATGATCGCGTGCAAACAGTGCTTCTGAATGCTTTGAACGATGTCGCCGCCCCAGTGAGGCGGGAAGCAGTGCTTGGTTTAGGTTTTCGCCCTGAGTTACGCGAAACATTCGATTTGGTGGCAAAACTGCAACCGAGGCTTTATGACATTGACCAAGACGTTTGTTGTGCCGCAGCAGTCGCCCTTTCTAGAATGGGTTGTGACGCTGCGGCACAGGCATTATTTCAGGTTTTAATATCGCCAAATACACCGAGAAGGCTGCAACTAGAAACCATCCGCGCTTTAAGCTGGGTGGGGACACTATCCGGCTTAGAATATTTGCAAACAGCACTTGCTCAACTGCAAACACCCGTTGTCTGGCAGGAAATTGTTACCGTTTTGGGGCGAGTCAGTGGTTCTTTAACCGACAAAGCCGCAGAAATTTTGCTGGAAATCTTGCAAGACAACCATCCAGGAGTTGAAATTGCCAGCATCAAAAGTGCGATCGCCTTATCTTTAGGGCAGTTAGGGAAAATGCAGGCAATAAGTGCATTAACCGAGATGTTAACAGATAAGGATGTTCAAGTCAGACTACACGCCAGCGCTGCAATCAAGAAACTAGATCCTGAAAGCCAATCAAGTGAGTAAAAAAAATTCTTGGCAAACATTGAGCGGTAACAAACAGTACTAATTTACGCCAGAAACTAAGTTAACTTAATGAAAGCATAAGTGTAATTCAGGCTACATCAACATGCGATTAGAGCAGTTGCAAGCCTTTCTGGCGATCGCAGAAACTGGCAGCTTTCAGGGGCAGCAAGAAAATGTGGTGTAACCCAATCGACTATCAGTCGCCAAATTCAGGCAATGGAAGAAGATTTGGGGTTGGAACTGTTCCACAGAACAAGTCAGGCAAAGTTGACATTGGCAGGTGAACGCTTGCTACCTCGCGCCCGTAAAATTTGCCAAGAGTGGCACAGCGCCACGCAGGAAATAGCTGATCTCTTGGCAGGAAAACAGCCAGAACTTTGTGTAGCAGCAATTCACTCGTTATGTGCTTATTATCTGCCACCAGTTTTGCAAAAATTTTGTCATAATTATCCAGATATACAATTGCGCGTGACCTCATTAGGTAGCGATCGCGCCTTAAAAGTCCTCAAAGATGGACTCGTAGATCTGGCAATAGTCATGAATAATCGGTTCTTAACCGCTGGTAAAGAAATGGTGGTAGAAGTACTGTATGATGAACCGATAGAAGTTTTAGTCGCGAACAATCACCCGCTAGCGCAATATGAACGCATCCCTTGGTCAGAGCTGATTCGTTATCCGCAAGTGGTGTTTAAGGATGGTTATGGGATGCAACGCCTGGTACAAGATAAATTTGATCGCTTAGAAGCCACACTACAAGCTGCTTTAGAAGTCAATACCCTGGATGCTTTCCGGGGAGTCGTGCGCCAAGGAGAACTCATAGCCATGCTGCCGTATTCCGCATTAGTTGAAGCACGTATTGACCCCAGCCTTGCAGTTCGTCCCTTAGCGTGCAACAGTCATAGTTCTTTAGCCGACAGTTCTAGTTTGACTCGACAGGTGGTTATGGTCACGACTCAAGACCGACTTCAAATTCCTCCAATTAAGCACTTTTGGCACTTGGTTAAGGACAATGTACCACCACTATTTGACTCTGTTGCACCGTCAGCTTGTTAGCAGTTGTTAGTTGTTAGTCATTTGTCATTTCTCATTTGTTACAAATAATAAACTTTTGACAAAAGACAAAAAATAAAAATATGAGCAAAGTATTTAGGGATTTACTCAAAAAGGTAGGCGGTGGGGAGCATACTGCACAGAACTTAACTCGTGCTGAAGCAGCCACAGCCACCAAGATGATGTTGCTAGGAGAAGCGACACCAGCCCAAATCGGGGCTTTTTTAATTGCTCACCGCATCAAACGTCCTACAGCGGATGAGTTAGCAGGAATGCTGGATGCATATGATGAACTAGGACCCTCACTGCAACCACTCGCCTCCGAAAAAACAGTCATAGTTTTAGGCATACCTTATGATGGCAGAACTCGCACTGCACCCATTAGCCCCGTAACGGCTTTGGTTCTAGCAGCAAGTGGACAACCAGTGGTTATGCATGGAGGAGATTGTTTGCCCACAAAATACGGAGTACCGCTGGTAGATATTTGGCAGGGCTTAGGAGTTGATTGGACTAGACTATCACTGGAGAAAACCCAGCAGGTGTTTGAAAAAACTGGAATTTGCCTTGTTTATACTCCTAAGCATTTTCCCTTAACAAATAGTCTCTGGGAGTATCGTGACCAACTAGGCAAACGTCCGCCTTTGGCAACAATGGAACTGATTTGGTGTCCTTATGCGGGGGATGCTCATATAATCACTGGGTTTGTTCATCCTCCCACGGAAACCTTATTCCAAACGACCTTGGCTTTGCGAGGAGTGACGAAGTTTACAACAGTGAAGGGGTTGGAGGGTAGCTGCGACTTACCACGCGATCGCACTGCTATCATCGGCTTAGCAACAACTCCCAAGCCAGATGACATAGGGATTATACCCATAGAACGCTTACACCTAACCCCTCGTGATTATGGCTTTACAACCAAGAATGTACCCCTCGGTACCACTCAAGAATTGATTGCGGATATGCAAGGGGTATTCGATGGCAAACCCTCCGAACTTATGCAAACAGCCTTGTGGAATGGAGGGTTTTACCTGTGGCGTTGTGGAATTTGTTCAGATATGCGTGAGGGTATAGCCAAGGTAGAGGAATTGTTAACTCGTGGTGTGATTGCTCAGAAACTACAAGAACTTTCTGGGGCAGTCAATTCAGTTTCCACAGTCTTTCAGCCTGTCTAAGAGGTTCATCTTCCTCATGGCATTGCGCTAAGGATGACTTTCCCTTGGTTAATGTCAACATGACACACCGAGTGCGAAGCCATCAGAACAAAACACACAAGCTTTCAGTTGTCTTGATTAGCGGAAACGGCTCTTACGCTGCTTTGACCTGGCGACTGCTTTACGCTTGAGTTTTTGCAGAGGTGTTTCAAAGTGACGATGTTTCTTTAAATCTGGAAAAATTCCCGCCTTGGAAACTTGTCGCTTAAATCGACGTAAGGCTGACTCAATTCCTTCATTTTCGCCCACAACTATTTGGGTCATTCTCTCTCCTACTAAATTGACTTAATTGGTACTTGGGTACAAATAATATAGTAACGTGTGAGTAAAAAGGGCAGAGAAGGAGTCTGCCCTTGTGACCCGAGAGTTAAATCCTTTAGTTTAGGATAAAACAATTGGAGAAGGAGTCAGGCAGGGTATAGCCAGTCTCCTTCTCCACGAATAATAGTGTGGGGCTAGTTTGATAACCCAAAAAACCTGGCTCCTTCTCAAAGTACATAACTTATCTCAAAGCTTAGTAGCGTCCACCACGAGAAGAGTATCCTCCTCCTCCTCCGCCTCTATTGTTTCCGCCCCGTCTATTACCACCCGAACCTCCTTCGGTCTTGGGCTTAGCTTTATTAACTTTGAGGTTCCGACCCATCCATTCAGCGCCATCTAGGGCATCAATCGCCGCTGCTTCTTCATCCTCTGTTCCCATTTCTACAAAGGCAAAACCTCTCTTTTGACCAGTTTCCCGGTCTGTCGCTACTTGAACTCTCTTAACAGTTCCATATTCTAAAAAGACCTCTTTGAGGTCTTGTTCTTCTACATCATAAGATAGATTGCCGACAAAAATTGACATAGAACCTCTCCAGAATCAGGGGTGTAGAGATTTAGATTCGGAGAGACGACTATAATACTAGTCACACAGCCGAAAATAATTCTCACTTTTTTAAAGATAACATAGAAAACGTGATTTCACTTGCGCAACTACGGTCAAATATAGTAAAGTTATTATAAACTGTGTACTATTATCAAATACAATTTGAAGCTAAAAATTCTATGAAATAAGAGTTTGTGAACCAACTTATTTGCAGATGCTGAAATCCTTGCTATGGTTGGTCTACATCGTAATGCGGTAGTTAAAAAACTGCAACCACCAACTCAATGAGTGAAGGCGGTTTCAGAAGTAGTTAATATGTATAAGCGATTATTTATTATTCATTAGAAACCATTAACTATTAACAACTAACAATGAATTAAACAACAGGGAAAATTAAACCTTCTTGGGCTAGTAATGCTTTAGGAAAGATAGATTGGACTTCTAACTGAACTTGATCAAGAAAATCATCATTGTCATCTGGATGATGATGAGAAATGATTAACCATTTCACTTCAGCAGTTTTAGCCAAATCCACAGCAGTATCCCAGTGAAAGTCAGGTTCATGATGATTACGTGCTGCTGGAGGAGCGTAAGTTGCATTAGCAATCAGCAAATCAACGCCTTTTGTGATCTGTGCTATGCGTCCTCGATCCACTTCATTAGAACTTTTCGGCAAATCTGTGACATAGGCAACACTGTACTCTTTCCAAGTGACTCGATAGCCAACTGATTTTTGGTGGTGATTAATGATTGCCGTTGTAATCGTAACATCATCTATCTTCACCACCTTACCAGATGTCAAATTATGGAAGTGCAAGTCAGATTGCATGATCTGCAAAGGGTAAGGGAAGTGCGGCTGGAGCATTTGATCACACAGGCATTGTTTGATCGAGGCTCCATTTAAGGCGGCTGTCCCGTAAACGTGGAGGGAATTTTCGCTGACAAATGCGGGGGCAAAAAAAGGAAATCCTTGGATACGATTCGATTGGGAGTTGCTAAAAAATAAATGAACTTCTAGCGGCGATTGCAGTTGCAGGCAACTTTTTCCAAGTAGGCGTAAACCAGTACCCCCATCAAAAATCAAGTGTTTCCCGGCTACCTGCATTTCTACACAAGCAGTATTGCCACCATATCGGCTGGTGTGGCTGCCTGGTGTGGGAATTAAACCCCGCACACCCCAAAATTGCACCACAAATTCCGACCTTGGGCATAAATGCTGTAGGGGTTGCTCTGAAATTAAGTGGTTATAGGAAGGCGACAGCTCAAAATTTGACATCTTTGCTCGAAACTAAGTCTGACTAAGCAGGTCATCGTAGCGTCGCACTTCCAACAGTCGATTTCTGTCGTCTACAATGACTACTGTGGGAGAGTATGTTTTTAACTCTTCCGAAGTGAACTGCCCGTAAGACATTATAATCAAGCGATCGCCAATAATGCCTAAACGTGCTGCTGCTCCATTCAGTTCAATTGCTGCTGAATGAGCTGCCGCCGGGATCGCATAAGTGATGAAGCGCTCGCCATTGGTAACATTCACTACCTGCACTTGCTCGTAGGGTAAAATACCCGCTTTATCCAATAAAACTTGGTCTATGCTGATACTCCCTACATAGTTGATGTTTGCCGCTGTGAGCGTGCAGTTGTGAATTTTTGCCAAAAGAAGCGTGCGCTGCATTGAGTTTGAGTTTGAGTTATCAGTTGTCAGATACCAGTCTAGACAATAATTAACTGATTACTGTGAGCGTGTTTACTGGTTCAGTGGAACGTGGAAAGGTTTCAGGTCGTTTTTTCGCGACCAGCTTGAACGCACTTTTCTACCAAAGGCAAGACTTGATCAACATCTTGCCACCCACGAATCTCCGTCACCTTTTTCTCTAAATTTTTATATGTGCGGAAAAACTCGGCTATTTCTTCTAGTCGGTGTGGTGCGAGGTCTTTCAAAGATTTGACCGAAGCGTAACGCGGGTCTTTGTCAGGAACGCAAAGAATTTTCTCATCGCGATCGCCACCGTCTATCATCTCTAGCATACCGATGGGTCTTGCTGCTATGACACATCCTGGGAAAGTTGGCTCATCGATAATTACCATACCATCCAATGGATCGCCATCATCCGCCAAGGTGTTGGGTACAAAGCCGTAGTCATATGGGTATTGTACTGACGAGTAAAGTACCCGGTCTAGGGCAAAAGCTTCCAGTTCTTTGTCGAATTCGTATTTATTTTTACTCCCGCCTGGAATTTCAATCAGAACATTAATCAGACCTGGTTTCGGTTGGGCAGGAATACGCGATAAGTCCACAACAAAACTCCTCAGATAACAGTGAATTATGGTAGCTCCATGCTTAGCTCCCCGTGTAGAAGTTTAGGCTAAGATGGACTACTGCTATGTAAAACTTATACAAACGCCCTACATTATTGCATTTTTTGAACGTTAAATTGACACTTATGCGAATTAGCCCCCCTTTTTAACAGTGAACAGCTACCTACGCAGTTATCAGTTAAATACGAGTGGTCGTGCGTCCCCCACCAAGAGCAGCTTTATGCGTTGGTGGTGAGCCACTGCGGTCTTGGGGTTTCCCCAAGTAGAGCAAGTGGCGTTCGTCGTATCCCTTACGGGACGCTCTGCGCTCAGACGTGCCGTGCCTCCTCCGGAGGACGCACGGTACAGGCGATAGCCGTGGCCGTACCCACTAGGCATACCTGGAGGGCGGTGAGCGCATCCCCCAAAGCGCCCGCCTGACTGACTGATAACTGATAACTGATAACTGATAACTGATAACTGTTTTAAGCAACCTTGGGCAGATCAAGTTTTATCCAAAGCGTATTCAGAGATTTCCCCGAAGCGGAAGCAAAGTGTCCATCGTTTCACCAAAGACGCAAAAAAATGAGAAAACAAGAGAAAAAGATAATGACATCAGTCCTGATCGGATTTTTGTCTCTTATTTCCCTTGTTTTCCTTTGTCCTGTTTATTTTTACCGAATTAATTAAGCCTGTGCAACTCTACTTTATGTAAAGTCCTACTTTTAAGGCAAAATAAAATCTCACATTGGATTATTCCTGATTATCTCTCTACAAGCTCTTTGGCAGAAAATTCTGTTTTCTGTTTTTGCTTTCAATAGCTTCCTTGCGGAGACTTCATCTTTTCAACTTTTGTTTAATCTGCATTTGTTTTTACATTATATGTAATGGGTAGGTGGTCATTCTGAACACTGCTTGAAGAGTAGTGTCCAATGACAAACAATGGTAGCGTCAAAGTTAAAAGACCGATTGCAGTTCCCACAATCTCTGCCAATCTATGGGGATATGTATCAGCAGAGTCGGCAGATTGGGTATTTGAATGCATAGAAAATCGAATTTCGTTCCCTGAATTTTAGTTTGGCTCTTTTTAAAAGAGTCTTGCTACTATTTTAGCTATTTTTTGACCTTATACTGTTTTTTAATAAATAATATCAATCGTTTTCTCAGTGAATTATACTTTTTTTTTTATACATGAAACACTTGATACAAAGTTGCTAGAAAACATTTGATTTTTTAGTTTGTCATTAATTTTGCAAGCTACTTTACTTTCCAAAGTCATGATTATTTTACGCATATAGAAATAATTTAGTATTAAATTTTACAATTTAGTTATTTTAGATTATATTTGTAGTCGAACTAAATGTAGGTCATATTTGCGCATTTTAATATGCTCAAAGTCTCGTATAAAATCAGCTTGTATATCATCAGTTGTTGTTTTATACCTTAAATACTTACCCAAGACTCGCTGTGTAAGCATACGCAAAATGAACCATTTACAAGTAATTGTACTTACAATTGTTTGAGACTTTGGGAGAACGAAGCTATTAATCAGTTTTTTGACCGCATATCCACATAGAATAACTACAAATAGATGAGCGAGCAGGTAAAGTATTTGTCAGTGATTACACTCAAAAAATGTTTTTAACTGTGGCTGAATAAATTTGATAGTTCGTCACACAAACATTGATAGCTCAACACTAAAATGTACCAGGTAGTGAGAAAAGTTGATAATTTCCCCTGCACCTCACGCCCTACGTCTAGAAAATCACTCCAGCCTTATAGGGGAGAGGAATGGAAGCGAAGTCAAATGAAATTCATCAAAGTCACGTCATGATTAATAACTCATGAAAAAAACCGCCACTTAATTAGGGCGGTCTGGTTAAGCAATCGGAGGGTATTTACAGCTTACTCTGCCAATGCATGGAATTGTTGTAACAGAGTTTGCAGTTATTACTAGCATCAAGCGCGATCGTTCAACTATCGTCTGGCATATGCACTCATGCGTTCTTTAATAAATCTTATGTAAAGGTGTTTGAACGTAGACTTGATCACACGGGGCATTCCAAAATCGATGGGTAGAAACTTGTCTGGTAGCCGCCAATCATCTATTTTTAGTAAGTCGGGATGCAGGTGAGGAAAGTGAATGCTGTGCAGTTCACCAACCAGCCCCAACCGCATTGATGCAGCGACAGTGGGTACTTGTTCTGGTGGAACATTGAGGATTTCCACCATTGCCCGATCCAACGCAAAGACATCTGGTGATGCTGCCAAAACGCCGAGTGGACGAGGTTCACCGCCACTGGGACCATTGCCTTCATGACCAATGATCCCGTCTATTATGGTTAAGTCGGGATCAATTGCCCTAGCGGTTTCCACTAACATTTCACCAAATCGATTCGCGTCTTTTCCTGCTTCCATATGCCACCAAGCTTTCATCTTGCCTGGAACGCAACCAAACAGGTTTTTGACTCCCAAGGTTAACACCAGTTGGGTATGGGATTTCACCTTCGGTAGGTTAATCACTACATCCGCTTCCATCGCCTCTTTGCACAGCAGCAGATGGTTAAAGCCTTCGTTGACTGTTTGGTAACGCTGACCGTGAAATTCGATAATGGGGAGATTGAGTTCTTCTAAAATAGGCAGATAACCATTTGCCACTGCAACTCCCTTGGCGCTACCAAAAGCAGGACTATCGCCCAAAAATGGCTTGCCACCTGCTTCCATGACTATCTGGGCGATCGCGTAAACGAGTTCTGGACGAGTTGTACACTCTTTGCCAGGACGTGCGCCTGTCAGCAGATTTGGTTTGAGTAGGACGCGGTTTCCTGGTTTCACAAACGCCGCCATTCCTCCCAAAGGTTCCAGCAGCGTTTCTAAAGATTCTTGAAGTGCTTCCCGTTCGTAGGAAGTAGCGCGAATAAGACTAACCGACGGTATTTGGGTTGGCATGATTAAGTAAAGAACGAAGAAGAAAAATAAAGAAGGAAGAATTCTTTCTTATATCTTCCTTCTTTGTTCTTTAATCCGATATGCCGTCGTCTATACTTAGAGGCAAAATCGTACTCATTTGTTCCAGGTTTAACACTTGAGCTAATTGGGCTTCACTCATGAGTCCGCGTTCCAAGACAATCTGCCGTAAAGACTTGCCCGTTTCCAAAGATTCTTTGGCGACAGCTGCCGCATTCAAATAACCAATGTGCGGATTTAATGCTGTTACTAAAGCTAAACTGCCTTCAGCGTATGCCAAACAACGTTCTTGGTTAGCAGTAATTTCCTTAATACAGCGTTCGGTAAGTGCGGCGATGGTATTGCCCAGAATTTCGATACTGTGAATCAGGTTATAGGCAATCAGGGGCATCATCACATTCAGTTCTAGTTGTCCTGCTTGTGCCGCAAGGGCGATCGCACTATCGTAACCCATGACCTGAAAGCATACCATTGATGTCATCTCTGCCATCACTGGGTTGTACTTCCCTGGCATAATCGAGGAACCTGGTTGAACCGGTGGTAGTTGAATTTCTTTTAAGCCAGTTTTTGGTCCTGAATCCATCAGACGCAAATCATGAGATATTTTGACTAGGTCTTGAGCTAGGTTGCGTAAAGCACCGGAAACATTAACAAACGGTGCCATACTCTGCATTGCTGCCATAAGATGGGCTGCAGGTTCTAGAGGCAAATTAATTAACTCTGATATAGTTTTTACCACACGCAACCGATATTGGGGATGAGTATTTAACCCCGTACCGGCTGCACTCCCTCCCAAACCCAGCACCATCAAGTCAGAAGAGGCTGTGTAGATGCGGTTTTGGTGTTCAGTAAGGATGTACGCCCAAGCGCGAAAATTCTCACCCAAGCGCACGGGTACGGCATCTTGCATATGGGTTCTGCCGGATCTAACGACATCTTTGAATTCTTCGGCTTTTTGTTCTAGTGCTGCTATTGCCTTGTCTAAAGCTGGGTGTAGCGTTTTTGATAAAGCCAATAAGCCACCAATACGAATTGCTGTCGGAATCACATCATTGGTAGACTGCCCATAGTTTACATGGTCGTTAGGACTCACGCGCTGGTAATTGCCTTTTTCTTCCCCCAGAATTTCCAAAGCGCGATTTGCTAGGACTTCGTTAACATTCATGTGATGGGAAGTCCCAGCACCAGCTTGATAGACATCTACCACAAATTGGTCGCGAAACTTTCCAGCAAGCACTTCATCAGCAGCTTGGACAATTGCCTCACTTATATCTTGGGGGATACAGCCCAGTTCACCATTAACAATTGCTGTAGCTTTTTTAATAATTATGCCCGCCTCTACGTAAGTAGGTAAAGGGTTAATGCCACTAATGGGGAAATTTTCTGTTGCCCGCAGCGTTTGAATACCGTAGTAAGCAGTACTAAGTAGTTGGCGATCGCCCATCGAATCGCGTTCTATTCTTACGCCAGAATCTGTTTGTTGTGTCATGCTATTTGTTGAAATTAGTCATTTGTAGAGACGCGCCATGGCGCGTCTGTACATCTTCTCATTAGTCATTAGTCAAGAGGTGTGGTCGTAAGTAGTTGGTTAAAGAAGACTTCCTTGTCCGCCCTTGTCCCCTTATCCCCCTGTTCCTAACCTCTTACACCTATAGTTAGCAACTAGACGCATTATCAGCATTGGGTTTTCTAATTTTGAATTAAGAATATCGCGAATTTTGAATTGCTTATGACCTTACCTAACTGGATTACTTTCTCTCGCCTATTGGGTATACCATTTCTGCTATATGGTTTACACAACCCAACACCCGAAGCTAGATGGATTTGTTTGGCGATTTTTCTCGTCGCCTCGCTGACTGATTGGTTAGATGGGTATTTAGCACGGAAACTTAACCAAATCACCGACTTGGGTAAGTTTCTTGACCCTTTAGTTGATAAATTACTGGTGCTTGCGCCGTTACTGGTTTTAATAGAACTAAGGCAAATTCCTGCTTGGGGAGTGTTTCTGATTTTGGCGCGGGAGTTAGCGATCGCAGGTTGGCGCGTCAGTCAACCTAAGATTACGGGAGCAAATATTTGGGGTAAGCTCAAAACTGTGAGTCAAATTGTGGCGATCGCACTTTTGATTGCACCATTACCTCAAGCGTGGCAATTACCTTCTGTGATTGCCTTCTGGATTTCTGTGATCCTCACTTTAATTTCTGGGGCAATTTATCTTTTGCCCGAAAAAGATAACATGACTACCCCAAAAGAAGAAAAAATTTAACATTGGGTAAGGGACACCAAAGAAATAATGAACCACTTATGGAACACTCATGCGACACAAATAAATAATTACTTCATCCAAACGAGAAGTGCTATATTGCTGTTCTAGCCCAGAAAATCATATGTGGGCAATCCAGCAATATCAGTCTGGAGAGCAAACAAGTCACCAGAATAGAAACTTTTTTGGATCTCCTGTTCACTGAGTCCGACTGAGGCAGTGGTGATGTAAAGTGTCTGCAAATCTTCACCACCAAAGGTGCAACTGGTGGGGCGTTGCACGGGTAATTGTATCCGCAATATCTCCTCACCTTTGGGGTGAAAGCGAATCACACACCAACCATCCCACATGGCAGACCAGATATATCCTTCACTATCTATAGTCAGCCCATCGGGATAAAAAGACTCACCAGTTAAATCTACAAAAATCCGGCGATCGCTAATATTGCCTGTGGCTGCATCAAACTCGTAAGCATAAATTTTTTGGTGGGCAGAATCCGTCAGGTAAAATGTCTTTTCGTCAGGACTCCAACCCAAACCATTAGAAATCGTCAGCCCGGTTTCCATTATATGCAATGAACCATCAGGGTCATAGCGATAAAGGCTACCCTGACTTTTACCAGGACACATCGAACCAAACCAGAAACGACCTTGAGGATCACATTTGCCATCGTTAAAGCGATTCTCCGGCATACCTGCTTCCACCTCGATGATCGGCGTTACCTCACCTGTTTGTGTATTGAGAAATGCCAGGCGATCGCGCTGTCCCATAATCAAGCGATTTGCACCTGCTACCGCAAGACAACCGACCACGTCTTGTACATCAAAAAACAAGTTTTGTCCAGTGGCAGGATTGAATTGATTTACCCTATGGTTATAGATATCCACCCAGTAAAGCAGCTTATCGGTTGGATCCCAAGTTGGACCTTCACCCAGACGGGCACGCGCTGCTAAAACGTTATCGAGGTGGTAGTTAGGTGAACTCATATCAGCAAAATCGTTCCAAGTGCGAGATAAAATTTGCGACCGTTTGCCCACTCACAATTTACACCAGCGCCGCAACGGGCGATCGGTACGCCTCTAATGGCGGATTCAATGGACAATACTGGACAACAAGTATAAATAACCATCATGGCGTTGTAATACTGTGCAGTACTTGTGATTGATTATCTGTAGGGTTTTTGTTCCAGTGTTGATATCAAACTGTCCAATTTTGCGAGTAGTTACTCTTCCTGTGTAAGTACCCGCATTTTTTCCTTTGGGGACATTAGCCCTGACAATATCACCCGTTGTGAATCCAAAATGAAACTTGGTATTAGTTTTATGGCTTTTAGGGAAACCGAATTTGTCAGTTACAGACATTTGTCGGCTTCCATGTCCAGTAGCTTTTATTATTAAAGGTTTGACGCCTTTAACGATTAACTTATCTGGAGTTGACCGACCCACACATGCCGCATCAAAATAGTGAGTTTTGGGTAGTTCAAGTTTTGTCCTATTAAACTTTGTCAAACCGCCACTACCTGTTTCTACTAGCAATCCGGTGGATTTTAAAACTTCAAGTAACTTGAATCTACTTGCATTAACAGCAGCAGTGTCGGCTAATTGTTTCTTGGCTTGCGCTTCAATTTTTTTCAAGTGTTCAGGGTCTTTCTTCAGGAAATCCTTAATATCTTTGGTTCCCTTTTTGATGTTGCATTTTTCACAACTCAAGGTAAGGTTTGAAATTCTGTTCGTTCCTCCCTTAGCTCGTGGGTGAATGTGTTCAATCTGTAAAGGTACATCCTGCTTGTCGCAGTATACGCACTTTCTACCAAACTTTTCTAGGAGGTATTCACGAGTTTCGTAGCCTGCCAATGTTCCTTGTTGATATTCCTTCCCACTCATTTCAGGATTTTGTATTAGTTGAGTGTCAAACTTAACTAGTTCTTGTGATATAGCCGTAATTGGTGCAAGTCTCATCAATCGCCTTACCCACGTCTGAATGTTGTAAACACGACTCATTAAACTTGGTGGCAGCCAACCGTCAGGACGTTTTCTGTTATTAAAACGTGGTTGACGATAACGGCTTTTTCTGGCTCTCCTACTTCTTCTTAATTGTCTGCGAGAAGTTAAAGCAACTCTTACAGAAAATCCTCTATGTTGAAGTTCTGCGGTAAATACGACTTCACCAGTTGAATCATTAATTACGGCTATCCCTGTAGTTTTTGAACCTGGATCAATTTTGATTCTTAAAGGTTGTACTGGTACATCTGGACGTGATTCTTTTAAAATGATAGTAAAGGGAAATTTGCGAAATACCGCAGCTTTACCATTTCTTAAAAGCTGTCTTGCTTGTGCCGAATGAACGGGATCAAGCCTAGAGTTGCAACAGTGAGTCGTCAGAGGCTCCAAACCCTCGTTACCAGGTTCAACCTGGTAACGAGATATTAGAGCCTCTGGCTCTTGTTGGGTGCAAAATCTGAGTTTTGGCTTTTTACTTTTAACCAAAGAAGTCGTGCTAGTACGGAGGCAGTTAACTGTCAAGCGTCAACAATTAGCTGTTAGCTTGCAAAATCTCCTCATCCACAGAAAAATCAATTTCGGCTTTATCGCGTCCAGAAGCAAGATAATCATTTTTTAACGAGTCTCTTAAACCAGAAATCAGGTCATACTCGGGTTGCCAATTTAATTCTGTTTTCGCTTTATCCACTGAAGCAAAGAAGTGTTGCGCCCGCAGGGGAAAAGCTTTACGCTTGCCGAAATCAAATTTTTTGGGGTCGTAATGCACAATTTTTATTTCATCAGCAGATTTGCCAGCAGCGACAGCACAGGCGCGGGCTAAACCATCAAAAGTGACGAAGCGATCGCCGGACACGTTGTAAATTTGTCTAACCGCCGTAGGATTGCCCAAGACTTGCGACATTGCCCTTGCTAAGTCTTTTACATGACCAAGTTGCGTGATGTGTAAGCCATGACCTGGAATCGGAACGGGACGGTTACGCACAATTCTGTCAAAAAACCAGGCTTCCAAATCGTTATAGTTCAGGGGACCGTAAATGTAGGTGGGACGAATTGAGGTAAAGGGCAATTTCTGTTGGGTTAAGTAGGCTTCGGTTTCATGCTTACCTAAGTGGCGACTTTTTGGATCGATAGCATCGCCTTCCACATGAGGCATTTGGTCTGATTTGAGATACACTCCCGCAGAACTCATGTACACAAAATGTTGTACACGGTCTTGAAAAATTTCTGCCAATGGTTGAGTATCAGTAAGTTCCCGTCCATTGTTATCAAAAATGGCATCAAAATTTACGGATGATAATTTTTCTTTTAACTGGCCAGCATCAGTGCGATCGCCGATAATTTGCCCTACCCCTTCAACGGGTGCAGGACGGTTCCCACGATTAAACACTACCACTTCATGTCCTTGTTCTACCAGCAGTTTAGTTAGGTAGACACCAATAAAGCGCGTCCCACCCACAATTAGAATTCGCATAAATTCCCAATCTTAAAGTTGCCTTATCAAGGGGCTAGGGACTGGTGAGGTGGTGACTAGCAACTGGAATCAATACCCAGTACTTAGTACCCAAGACCTAGTATTCAGTCCCCACTTTGAGGTTATCAGGTTGCGGCATTTCCTTGGAACCTCTTTAAAAAGGATTACGTCTTTTGCTGAAGTGGGGCGTTGCCCATTCATTCCGTGGGAAACTTTCAGTCAACTAACCTCTAACTCCCGCCTTGCGTGTTCTCTACCAACTATAGTTAGCTGTGCCTTTGAAATGTGCCCTTGTTCATGAATGGTTGACACCTCAAGCCACTGGTGGTTCAGAACTCGTTGTGCGAGAAATTCTCAACCACATCGATGCTGATTTGTTCGCCCTCATCGACTTTGAATCAAGTAACCCAGAAAGTTACTTATATCAGCAGAAGATTGGCACAACGTTTCTTCAGCACTTTCCTTTTGCCCGTAATGGTGTACAAAAATACTTACCTTTGTTGCCACTAGCAATCGAACAACTCGATTTACGGGCGTACGACGTCATCTTGTCTTCATCTCACGCTGTTGCTAAAGGAATCCTGACGACTTCTGAACAGTTACATATTTGCTACTGTCACAGCCCGATGCGCTACGCCTGGGACATGACTTTTGATTATCTGAGGCAAAGCAAACTGGGAAGCGGTTTAGCTGGTTGGATGACGCGGTATTTACTGCATCGTCTGCGTCAGTGGGATGTCTTGACAGCAAATCGAGTTGATTACTTTATTGCTAACTCAAAGCATACTGCTCGTCGTATTTGGCGCTGCTATCGAAGAGAAGCAACAGTCATTTACCCGCCAGTTGATATCGAGAGTTTTCCATTTGTACCTCAAAAACAAGACTATTATCTAACCGTTTCCCGGTTGGTTAGTTATAAACAAGTATGTTTAATAGTCAGGGCTTTTAATAAATTGCAACTACCTTTAGTAGTAATTGGGACAGGACCAGAGATGAAAAAAATCCGGAGGATAGCAAAATCCAATATACAAATACTGGGTGGCAAGCCAATGATATGGTAAAAAAATATGGCTCATGCCAAAGGTTTTGTATATGCAGCTTGCGAAGATTTTGGCATTGCCTTGGTGGAAGCGCAAGCTTGCGGCACTCCGGTAATCGCCTACGGTGCAGGTGGTGCTTTAGAAACTGTGCGAGATGTACGCGAACATGGCGATCAGGGGACTGGTATATTCTTCAAGGAGCAAACAGAGGAGGCATTGGTAGACACAATAAAACAGTTTGAAATTTCTCAAGGAAAATTGAATCCTGAATGTGCGCGACTGCACGCCGCTCAATTTTCCCCGCAAATCTTTGCACAGCGTTACCTAGACTTTTTAAATAACTGTACACAAACAAGACCATCACCTGAGTGATGGTCTTGTTTAGCAAGCTTTTGGAAATTTGACCCCAGAAGCACCTCCTTTTGGCTTTAAGATTGGGACTATGTGTGGTGTGGATTGTAAGGAGTATGATGACTGCCCAGAGCTCACTCCTCTCCGGGAAGCGATCGCGTAGTACGCCCGGTACTGGCCGCTGTTTTAAAAGCAGCGTCCGCCTGTCCGAAGGACGGGCACAACCAATTGAAGCAAAGTTGCCGTTGCTCCGGCGATTGCCCTTTAGGGCATTGCCTTCCCTGCAATCGCATAGAGCGTCTTTACGCCCAAGTCGAACAAACGTGACTGCCCTATTACCGCTCCCCAGGGCAGGTGTTTCGGAGACAAATGCCTCGGCAATATACAGACGCTCGCGTACTTTCTTCAAACGCGGTCAACAGAAAAAGACGCCTAAAGTTCAAACTAAAGGTCTGTCTTTTCAGATTTTAAACGGAGAGTTTGCTAAGCGACTATTCGACATTCTGTTTTCCCTGTTGGTGCTAATTTTGTTTTCTCCTGTGTACTTAATTTTGGCCTTGCTGATTGCTTTAAGCTCAGAAGGTCCAATTTTTTATATACAAGAACGGGTTGGTAAAAATTACAAACCCTTTAATTGTATTAAATTCCGAACAATGGTCACTAATGCCGACGAAGTCCTAGTGCAAATGATGCAAACATCTCCTCATTTGCAGCAAGAATTTGAGGCAAATTTTAAACTCAAGCATGACCCGCGAATTACGAAAATCGGTCGTTTTTTGCGAATCACGAGTTTGGATGAATTTCCTCAATTCTGGAACGTTTTAAAAGGAGACATGAGTGTTGTCGGTCCACGACCTTTAGTAGCAGAAGAACTACCCAAGTATGGTTGTCACATAGATCAGATTTTAACTATCCGACCAGGAATTACTGGATTGTGGCAAGTTTCTGGACGCAATGATATCCCCTATCCTAGGCGGGTTCAAATAGATCTGTATTATGCCAAGTTCAGAAATTTTGCGTTGGATTGGTGGATAGTTTTTAAAACAATTGGTGTTGTCGTTATGCCTAAAAACAATGGGGCATACTAAGCAATTCAAAGTTCAAAACGGGACTTGCCAATAGTAACTAACATCCTGTCGGTGCTTTTACAAATTAAATTCGTAATACTTAACCCGTGATTTCTAATTCGTAATTCGTAATTGAAGTCGTCATTATGAATTACGAATTTTTAATCATAAATTATTGGTTGGCAGCAATTTAACTACTAATACCAATTCTCTGTGAGGTTGCGCCAAATAAATTTTGTAGAGACTGTACTGTCTCTACGATCAGGAATCAGTAGGTCAGCGTAAATAATTAAAGGCTTCGCCGTGAGTTCAGCCGAACGGTATGTAGTAAGCGCTGTCTACGCGCCCGCAAGAGCGGCTGTACCGTGCGACCTCCGTAGGAGGCACGCGCTTTAGCCCTTACTACGAGCTAGTTTCCAAGCTTGACTTTTTTTTACATAATTTGATTTTTTCTCGCCTACTTACTTAAAGCGCATCTTCATAAAGAAATGGTATAGCTTACATTTTCTCTAATTTTAAGATAATTTTACATTACCTCAAAGTTATATAAAATTTTGATGAAGATAAAAAAAATTTACAGAAATAACATGAAACAATCTGCATAGGGTAAGAGGGGCTTGTTGTAAACTTACAAATCGGCAGATTTACTTATAATAATCAGCTAGCCTGCAAGTGAGACTCGTAGGTTTCCCGTTGGGAAATTGAGCAATTACCTGTTAGGTTGTACCAGGTCGCCTGTGTTGATCTATTCAGTAACGACAAGGAATAATAAAGCATGACGCAAAAGAAGCGAGCGTTAATTACTGGTATTACCGGTCAAGATGGTTCATATCTCAGTGAGTTTTTACTAGAGCAAGGATATGAAGTTCATGGTATAATACGCCGGACATCCACTTTCAACACCGATCGCATAGATCATATTTACGAAGACCCTCACAAAGAGGGAGTCCGCTTATTTCTACACTATGGTGACTTGACGGATGGTACCACGCTGCGCCGCATTCTAGAGGAAGTTCAGCCAGTAGAAATTTACAACCTAGGCGCTCAATCCCATGTACGGGTAAGCTTTGATTCTCCAGAATACACCGTAGATTCAGTAGGAATGGGAACGCTGCGTTTGTTAGAAGCGATTCGTGACTATCGGCATCGCACAGGTATTCAGGTGCGGTTCTACCAAGCCGGTTCTTCAGAAATGTATGGCTTGGTACAAGAAGTTCCCCAGAAAGAAATAACTCCGTTTTACCCCCGTAGTCCTTATGCTTGTGCTAAGGTTTACGCTCATTGGCAAACAGTAAATTACCGTGAATCTTACGGTATGTTCGCGTGTAATGGCATACTTTTTAACCATGAATCGCCTCGGCGGGGTGAAACATTTGTTACGCGTAAGATTACAATGGCAGTTGCCAGAATCCTTGCCGGCAGACAGAAAAAACTTTACATGGGTAATCTGGATTCCCAGCGAGACTGGGGCTATGCGAAAGATTACGTTAAAGCAATGTGGTTGATGCTACAGGAGGAACAGCCGGATGATTATGTGATTGCTACTGGTGAAACCCATTCCGTGCGCGAGTTTCTCGAACTGGCGTTTGGTTATGTGAACCTCAATTGGGAAGAGCATGTGGAGTTTGACGATCGCTATCTTCGTCCGGCTGAAGTAGATTTACTGATTGGTGATTCTAGTAAGGCACAACAAAAGTTGGGTTGGAAACCATCGGTCACATTTGAGCAGCTCGTAGCCATTATGGTAGAAGCTGACCTGCAAGCCTTGGGACTGAGTTCGCCAAATGGTAAGGTCGCAAAAGTTTTGCAGGATAATGCCATGATTCGGCAAGAACTGGGTGCACTCCACTTGTGATTTACACCAACGAGGAAGAAAATATGAACGCCTTAGAACTGAAGAACAAAAGAATTCTCGTAACTGGTGGAGCTGGTTTTTTGGGGCGTCAGGTGATAGACCAGCTATCTAAGGCTGGAGCTGATCGCGATAAAATTACGGTGACGCGATCGCGCGACTGCGACCTACGTGTCCTAGAAAATTGCCAACGAGCAGTAGATCAGCAAGACATTGTTATCCACTTAGCAGCTCACGTCGGCGGTATCGGTCTGAACCGTGAAAAACCGGCTGAATTGTTCTACGACAACTTAATGATGGGAACCCAGTTGATTCATGCATCCTATCAAGCGGTCGTAGAAAAATTCGTATGCGTTGGCACCATCTGCGCCTATCCGAAATTTACCCCAGTTCCATTCAAAGAAGATGACCTGTGGGAGGGCTACCCAGAAGAAACCAACGCCCCTTACGGAATTGCAAAAAAAGCTCTTTTAGTCCAACTACAGGCTTACCGCCAGCAATACGGCTTTAATGGCATTTACTTGCTACCCGTGAATTTATACGGACCAGAGGATAACTTTGACACCAGAAGTTCTCACGTTATCCCAGCGCTGATTCGCAAAGTTCACGAAGCGCAGATAAAGGGAGAAAAGAAACTCCCAGTTTGGGGTGATGGTAGTCCCACCCGCGAGTTTCTCTATTCAGAAGACGCAGCGCGAGGTATTGTCATGGGTACTCAATCCTACAATGACGCTGAACCTGTAAACTTGGGAACTGGTTATGAAATCTCCATCCGTGACTTGATCAATCTTATCTGTGAGTTGATGGAGTTTGACGGCGAAATTGTTTGGGAAACCGACAAACCCAACGGTCAACCCCGTCGCTGTTTAGATACCGAACGGGCGAAGAAAGCCTTTGGATTCACCGCTCAAGTAGACTTCAAGCAAGGGTTGAAGAATACGATTGAGTGGTGGCGTCAGCACGGCGCATAGTTGACCTGAAAGGCTCAGATTCCCGACTTCTTGAAGAAGTCGGGAATCTTGTTGTTCACACGCATAAAATTGTCACGAATACCCCTTAACTGAACGGTATTGATTCAAAAGTGCAATTTTAGGAAAATTTCAGATTTGTGCTGTCTCGCCCATTCAATGTCCCAATCCACAAATCCAAGGCTGCGGTAAAGTTTTGATGCTACCTCGTTAGCTGTCTGATGGCTCGTCGCGATTAACTCAACTTCTGCGTGCAGCTTGAGACGCCTTATCACCTCCAACATAGCCCCTCGTCCGTAGCCCTGTCGTTGATATTTGTGGTCAATCATGAGGCGAAGAATAAAACCAACTCCAGCTGTGATTTCATACATTGTGAAGCCTATCATTGGTGACTGAGGCTGTTCCCAACCCGCAACTTTGGCATCATAAATACCTAGAGGAAACAGATTTGGGTTCACGTAAGCCTCAGCTAATGATTTCACGTTTGATGCTACAAGCCCCTTTTGAGATTCCTCCACTTCCAAGCTGATGCATTCTCGGAAATTATCGAGCGTGACCTTTCGTAAATGAACCTTAGCCAAGCATCCTCCTTTTCCTGGATACCTAATTTAACGTGAATTCGACGAACCTCTCCCACCCAACGGATCTCTTTTGTAAGGAGAGGGAGGAGCTACGTAAAAATAGGATTTTTAAGCCTCTCCCCTACAAGGGGAGAGGTTTGGAGAGGGGTCAAATTAGGATACATCGAACTCACGTTAATTTACAATTAGAACGCACAATGCTATCTAAGAAATAAGCTTTTTTAATAAACCTGTGGAGAAAGTTGATAATCAACTAGAGAAAAAAGAATTACGCAAATCGCTGCTCAAAACACGTCAGTCAATATCTGTAAAAGAGTGGAAACAAAAGAGCGATCGCATCTGCACGCACCTTTTAACCTCTCCCCTGTTTAACCAAGCAAAAACAATACTCGCTTATTTTAGCTTTCGCCAAGAACCAGACTTAAGCCTATTATTTACAGATACCTCTCACCGATGGGGTTTTCCTCGCTGCGTTGGTCAATCGCTTATCTGGCATATTTGGACACATAAAGACTCTGTAATAACTGGGAGTTATGGAATTCCGGAACCCCAGCCTGATGCGCCAATTGTAGCTCCTGATGAAGTTGATTTAATTCTCATTCCCTGTGTTGCTTGCGACTATCAAGGATATCGCTTGGGATATGGCGGGGGATATTATGACCGTATGTTGAGTTCTCCTGAATGGGTAAACAAGCCTACCATTGGCATTGTCTTTGAATTTGCCTATTTGCCAAAGCTACCTGTTGAACCGTGGGATAAACCGTTACAGGGTGTGTGTACAGAATTTGGTTTGAACCCAGTACAAATGATTGAATTTTAAGCAGATGACTCATTTGAAAATCCAAAATCGGGTATGGACTTATGGACTATTAGGGGCTGTCGCACTCGTAACGCTGTTTCCCCTGTTTTGGCTAATCAGTACAGCGTTGAAATCCTCAACAGAAAATATTTTTCAATTTCCTCCGCAGTTGTTGCCAAGTCAACCAACCATCGAGAATTTTGTCAATGTTTGGCAAACCAACCCCTTTGGACAATACCTGTTTAACAGTACCTTGGTGGCAGTGCTAACTGTGTGCCTGAATCTGATTTTTTGCGCTTTAGCTGCTTACCCATTAGCAAGGCTTTCATTTCCTGGAAGAGATTGGATTTTTATTGCGATTGTTTCCACGATTATGATTCCCTTCCAAATCGTGATGATTCCGCTGTACATTTTGACAGTTCAGTTGGGTTTGAGAAATACATATTTGGGAATGATTTTTCCTAGCTTGGCTTCTGCTTTTGGGATTTTTCTGTTGCGACAAGCTTTTATGAGTGTCCCCAAAGAGATGGAAGAAGCCGCACGTATGGATGGTTGTTCGGAGTTAGGCATATGGTGGTTCGTCATGCTTCCAGCAATTGGTCCTGCACTTGTCACTTTGGCAATTTTCGTATTTATCGGTTCTTGGAGTGACTTTCTTTGGCCGTTAATTGTTATTCAAGACGAAAACTTATACACCCTTCCTTTAGGAGTCGCGAAGCTGGCGGGTACATTTTCCTTGAACTGGCGCTTGGTAGCTGCAGGCTCAGTCATTTCTATCGCTCCAGTATTATTATTATTCCTGTTTGTACAACGCTACATTGTCCCCACAGAAACTGGTAGCGGTGTTAAAGGGTGAACTACCCAACCTTGGCTATGCCTACGGCACGCCTAACGGCGAACGCCTGTTCGGGCTTTGCCCGTGTCGAAGACATAGGTTGGGCTTCTGTACTCATAGGCGAGTGCCTCAAATGAGACTTTCGCCCCATCTTTGGTCTTACCTCCCCTCCTAGGGGGAAGCTACAGGGTAAACGCATCTTATTTTTCAAGCGCCCATTGAACAAGATGAGTTATACCGTCGCTACTTTTCGCCCCAATCAATGCAGAAATGATTTCTTTTCTAGATTTGTTAAAAAAGTTTAAAAAAGTGATTTTCGGTCGGAAAAGCCACTCTCAATGTTGAAGTAAATACACGCTTTTTTGTGCCAAGAGTTTGACTTGGTAAATTGTGTAGGCAAGTGTTGAACTTTAGCCTACTTCTATTGCCTATAAATATATGAGAGTATTATATCTTGCATCAAAGAACCAGAGTTGAGAAAAAAAGGGGTAGCAAACAAACCGATGAAAATCTTCCTCCCCTGCTCAAGAACTGCTTATTTTGATCACCTTCTCCCCACCATCAATAAGCACAAACGATAGAATCGCAATGGTGCTCTCTAATCCATCCCCAAGTTGATGAAAGCTGATCGCAAACCAACCCCCCAACTCACCTTACCCACCTTTCAACGCCCTGAATTACTCGCCCCCGCAGGTAATTGGGACTGTGCCAAAGCTGCTGTGGAAAATGGGGCAGATTCTATATATTTTGGGTTGGATCGCTTCAATGCGCGAATGCGGGCGCAAAACTTCACTGAGGCTGACTTACCCAAGTTGATGCAATTTCTGCACTGTCGAGGTGTAAAGGGCTATGTCACCCTTAATACAGTTGTTTTTCCGCAGGAAATCAGAGAGGCAGAGCAGTATTTACGCTCAATTATTGCCGCAGGTGTGGATGCGGTGATTGTCCAAGACATAGGTATTTGTCGTCTAATTCGTCATTTATCGCCAGATTTTCCTATCCATGCTTCCACGCAAATGACCATCACCAGTGCCGCAGGGGTGGAATTTGCTAAATCCTTGGGTTGTCAGTTGGTAGTACTTGCTCGTGAATGCTCGCTAACGGAAATCGAGAAAATTCAGCGCCATCTGCGTGTAGAGAGCTTGGATAAAACGTCTTTACCTTTGGAGGTCTTTGTTCACGGTGCCTTATGCGTGGCATATTCCGGTCAATGTTTGACGAGTGAAGCGCTAGGCGGGCGTTCTGCGAACCGTGGCGAATGTGCCCAAGCTTGCCGGATGCCCTACGAATTAATATCTGATGGTCAAGCTGTAGATTTGGGAAATCGCAAATATCTCCTCAGTCCTCAAGACTTGGCAGGGTTAGAGGTGCTGCCAGAATTGGTGAAAGCAGGGGTTAGTTGTCTTAAGATTGAAGGTCGCTTGAAAACGCCTGAGTATGTGGCTAACGTTACACAGGTTTATCGACAAGCGCTGGATAAGGTGATGGCGGATTTAAAAAATGTAGAGACGCACCGCCAGTCGCCTGCGGAGGGAAACCCTCCTGCAGCGCTGGCTCGCCACCTCTCGTCTCTAGAAGCGCCGGAACAAGAACGCTACAATTTGGAGATGGCGTTTTCTCGTGGACTGTACACAGGTTGGTTTCGCGGAATCAACAATCAGGAACTGGTTCATGCTCACTTTGGAAAAAAGCGTGGAGTTTACTTGGGCGAAGTCACCCGCATCAGCAACGAAAAGGTGATAGTACGGCTACAAGCCCCAATTAAGCCTGGAGACGGTGTTGTTTTTGATTGCGGTCATCCGGAAGCGCAGGAAGAAGGTGGTCGAATTTATGCGGTGGAACATAAAGGAAAACAAGCAGTACTAACCTTTGGTCGCCGCGATCTTAACCTACGACGGATACACGTAGGGGACAAGGTTTGGAAAACTAGCGATCCAGAACTTGATAAGCAATTGCGTCAGAGTTTTGCTGGAGAAAATCCGCAATTTCAGCGTCCAATTCATATAGAGGTTTATGGAGAAGTTGGTCAATCCTTAGGGGCGATTGCGCAAAGCGCAGCGCCCTTACGGGCGATCGCCCGCGACGAACTAGGTCATGTTGTCCAGGTAGAATCTGCAATGCCCCTTGAAGAGGCGCACACCAAACCCCTCACCACAGAACGTTTACAAGAACAGTTTGGTCGTCTCGGCAACACTCCCTTCTGTTTGGGAACTTTGACAAATCATCTCAAAGACGCAGTCATGGTACCTGTGAGTGAGTTGAACCGAATGCGGCGGGAAATTGTGACGCAGTTGGAAGATTTGCGTTCCCAACCTAAACGCTGGCAATTACACTCAAGCGCTTCTATAAAAGACTTACTTCCTTCCCCCTCATCCCCCTCATCCCCCTCATCTCCCTCTCTCGTTGTACTCGTGCGAAACTTGAAACAACTACAAGCTGCACTGTCCGTGGCAATCGAAACACTCTACTGTGAATTTGAAGACCCCCGTGCTTACCGGGAAGCAGTCCGGATGGTACGTGGGGCAAAGAATAAAGATGGAAAAATCAAGAATGAAAATGTTGCTTCCTCTTCAATTTTCTGTGCTGACTCTTCATCTCCCACTATCTGGGTTGCGCCTCCAAGAATTACCAAACCAGGAGAAAACTGGATTTTGCAGCAAGTGCGCTCCTGTGAGGCGGATGGCTATTTGGTGCGGAACTATGACCAACTCCAGTTTTTTGCTAATGACCGTTGCATCGGGGATTTCTCTCTCAACGTTGCGAATGCCTTAACAGCAGACTACTTTAAGCATCAATGTGGCTTGGAACGGGTGACAGCGTCTTACGATTTGAACATCACCCAATTGCAAGACCTGCTGACAAGTTGCCCAGCCCACTGGTTTGAGGTGACAATTCATCAACATATGCCAATGTTCCATATGGAACATTGTGTATTTTGTGCCTTCCTATCTCAAGGAACTGACTACACCAACTGCGGACGCCCTTGTGAAAAGCATTCTGTGAAATTGCGGGACAGAGTCGGGACAGAACATATCCTCAAAGCTGACGTTGGCTGTCGAAATACTGTATTTAATGGCACGGCGCAAACCGGAGCCGAATACGTACAACACCTGATAGAGCTTGGTGTACGAAATTTCCGTATTGAATTTGTGAATGAGACACCCGAGAAAGTGATGCAAACAATACACCACTATCAGCAACTATTGCGGGGCGAGATCACAGGCTCTCAACTCTGGCGAGAGTTAAAATTGCAAAATCAGCTTGGTGTGACTCGCGGTCCAATGGGAGTGAATGCAAGTCGTTGATCAGGCGTAGAGAGTGAAACTCAAGACACAACACACAAAATATGCCTCATATTTCCGCTACTGGATCTGTTTGTTGAGTCATGTTATTGTTTTGGGCATCTAGAATAGAAAATATATCTAAAGTATAATCAAGGAATATATCTAGAGCGGGATGCCAAATTTTATGAAATTGACCCTCAACCTGGAGGCGGAATTTTTTTTCCAACAAGGATTACGCCGGAATAAAGCAGCAAAGTTTGAAGCAGCAATAGCAAGTTTCGACAAAGCTCTTAGGTGTAAACCAGATTATTCGGAAGCCTTATCTCAAAAAGGCTTTGCTCTAGGTTCCTTGGGTCATCATGAAGATGCGATCGCTTGCTTTGACCAAAGCCTGAAATTACAATGGAATGCTTGCTGGGTTTGGCACAACCGGGGAATTGCGTTAGGCAAGTTAGAACGCTACCTTGAAGCGATAAACAGCTTTGACTGTGCCTTAGAGTTGAATCCAAATGCCGCGACTATCTGGCATAATCGCGGTATTACCTTGTGTGACTGGGGACAGTATGCAAAAGCAGTGAAGAGTTTTGAGCGCACTTTGGGGTTGCAACCAGATGCTTATTGGGCATGGAACAACAAAGGCAATGCTCTCAAACAGCTAGGATATTATAAAGAAGCTCTTGATAGCTACGACCGTGCTATTGAGTTTGACCCTGATAATGTAATGGCGTGGCAAAATCGAGGCATGAGTTTGCTCGAATGGGGGCGTTACGAAAAGGCGCTTGCAACCTTTGATCGAGTTATAGGAATTCAACCAAACCACGAGAAAGCTTGGTTAAATCGGGCTATCGTTTTGGAAAAATTACGGCGTTATCCGGAAGCGATCGCAAGCTACAAACAAGCTGCCCAGTTGCAACCATGCGATGATACCATCTGGTACAACAAAGCTCGTTGCTATGCTATGGAGAACAATATCGAAGAGGCAATTAACAACTTACAACGAGCAATTCTTTTGTGTCCAGATAAATATCTACAAATTCTTAAAAATAACTCCGAATTTGATAAAATCCGTATGGATGAACGCTTTCAGGCTATGTTCCAAGAGCAAAATTATTAGCCTGTTGACAGTTGACAGTTAAGCGTCAACTTTAAGAAGAACGCAGAACACAGAATGCAGTAATCAGAAAATCCCCACGGATAGAATCCGGAGGATTTAAGTACGGAAAAAGTTTGTTAGTCTCCACGGATCAATCCGAGGGCAGCCATACCAATGCTCAGCAACCTTAACTCTTAATTTATGACGAGAAAACGCGTTTAATATTCTGATTACTGAGTTCTGAGTTCTTTTTTTTGGTCAAGTATCCTACGACTTATTTTCTTAAGATTAACTTAATTAGGAATTTTGAAGCACAACCACTTCTAAACTAGACCATCGTTCGCGCAATACTCCAGCAAGTGCGCGTAAACCCCATAGTTCACCTTGACGATGACCGACGGCGATCGCCCCAATTTTCGTTTCTTCCACTGCTTGTTCGGCTGGGTGTCGTAACTGCCCGGTAATGTAAACATTAGCACCACGGCTTGCTGCTTCACGCACGAGCAAGTCCGTCATTGCACCAACAACAGCAATTCGTGTCACTTCAGTGGGTTCTGCTGCGGGTTCTGCTGCATCGACTTGCTCGTATCCGCCAAATATTTGATTGACACAATTACACAAATGAGCAAAGCTTTGAATTGGAACCTCTCCAATCATACCGATTGCTCTTTTGTCTTTCTCTCCCAGCACTTCTAAACCAGACATTCCCAAGACTTCTGCCAACCTGGGATTGAAAGAAAATGTCAAGCGCTCATCAAATGGTAAATGATAAGAAATGATGCCAATATCTGGTGCAAGTTGTTCTGGTTGAAGTTTCCAAGGACGATGTAGAAACAGCGCGTCTAAGTTTTGAGTTCTTACCCATTTGTGTAACTGTGCGGACGGTTCTAAGAGTAACCCCAAACGTTTAACACGACGTGTTGAAGGCAAATACACACCGCCTCTTTCCTCTTGAGAGTATAGGTCAACAGCAAAGAATTGGTTGAGAAATTCTGCTATATCTTCTAAAGAAATCGAATTGCTTCCAGTCGTCATCAGTTGTGAATTGGAATGAAGCGATTGCCCTTTGGACAGTGTGTTCTGCGCGATCGCCTGCTTGTGCGCCATCCCTTGTTTCATCAAACTCATTCTGGATGACGCGAACGGTGAGTTAATTTTATTAAATGATTAAAGATATTTTGTCAAGTGTTGCATCAGATTAGGGGCTTGCATGACACCCTTGATCCGACTAGCAAGTTCTCCATCCACAAAAAGAAGTGTCGTCGGTAAAGCCTGAACTTGGTATTGAGACGCTAATTGAGGATATTTCTCTGAATCAATTTTGACCACTTGGATGCGATCGCCCATCTGTGCTTTAACCTGATCTAGTATTGGTGCCAACGCCTTACAGTAGCCACACCAAGTTGCATAAAAACTAACTAACACAGGAGTATTTGCGTTTGCAATCAGTTCTTGAAAGCTAGAAAATTGTTTTTTAATACTCATGCTCGCTCTGAAGTTTACTGATAAGAACGGGTAAAACAAAAAAAGTATACAAATTATACTGGCACCAATACAGTTCAGTTAAGGATTGATCCTCCCTAGCCCTCCTTAAAAAGGAGGGAACTAAGCCCCCTTTTTAGGGGTTGGGGGATCTTAACAAAACTAAACACCACTAACTGAACCGTATTGATACTGGCACAATTGTACAAAATCTTTTTGATCGCATCGTAAGAACCGCCTTTCAGGATAACCCACAGCCCACACTATGGGTGAGCAAGTGTGTTCTCCCTCGTTTATACTCTAACTTCGCATGGCTATTTGTAATTCTTTGAGAAGAGTTGTATTTCCTTGTTCTTGCGCTAAGCTAAGTGCCTTTTGCAGGTCATTTCTGGCTATCTCATTGTTCCCTAATCTTTTATAGGCAAGCCCTCGATTGTAGTAAGGTTCAGAATAACTAGGCTGTATTGTCAAAGCTTGATCGTAATCTTTGATTGCGTCCTGATATTGTTCTAGAGCATAATAAACATTCCCTCTATTGTTAAATGCTTCAGGCTGTTGGGGCAAAATCTCTAGGGATTGATTATAATTTTCGATGGCTTCTTCGTATTTCTTTAGCTGATAATAAAGATTACCTATGTTATTGTAAACCTCAGCAAATGCAGGGTTAATCTCAATTGCTATATCATAATCTTCAATCGCTTGTTGATAATTTTTTAGAGTACAATAAATACTGCCTCTATTGTTATAAGCTTCAGCATATTTTGGATTTAGATTGATGGCTTGATCATAATCGGCGATCGCCTGTTGATATTGTTGCAATGCCTGATAAGCATTGCCACGATTATAATAAGCTCTTGTATATTCAGGATTAATGTCAAGAGCTTTGGTGTATTCCTTAATAGCTTGTTCATAATTGGCTAACTGATAATAAATATTGCCAAGATTGTTATATGCTTCAGCATAATCAGCCTTGGAATGAATCGCTTTAGTATAAGCTTCAATTGCTTTTTGATAGTCTTTTTGATGGAAAAACTGATTTCCTAAATTGTAATACTCTTGAACCAACTCAAAATCATTTTCAGAGATGACACTTTTGCTTTCAACCTGTGCTTGATGTTCTTGATTATGATTTTCTTTAAGTTCTTGGGATTCCTGTCTTTCAAACTGAAAATCATTCATATTTGTGAAATTTCCGCTTTCCAGAGCGTCCTGGTTGTCTTCGTTTTGAACCTTTTTAAATTTTTTTTGTTGAGATTGAGAATTATACTGTCGTTTAAATATCAAAACTGAAAATATGAGTAAAAAAAAGACAATGAATAAACTAATTATGGTAATTGTGGTGAGGTCTATCCTGGAAAAAGAATTTCCGTTCAGTGGCGTAACAGATTTAATCATTTCCGGTCATTATCGTGAAGTATAATGAAATATTTTGGTTTTATAAATAAACAACAGGACTAAGAGAGCTAATCTTCCCTGTTAGCAAATCCCTAGCCCTGTGACAAATATCAGTTACCAGTTATCAGTTATCAGTTTTTTGGTCACTGTTTACTGGTCACTGTTTTAATTCTCTTGCCGTTACGACTCTTGAGCCGTAATTATTGGGTAAGCAAGACTTGCATCGAGAACTTTAACTTTCCTGAGTTCCCAAACTATGAAACTATCGTCCATTCAACAGTGAGTTCTTTATCATTGTCGTTGTAGTAACCAGGCTGGTCGTTGTTGATAAAGTACAATCTTGCGCCTGGTTGCAAGGTAAATTCCCGCTGCAACTGCTTTCCATAAGCAATAGGTTTGTATTGAAATTCACCCTGATTTTCGATTGTGAATGCAACTAGCATTGCTGGGCGAATTTCCGTAAAGAGTAAATCTCCGTCTGCTCTCTCTTTAGGTGCCATGCTTTCATTACCATCAAAACCTACGAGCGCATTAAACTCATTAGGACCGTAATTCCAATTGCCCTCAACCTTAAGTTTTACTTTAATCGGTTTGTCTTGATCGTTAGCAATATAAGGTAACTTGCCGTTAGCCCAAAGTGTGCGAACAAATTCCTTTCTATCGGTGATAGTATCCTGTTCCTTCGTTTGTAGACCAGCGTTTGCATAAACAATGAGTTTATAGCTTCCAAGCTGGATTGTATTAACGGGACAAGCAGGACTAGCATCAATTTCCTCTACTTTGCGAACCCGACGAATCAGAACAATCTCCTCTTCTCGTCTGACAATCGTACGAACTGGAGCTACGCAAACGATGTCATTTCCAGGGTTACGTCCAAAACTATCGAAGCTCAGGGACTCAACATTCAGTGAAATGAGTTTGCCAGAATCCGAATTTTGAGAGTTCATAAATTTTTCCTGAAACTGTTTTGTTTTTAGAGAGAGAAAAGCTGAAATTTTCTCTTTAAGACTACATCTGTCCTCTTGTTGAACCTAACTCAACTCAGTGGTGTTGACTGGACAAGCTGGACTTGCTTCAATTTCTTCTACCTTGCGAACTCTACGAATAATCGTAATTTCTTCTTCTCGGCGCACAATAGTGCGGATGGGTGTGACGCAGACGATATCCGTTTTAGGATTGCGAAATGAGTCGAAGGTTATTGTATCTATAAATGGTGGTATAAATTGGGGTGGTTTTGGGATATCTGGTGTTGAGTCAGGTGGAGTCTCAGGCGTTGTTTCTGGAACAGATTTCAAGTGTAATGAGGTATAGACACAACAATTGGAGTCGAAAGTATGACGCTCTGCATAGAACATCCTCAGGTCATACTGTTGCCCAACTTGCAGAACCAGTTCTAGATATTCGTCGGCTTGTTGAATACCTAAATCCTCTCTAAGTCTCAATGCCAACGTAGTGGATTTGTTTGCAGCTCGGTTTTTTGGGTTTGTCAGTCTCAAATCAATCTCTTGCTCTGCTGATTCATGAAGTCCCCCGAGATCAATAACCAATTTGCCATCAATGAAAATCCACAGGTCATCATCCCCATAAAATTTAAAATATTCTGTGCCCTGATAAGTAAAAGTTGTTACTGCCTCAAGAGTGAAATGGTAATTGTGTTGTTTTGAACGGTCATCAAAACGAAACCTTCCTTCCACATCTTCCCAACTAAACGGTCTTCCATCCTGATGCTTCAGGACACCCTCATTTTTTTCTATTGCTTTACGACCAATTGGAGTTAATTGGTGCTGACTATCAAAAATCTCCTCATACAGCGTGCCAAATGTCTCTTGTTCCCCATCTAGTGGGAAAAATGAGCGACTCTCAAATTTATAGTTCCCATCACCAGTATGTTCCAACACCAGTGGATACACAAACGATTTATTCACGCCGGGAACATCTCTGTACCACTGATCAAAACACTCTGCTTGACCTGAGGTTGATAAATGGTGATGCTGAAGATTATAAATTGGCTTTCCATCAGCACTCAACCTGACTTGCACGATCCCCGTTTCCGGCTTGCGTAGATTATCCTGATTCCACAGTGTGAAACGATCTGTCTCAAAATCAGGATGGTCAGCTCGAAAGTCTCGAGCGATCGCATTGATAGTTATTTTATCCGGGTGATCACTCATAGCTCTGTCCCTTTACTATCTTAATTTATTAAGTAAAATACTTTTACCATTGCACACAGACTGTTTCCCAGCCTTCTTTTGCAACCATACAGATTTAACCAGATTTAACAGTCTGTGCAAATCCAAAAACTGTTACAGTTATAGACCGCTCTCGCCTTCTTCTAATTTAGAAAAAACGAAAACATCCAAAAATAGAGAAAGTCCAATAAAGTAGAGCAGCCAGAAAACAGCTTTTCTAAGGATGCACCAGTTGTCCACATCATCCACTCCTAAATGATTGGCGTGACTTTGAACAACTGAATGCATATTCTCTAACCACGCTAGATAGTTCAATTCTAGTTTCGGCTTAATTCTTGCTTTCTGGTTTTCACTAGCCAATTCCTACCCTTTGTTGTTGAGCTGGTGCGCCTTCTAGTTGAACCTGGCTCAACTGAGTTGTGTTCACTGGACAAGCTGGACTTGCATCTATCTCTTCAACCTTACGAACTCGACGAATCAAAACAATCTCTTCTTCTCGTCTAACTATCGTACGGACTGGAGCCACACAAACAATGTCGTTTCCTGGGTTGCGTCCAAAATTATCAAAACTTAAAGACTCGATATTTAGCGAAACTAATTTGCCTGATTCCGAATTTTGAGCACTCATAAATCTCTTTTTTGTAGTTACTTCAGATGATTGAGTTTGATTAGGTTGATGTACCCTCTAATTGAACCTAACTCAACTGAGTTGTGTTTACTGGACAAGCTGGACTTGCATCTATCTCTTCAACCTTACGAACTCGACGAATCAGAACAATCTCTTCTTCTCGTCTAACTATCGTACGGACTGGAGCCACACAAACAATGTCGTTTCCTGGGTTGCGTCCAAAACTATCGAAACTTAAAGACTCGATATTCAACGAAACCAATTTGCCTGAATCCAAATTTTCAGCGCTCATAAATCTCTTCCTTGTAGTTGCTTCAGATAATTGAGTTTGATTAGGTTGATGTACCTCTAATTGAACCTAACTCAACTGAGTTGTGTTCACTGGACAAGCTGGACTTGCATCTATCTCTTCAACCTTACGAACTCGACGAATCAGAACAATTTCTTCTTCTCGTCTAATAATCGTACGGACTGGAGCCACACAAACGATGTCGTTTCCTGGGTTGCGTCCAAAACTATCGAAACTTAAAGACTCGATATTCAACGAAACCAATTTGCCTGAATCCGAATTTGTAGAATTTTGATTGCTCATCAATTTTTTTCCCGTGACTCTTAAATTTTTTAAAGTTGACACTTGAAATCTTAGCACAAACCACTAGAAGATAAGGAACTACCAGAAAAGAAAATATACATATAATAAAAATGGATAACTTACGCAACTGGCATCGGGAAGTATTTCTTAAGAGTTATCCGACAAAGGGGTATGAAGAAACTACCAATGGTAGTCTCTTCATACCCCTTAACGTCATAATTTTATGATTGACTGTCTTTTGCCATACAATCAAGTAAACAACTTAACTCAAATCATTAAGTTCACCAACTTTTATTACTGAAACTGTCACATCTCCATCATTATCCCCAATTTCAACATCAAAAAAGAAGGCACAAAGTGTTGAGGTTTCTGATACAGCTAAGGTCAGAGTATCGTCATAACCGTTCAAAGTAGACCAGCCTGCTGGAACCTCTATATTAGTTTTTAGATTCTTGAACTTCCCACCATAAATCCAGAGCATTACTATAGGTTCACCCTTCTGAACATCGCCTTGAACATAATCAAAAGAACCTTTCCGAATTCTGATAACGTGAATCCCTGGCTGTAGTTCTGTGTTAACTCCTGTGTTTTGAATCTCAGTCATACGCTGAGAAAAGAGGTGGTAGCAGTTCTTTTTACTGTTAACCACTAAATCTGTAATATTAGTTGTTTGAGTTGTTGCTTGAGTTGCAGTTGTCATTGTTTTTAATTCTTATGGAGAATGTCATTGTGTAGAATTGCGTTGTTAATTGCAAAAGAAGGGAACGGAGAACAGGGAACAGGGATTCTCTGTTCTTTGTTTTGCGTAAAGAAAATGCGCGTTATGGGTTGAAAGCGAATTTAGAAAAAAGATTTTTTATGTCCTTTGGACACGCTGCGCGAACGAGACGTGGAGTGCTTCGGAAAAACGGCTTCCAAGCTTCAATCCCACAGTTTTTAGTGTGGCTCCCTGTTCCCTCTGAGTTCAATTTCATAAGGTACAGTAAATCAGGATCAAAAATGCTGCTCTTTATATACTTTTAAGATTTTTTGACCTCTGATATCATGTCTAGGTAATTAGAAGTTTCTTGATTGTTGCTAGAGGTTCCTTGTTTTTAAATATAAATACTTAAATTTTTAAGTAGCCCTCATAAACTGCGTACACCCTATGGCTGACGCCACACCTTACGGCTATCGGGTATGTGCAAAGTGCACGCAATCATGCGTTAGCAAAGCTCCTCCGTTCGCCCTTGGCGTGGCGAACCCATAGGAGGCACAGCAGTCGCCTGGCTCGGGAAACTGATGAAATGATGGCTGTTAGACTGAAGTTTGCCCGTACAAAGTATTAAAAATTCCTAAATTACTTGCTACACGAGTAGTCTAGCAGGCGCATGTTAAATCAATTGCTTTTCCAAATTACTATATACAGATTACAGTCCTAAATCCAAACAGAAAATCATGTTTAACAAAAATACAATTATTTGGTAAAAGACCATTTATAAAGTCAATCTTTAGACAGCTAAGCGGCGCAGGCTAACTGGTAATTGAGTTTGGGAGCAACTCTGCTTTACCTTACTAATTTACTAGGCATAGCCCTATCTTGTATGCCGACCTTTTTGGTAGCAGGTTACACTTCTCTAGCACGGGCACGCAAACCCTTAATCTGGACTTTTGCTTTGATGGCAATCCTAGTGATTCCCTTGGGCGTGAGCTTTGCCCGACTCGTGCGACAAGTGCAACTAGAAAGTAGTCTTCAACGGGCGCTGTTAAACAAAACTATAACCTTTCAACACTTGCAGTTACTCGGCAGTAATACTAACTGGCTAACAAATCCGCCGCAAGTGCGTCTGAGTCTGCGGGCTAAGGAACCACTAACCCCTCGGCAAATGCAGTTGTTGGAAGAATTTATCGAGCGCCAGATGGGACAACCCTGCACCCTAATATTTGAAGTCGGGCAAGTGGAAGAAGTCCGGCGAGAAGAGGCAACCAATCGACCATAATTGAGGAGCAAGTAACATCTGCCGATCGCTCTGAGCAACGTGAAGGCTCGCCAGCAGGAGGTGGCAAAGTCCCTTCACCTCGCCGCATTAGCGATTCTCTCAAGCTGCTTGCCCAAATGCGATCGCAACACGATGACAATGGCAAAGTAGATTCAAAAACTGCTAACGACCAAAAATGAGAATCTAGTGCATATATACTATGTAAAAGCCCTAACAATCACCCCTTTATTTTGGCGAATAAAGACTCATACTGAGCAGCGACTGGTTGGGGTAGGGGAAGTAAAAATTCACTTTTCTCTAAAACTTCAGAATTAACAAGTAACAAACTGCTTAATGATTCTTGGAAATCAGACACAGTAATGTTTGTAGGAATTGGTGAATTCGTTTTGGTCAGCAAAGAAATTTGTTTAGCAATGCCAGGGTTTAAACAAAAATCTAACCATTCATATAACAAAGATTGCCTGTCTTCACCTAGAGGATTTACCCATACGTCTGCCCAAAGTGCTGTTCCTGACTGGGGAACAACTGTCGCAAGTTGCGGGTAGCGCCCAATCACTCGCACTACATCGCTTGACCAACCAACTGCAAGCCAAGTATCCCCAGTAATCAGAGGTTCCAAGTACCGAGTAGAATCGTAGAATTTTACTTGTTGGTTTAATGAGTCCAGTTCCTTTTCCAAGTTTGGAATGTCTAAATTGTTTGTGTTATAAGATTTTCCCAGCTTTTTTAAAACCAAACCAATCACTTCCCGTGGTTGATTCAAAAGAGAAATGCGCCCTTGCAGTTCATTTCGCCACAAATCACTCCAATCTTTTGGTACCCAACCCAATTCTTGGAACTTGTCCCGGCGATAAACTATCACCGTACTACCCCAACGGTAAGGAACAGCCCAAACTTTTCCTTGAGGATCAACTAGACCTTGGTCGTTGCGCGTCACCAATTCCTGCCATTGTTTGGGTAAAGCAGACCACTGTTTTATCTTTGCCACTTCTAGTGGTTGTATAAGTTTCTTCTCAATGGCTAAGTTTATCCAGTAATCTCCCAGTGTTACTAGGTCAGCTTTGGTAGCTTTTTGGGATTGGGCAAATGGTAAGATGCGACGCCATCCTTGCTCATCATTGGTATTTGGTTTCTTCTGTAAGGACTGCAATTTTTCAAATAAATCCTGTAACTTTTCTACAGGAGCGAACTTTAACTGCACCTTTTGCTGCAAACCTTTGCTGAATTGATTTACCACCTGACCAGGGATAGAACCTTTTAACAGTTGCACATTTAGTGTCGCCTGTTTGTTGCCACCACACCCAACAAGCAGTTGTGAAAGCGCTACAGTACCTATACCTAGCAAAAAAGAACGTCGCTCCATTGATTTTGACTTTTAGAGTGGAAAAGCGTGATTTAGTAGCAGTTTCACCAAATCCAAGTGTAGCAAGAATGAAGCCAAACGTTCTGATTGCTTTTATCTTTGGGTGTCTCTTTTGTGATTAGGTTTTAGTTTTTTGTTAGCTGAAGTTATATTTTTAATTTTTATTTACGAAAAAATATTTAGTTCTGGTCAATATTAATGCAGCGGGCGTCAAAATAACAAAGCCACAAAAAAACCCCAAACGATTACTTAATAAGTCTTATTTTTTTCAGAACCCCCTGCCTTCAGTCTCCGCTGCCTTCTTGCACTACTCAGTCTGGCTAATTGTCAGAGTTTGTTGATGACTTGACTTTAAATTTTGTTTGTCAACTTGATACCAGTACAAATCATCAGTGAAATTTTACTTAAGTAATTATTCACAGAAACATTCCTAAGTGTTGAGTGATCGGTATGTCATTTTTTGTTTTACAGTCTCTAGAGTAAAAGGCGCTCACAAAAAGATCCGACATCGTAAATTTGTTTGGACAGAAAAAGAGTCTTTTTTTGTTGACTATGCCAAATTTATGCGGGGAATTTACTTAGAAAATACTTTATTTGCAAGGGTTTGCGCTTCTAGAGACTTAGTATTGATGAAACATTAAGCACGAGTAGTTATGAGAATAAATCCAAAAAATTAATTTTTTTAAACACAAAGGTTTAGTAATACTTCTATAGAGTATGTAGATATATTTCCAAATTCAGATTTAAGTATTGCATTTCAACAGAACATATCAAAAGTTAAAAAAATCATAAGTATAGTTAACCTTCCCAAGAGATTGAATACTATAGAGATAGATAAACGGATGAGGGTATTAAATGGAGCCATTACAAAAGCAGGTCCTGACTTTGAGTCAAAAACTGGATGCCCTCTACCAGGTGATTGAGCAGCTTGATACTAAAGTTTCTCGAGCTTTATCAGAAGGCTGCTTAGTAAAAACACAAGAGGCTAACGATAACTTCCTGGAAAGCAGTGACACAAGGCGTTATCAGTTAAAAGGACAGATAAGTTTCAATTCAGAGCTTGAACACAAGGATGTCATCGCAGATGGCATGTATTTAGACACTAATCTTCAAGGCGGAGATAGACATTTAACCCCAGAAATTCAAATCCAACGGCTGACAGCGCAATTAACAGCAGCATACAATCGCATTGCTGCTTTGGAAGAGCAATTACTGCTAAAAAGAATTCACTCTTAAGCAACTCTTAAGCAAAAAAACTCAGAAAGGCGTCAAAACTCAGAATGGGTTTTTCTACCATTTTTTTATGAGTTCACTGTATGCTTGCTGACTTTACAAAAATTACATGCAAAACCCACCTCACGCGCGGGATGTGGATTAATCTGCTGCTCTTAAAGGGGCTGTTCTTAAGCAAAAAGAAAATTCTTTTAAAGCTTGAACCAAGCACATTCTACGCTTGGTTAGATTCCGAGTTGTAAGTTCGCAATTCGGAATTCTTTTGATATTGCTCTAATTGAGCTTCAATGGCTTGCAAAAGTTGATGTTGTTGCCAACCTCGGCTCAAATGAGCAGCTATACAAGCGCCTCCAGCACCGACACCTTCTTTGACAAAACCCTGCTCGTAAGCTCTAAGTTGCGGATAACAGGAATTAGTAAAACTCAGCCCAGTCGCTAGTAACGACGGAGCGACTCCGTCAGGAGTTATGCTGCTCCTACCCACTAGCCGGGCTAATTCTATTGTGCCACCCGTTGGGTCTTCTGCTACCCAACGGGTTGTTCCAATGACCACTTCTTCTGGTCGCCAAGATAAGGTGTAAGCTTGAGCAATGGCACACATTAGAGCATATACGGCAAGCATTTGCGTTCCACCAGCAAGCAAAACGCCACAACTGCGACTCAGAGCGATCGCCATCCCAGCGACTACAACTTGCATGGGATCGCCTACTGCAGCCACGAGTTCGAGGGGATCAATCGGGACAGGAGAGCAGGAGAGCAAGTGAGCAGAGGAGAGTTTAAATTCTGATTCCCCTCTCTCCCAAATCTTCAGAAGCCCAGCTTGTACCACCGCCCACTTTTGCTCGTGATTGCAAACGGGGTGACTGCTGTTGACTTTTCCTCCTGCTGGTATGCCTAAGCCAGTTAAAATTGCGAGGGCGGTTGTCGTTCCTCCTACGACACACTCGCTTAAAATAAAGTACCTGTTTTCAGTTTTGCTACTTAGTCGTTCACCCCAAACCAGCCCTTGTTTGAACAGGTGGTGTACCGTTGCTAGTTCCATAGCAGCACCTTGACTCAAACACTGAGCCGGATAGCCACCTAAATCAATGGCTGGGACAGCAGGAGGCTGAGGTAAACCAGCATTGAATAAATAAACCGGAATATTTAGCGCCTCAACCACGGCGCGGGAAATGAGGACGGGGGAAGCTCCAGCAGCTAATGGTGGTAAAGGATACTTCGGCTTATGTATAGAACCGTAGTATAAAAATTCAGCATCCGCACAAGCCGTGTATTTCCGATCTTCTGGAGTGCGACCTGCTGCGGAAATACCTGGAATCAAACCAGTTTCGGTAAATCCTAAAACACAGGCAAATACGGGTAAACAAGCGCGATACTTAGCTGTCCATTCCTGAGCCTGTTCAGTCTGAGTATAAATGCAAATAAAGTCATTAGTCATTAGTCATTGGTTAAGAATTATTCAAATAATGACAAATGACCGAAACAATTTTATTTTGAATCAGCGAATGAGCGAATTCCCCTAAGGGGTGACTATTCTTCATAATCCATGATCACTTGCACCCAACGTGGAGGGCGAGGGATGGGATTGCCTAGGCGATCCAACAGTAGCCATGCTGCTATATGTACCGTGAATAGGTAGATAAAGTTGTTGACAAGAATTAAGGCGATCGCCCCCACCTGAATAAAAAATACGTTGGGATTCGCCAAAATGCTTAGTCTGAGGAATAACCACTCGATAAAATCCGTCACCTGGTTAATGACGTAAACCCAAAGGTCTTCATTAGAGAGTACCGACGTCAACCACACCCGAAAAAAGACTCCTATGGTCCCTAGCAGCGCCCCCAAGGTGATGGAAACAATCCAAGGAACACGGCGATTCCATGTTGCTCCCAAAAGTACGCCCATGAAGGCAAAGGGCATGACAAACAGCAAACTGCGGACTGGTCCCATTAGCACCGAAAGCAGCAACCCGGATGTTACTGCTGCCATCCATGCTGCTCGTTTGCCCCAACGAAGGTACACCAGAGCGATCGGCACGGGGAAAAATATCCGTAACAGAGGTCCCAAAGGAAAGTAAAAATTAATAAACCAGATTAAGCTAGCCGTGCTAGCTAAAAACGCCGTTTCCACGATTCTCAACGGCGTTTCCAGTTTCATTGAGGTCTTGTTAAAGTCTTTTGTTTGCCTAACCATTCATTTACTCGGGGGTTGAAATCAGAAGAACACAGAACTCAGTTATCAATTCACTGTTGACTGTACAGAGTTCTGAGTTCTTTTTTGAGAAGACTGTTAAACTATCATTCTTTCTAAGGCTGACAAATCGGGAATACAAATTACGTCCTGCTCCCGTTTAATCAAGCCTTTTTTTTCCAGCCTTGTCAATACTCGTGTGACTGTTTCTCGTGCCAGTCCACTCAAACTACTCAATTCCCGGTGAGGTAAATTGGGAATTTTGGTTCCCCCTTCCCCTTTCTTTCCCTGTCCCTCGGCTAAAAACAATAACGTGTCTGCTACCCGCGACTGACTGTCAGATTCCCTTAACCGCAATCGCCGATTCACTTGCCGTAACCGACGTGCCATCAGTTGCGCCAATCGGACTCCCGCCATTGGTTCTGTTTGAAGTAACTTGAGAAAATCTTGTGCTGGCATACTACCAATCACCGTGGTAGTCAGGGTAATGACATCGGTGGAACGAGGCACTTCATCAAGAGCTGCCATTTCACCAAACAATTCTCCCTTGCCGAGAATATTTAGTGTTACTTCTTTGCCTTCCAAATTGTAAGTACGTATTTTTACCCATCCTTCTACAATAAAATATACGGATCCTCCCCAGTCATTCTCCAACAAAATCACTTGATTAGCTGGGTGAGTGCGGCTTACTAAATGGGTAAGAGCCTGCTCTACAACGGTTTCTGGTAAGCCTTGAAAAAACGGTGCCAAGTGCATCAGAGGATTGGTAGTTGCTTGTACGCTATACCGGTCTTCCATTACGAGATTTTTCTAATATAAGCTGCAATATACAAAAAAATAACAGTACCTTTATTAGCCTAAGCTATCAAAGTACAGCCACTAGAATCTAAAAATAGACTATGTTACACAATAAAGCGAGCCAAGCGTTTTTTATAAAAAGTATTAAGTTACAGCTTAAAATTTGGCTAAAGTTTTGCAACAAAGGGTGTACGGCTTGCAGTTCCGTGGTTGGGGAATAGCAGCAGTATCACTAACCCCTGCCCTACCGCTTGGGGCTTGTAAGAGACAAGTATAGCCGTGTGTGACTAGCAAGCGTGAGCCTAATTCTGGCACAGACTTCCGAATACTTCCCCAAAAAAAGTATTCTGTAGGGTGGGCAATGCTCAGCAAAACCCAGATATAGTAGGCATTGCCCACCCTAGGTGTATTTCTGACTCCTGACTCCTGAATACTTCTTAGTAAAGATTACTACTTAAAACTATAGACCAATTAAATTAATAATACTCATAGTAATTAATTTTTGCTAATCTATAATTTTTACCTGTTTTCGGTAAGCCACGACCGACTATTTCCTGCGGCAAAGACTGTCCACTCCTACAGGAAGCCGCCATGCATTATGTAGATCAAGGTTAATTGACAAATTTAATTGACAAATATAACAGCTCTTCTTTGGATGAAGTACAAGTTCGTAGTCATCGCTGTCTTCGATTAAAGAACTAGGGTGTATTGCACTCAATTCCAAATCGCCATAATATTGCTGGACGCCCACATGATGCATAACGAATAGTTGCAAGCGTTGAAAAATTTCTATAACCACACCAAGCGTGAAAAAAGAATGCGACAGATACACACTCCCAAACCCTAGTTATCTTAGGCTTTCTTAATTTTGAATTTTGAATTTTGAATTTTGAATTGGTATCACCTGACTTAAAGTTCTAGATAAGGTAAATTAACGTGACTTCTCGTGCAGCAGAAACTCAACAACTGATCGCAGATATTGACCGCTTAATAACCAATAAGCGCCTGTCTAGGTTTCTCTCCACTCAAGCCTCAGAACCACGACAGGTTTTAGAACGAATTCGCGATTTCTTAGTCAGTTTATCGGAAAATGATGCTCAAACCCAGCCACAAGAATCGCCTCTGGTGGCAAAATTTGTTGAACACGGTTCTCACCAGTCCTTACCACAGCAGAATGAAAAGCAAGAGGAAGGTGCTTATGTTGTGGCGGGACAAGAAAGCAACGCATTAGCGGCAGTGCTTGCGCCTTTGCAAGAAGAAATAAAAACATTGTTGCAAGAACGAGCAAATCTTGTAGAGGAAATCAGGCAATTAGAACAAAAGCGGCTGCATAACTACTCTCTAGCACAGCAATTAGCGAATCAGGAGCAGATAATTTCAGAATTTTTGCAGGTTCTCAGCAGTCGTGTTGTGCCTAATTCAACACAACAACTTGCGGAAACTACAACAAGTTCTGAAATGCCGCAGTTTTTCAAAATTGATACTGCTCCTTCTTTGTTTGCAAGTCATGAGGATTATACAGAACCTGCAACCGCTTCGACTCCACCCGATCAAATGGAGCATTTGTCAAGACTTGCTAGGGATCTGGATCAAAAGTTACTCGCTCTCGATGGAACTGTGAATGTTGTCTTTGAGGCATTACAGCGCAATATTCACACTTATGAGGAGTCCTTGTCTCAAGCACTGGCAAGAATGCACAGCAAAGGAGTGCAAGGCGAACAGTTGTTAGCAAGCTTAATCAGTAATTTGACTTCTCAGTTGCAGCAACCAACTTTGACTAATGAACCGTTAAAGGATCTAAAAGATGAAACCGCAACAGAATCTCAAGACTTAGCTTCAGAGTTAGTTGAATTTCAACAAGCAGAAGCTTCATCCTCACTCACGCAAAATCAATCTATAAGCCTGGAAGCACAAGAAACTGGTAGTACATCTGATTTGGATGCAGTGTTTCAGCACACGCAAGAGGAGCAAAGCTCTACTATAGAGACTCCTCCTAATACGAGTAGGATACATCGGCTGAGTTCCGGGTTAATTCGTGATGAAATAGACCAACTTTACGCCAGTTTGTTTGGTATTGAGGTAACAAATGACACGGATAAGTTACCTGCTACCAATAATGAAGTTATAAATATAAATGAGATAAATGAGATAAATGAGTTATTTGAACCAACAGTAACCTCATCTAAGACAGATGTGGCAACAGAGGCTATGGATAGGTTATCTGCGCCTGACTCTAGTGAAATCAATGAGTTATTTGAAGAGCCAACGATAACGCCACTTGCTGTGACAACAGATCAACAGACGGATGTCACTGATAAATTATCTGCGTCTGTCACCAATGAGTATGAAGTTACAAGTATTATAAATGACCTATTTGAACCAACAGTAACCCCACTGGCAACAAATGAGGTTACAGATGTAACGGATGTGGCAACGGAGGTTACAGATGCCACAAATCAGTTATCTATCGAGCCAACAGTAAACCCGCCTGCTGACACTCCACCATTAACTGCAACTCATCAACTGCCATCAGAGGGTTTCCTGTATGAGGTGACTTTTGAGGCACCGGAGGTGGCAACCCATGAAGCCAGAGATGTCACAGATGAGTTTTCGGAAAATGTTACAACTCCTTCTTCGGTGTCTCATCTCTCTGAAACTCCATTAGAAGGTGGAACAAATCAAGAAAAGGTTGTCAATGCTACTGTTGAGCTTCCCGATCCTTGGTCGGAGGAACCCCAAGCAGGTCTTTTGGAACCAAGTAGCAATGACGCTAAAGATACACAAGATGTTTCATTAGCGACAGAACAATCCTCGACACTTCAGGAAAATACATTTGCAGAGTTACCGCCTGGAGGCGATCGCGAAGCGGGAGAAAAGCGCCATCACCCTCAGGTTGTTTCTTTCGCAAGCACCACTAGCTCAGTTAGTCCAGCAAGTGAAGATACAATTACAGTGCTCAGTGAGCTACTGCTTGCTATAAGTGATGCCGAACAGTTGCTTGAAATGCCATCCTCTGCTGAAGCACTAATCACAACTCCAGTTACTTCAGAAGTTGTAGAAACTCCTCCACAGATAACTTCACGCGAAACTTCACAAGTCGAGATTCAAAATCCTGATCTAGAGCAGTCTTCAAATAATGACATTCCCGCTTCGCCAGAGGAAAATTTGCTATTTCAAGAAGAACAATCTACAGAAATGTTTGATATTTCCTTGGAAGAAGCGCAGTTGCAGCAATTGGAACAGGATTTAGCGAGTTTTGATGGGGAAATAAATGCTCTGTTGCAGCCCTTAACTCAGCCAGAAAATTTAGAAAATCCACCTGAGAGCCTATCTCCCTTACCACAGCAAGCAGAGACTGAGCCAGATCCAATCGCAACAGAAGCGCATGCGGCGGAAATTGAAAATAAAAGTATCGTGAAAGAAACAGTTGATGGTTCTTCTGTTTCAATTTCTCATTCAAGCAACGATACAGACGTTCCACACGAACAAAATACTCCTAAATCTATTTGGTATTTAGGAATTGATTTGGGGACAACTGGAATTTCTGCGGCTCTGTTAAATCGCTCCACAAGTGAGGTGTATCCTCTTTATTGGTCAGCCGAAACGCAACCGGAAGCAACTTCTGTAAAAAGGTCGTTTCGTTTACCAGCAGAAGTTTATTTGCCAACGGCTTCTGTAAGTGGTAAAGGGGATTCGGGATTGGGGATTCGGGATTGGGTTGAAACAGAAAGCAAAGAAGCACAAGAGCAAATACCACCAGCGCCTGTGGCTGAAGAAAAAGTCCCTGAGGATATAGCGACGGGTTCTACACTACCTGAGTCGGCTGCGGTTCCAACGCAAAACTTATTTTCGGCGCAGTTGAAGCCTTATCTGCACATTGCTCTACCTTACAAGAGCGATCGCTCTTATTGGGAACCAGTTTTGCAATTAAACGAATTTTCCACGGTTCCATTAGTTTGGGTTGTGCGATCGCTCTCAAAATTGCTGTTAACATTTACGTCGGATCGCAGTAGCACAACTTTGGGTTTAACTGCGGGTGCTGTTGGTCTAGACCAAGAAACTTTCCAAAGTATCATCAGCAATATTACTGGTGTTATTTGCACTTGTCCATCCAACTGGTCGGAACAATATCGCTTCAACATCCGTGAAGCTTTACTCATTAGCAAATTAGTCCAGCATCCGCAACAAGTCTTTTTTGTGGAGGAAGGAATTGCCTGCTTGCTTTGCGAACTCGATGGTGCTGAAGGTGAAATCGTCAAAATCAGAGGTCGTCAAGGTTTTCGTCCTGCAAGAAGTAGCGATCGCGAAGCGGGAGAAAAGCGCCATCGCCCTTTAGTTGGCAATACCCTCGTAATCAATATTGGTGCTGGTGCAACAGAAATGGCGCTGGTTGATTTGCCAGAAAATCTGGAAGACCTCAGCCACAGTAATTTCATGCTCCACGGTTTTGCTTATGCTGGCAAGGGATTAGAGCAAGACATTATCTGTCAACTGCTCTTCCCATCAAAATGGCGACAACCACGTATGCCTATGCAGGAAGATAACAAAACTGTTACCAGTAATCCTTCGCATTGGCAACCAGCAATTCCTGGTTTAGAACAGATGCGCTTTTCTAGTTTGGGGTTGGAAGAATTGAACCTGCCTCGACCTGGGGAAGCTGATATCATGGAGCGCATTCGCTTACAGCAGCGGTTGGAAAGTTCTCTTTTAGGAAAGGCAGTTATAGATTCAGCGATCGCCCTCAAGCTGATTTTGCAACATCAAGAATCTTTTACCCTAGAACTGGCAGATCAGCGATGGGTGTTGCAGCGACGAGACTTAGAAAGCCAGGTGTTTGTCCCATTTGTGCGCCGCCTCAACCGAGAACTCAACAAGTTACTGGTCGCTAAAGGCATACCCACAGAAGCAATCAATCAAGCTATCTTAACAGGCGGAGTTGCTTCCTTAGGGGCGGTGAGTCGTTGGCTGCGACAAAAACTGCCCAACGCCAAAATTATCCAAGATGTGTATCTCGGTGAAAATGGCTCTCCCTCTTGCAGTCGGGTTGCATATGGTTTGGCGGTGCTACCGCTGCATCCTCAGGTGGTAGAAGTCCCTAGACAACAGTACACCGACTATTTCCTGTTCACAGAATTGCTGCGAATTTTCCCAACCAGAGCCATATCCTTTGGCGAAGTTATCGAGTTATTTGAGAATCGTGGCATTAACACGCGCAGTTGTCAACAACGCCTGCTGGCTTTTTTGGAAGGTGAGTTACCCCCTGGTTTAATCCCCACCAGCCTAGATGCCATCAGCCTTACCCAAGCTTCATCTGAAAATGCTGATTATAAGGCAATGAGCGCTGCACCACTTTTTGAAAAGCAAGGAAGCCTCACCTATCGCCCTAATGTGGAACAACTGCGAGTTGTTGCTCATTATCTCGATTGCCTAAAAGCGAGTATTCAGCAATCTCTAGAGGAACCTTATACGGTTAATTTCGCCTTGGGGGTTGTTGATTAGACATATAGCGCTTCTGGTTTCGTTGCAATACAGTTAGAACCCCACCCCGGCTTTGGCTTGCGCCAAAACCGCCCCTCCCCGCTTGCGGGGAGGGGATTAAGGGGTGGGGTTAAAGCGCAATACGGTTCAGTTAGTGGTGTTTAGTTTTGTTAAGATCCCCCAACCCCCTTAAAAAGGGGGCTTATACCATTTCACGTTAATCGCGATACATTGAAATTCTGTAAAGACGCGCCACCTCTCGTCTCTAGACTACCGATTTGTATCATCCTTTTCGTAAAATGGTATTAGTTCCCTCCTTTTTAAGGAGGGCTAGGGAGGATCAATCCTTAACTGAACTGTATTGGGTTAAAGCGTACTGCATCCAAACGAAAATTGACTAGGGGCAACTTCCCCGCGACTCCCTTTCTACAAGGATAATCCCAGAGACGCTGCCCCTAGCAATTGATCAAAATGTTGTGTTAAGTTGTGTTAATCGTATTGACTCAGCTTTACTCAGCAGTTGCGAGTTCCGTGCTACCGCGTGTGCGACGCCTTGTGATACTGTTGTACAGCATGACTCCAATGGCTTTAATCAGATTGCCTTCCAATTCTTGGAACATCTTCATGTTCATACCAAAGGCGGCATTTGCTTCATCGACAATGCGATCGCTTGTAGCATCATCTATTGCCAGTTCATCCAAAGCTTGACGGTATTTGACTTTAAACGCCTTCTCATCAGCAATATCATCAAATTCGTAAAAGGCGAGACCTTGTCCATCAGAAAGGTTCATCGCAGTTTGGGCAATGCCTTTGAGAATTTGCCCGCCAGACAAATCTCCGAGGTATCGGGTGTAGGAATGGGCAACTAACAGTTCTGGTTCTTTTTCAGACACTTCCCGAATCCGCTGTACGTATGCTGCCCCCGCTGCAGAGAGTTTGATTTCCTCTCGCCAGTTTACACCGTAGTAATAACTTAGGTCTTGCTCTAGGCTGTGCTTGCGGTGAAGTTCTGCAAAATTAATTTTTGAAACAATCGGATGATTGCGGTGCTTCTCCATCTCCTCTTCCATCGCTGAATAGGCGAAGTAAAGGTTAGCCACCAGCTTCCGATAAGAGTTTTTTTCTACAACTCCTTTTAAAAAACACTTGACAAAACCTACATTTTCTGCCATTGTGTGGGCTTTTTTCGTCCCTACACGTAATTTTGTTGCTAAATTACTGCTCATGCTAAATTGCTCGACTTTAAAAGGTCAACTGCTGGAGTTCTAATTTACGAACGGCTACAAAAGCCACTAAAACGTTACAGTAAAACCATTTGATGAGAATTTCTATTAATATTTTTTAAGTTTAGATGACCACATTGAGGACTAAAGACTGCTGGGCTTTGAATACAGATGTTTTGCAATGATTTCACAAGACAAGGCAGATGAGGCAGATGAGGGAGTGAGGCAGTGAGGCAGATGAGGCAGATGAGGCAGATGAGGGAGAGATTTCTAATTTTGAATTTTGAATTTTGAATTTTGAATTGATTTGTCTCCCTTGTCGCAAGCGGCATACGACTAGCATTGCTGAGGCGGAGTTAACAATTTACTTTAGTATAAATACTGATTTTACAATATCTTTACAAACGCTTGAAAAGACTTATAAGTAATTTTGCGGAAAGGATACAAGAATCAGAGTAAGTTGTAGAAAGAAAAAATACCAAAATGTCCCGATTAAAAGGTAATCAGTAGGAATTGTTCAATAAAGTTTAAAGTGTTATTCTCCAGTTTAATTATGTGGAGCTTTTTTTATTATGGTTTCATATATAACTCCGACTCAAGGTAGCATTCCTGCGAGTTCTGATTCTGAAGTTGAGAAATTGGAAAAGAAAGTCAATGAAGCGAGTTTTGGGCTTAACTTGATATCGCTTCCAGCAACACCCCTATTTGGCACAGATGGTATTCGGGGACGAGTAGGAGAATTGCTGAGTGCGCCTTTGGCATTACAAGTGGGCTTTTGGGCAGGTACTGTTTTGCGTAGCCATGCTTCAAATCCAGGACCAGTTATCCTTGGACAAGACTCCAGAAACTCCAGCGATATGCTAGCGATGTCCTTGAGTGCAGGGTTAACAGCAGCAGGGTTAGAAGTTTGGTATTTGGGACTATGTCCTACTCCCTGCGTTGCATATCTCACCAGCGTCACCGATGCCATCGGCGGAGTCATGATTTCTGCTAGCCACAACCCGCCAGAAGACAACGGCATTAAAATTTTTGGCGCAAATGGGATGAAGCTATCCCAAGGGTTGCAAACAGAAATAGAAGCTGGACTGCGTGGTGTGGGTTCTGCTGACTGTAGTCATTGCGGACGGCATTACTCGCGCTTGGACTTAGTAGAAAATTATCTTGAGGCGTTGAAAAAACCCCTGCACGGTGCCATGAATTTTCAGGGCATGAAAATTGTTCTAGATTTGGCATGGGGAGCAGTCGTTGGTTTAGCACCATCCGTATTTACGGAGATGGGGGCAGAAGTCATCTGCTTGCATAACGAACCGGATGGCGATCGCATCAATGTCAACTGCGGTTCAACTTACCTAGAAACTCTACAAGCAACGGTACAAGAACACAATGCTGATTTAGGTTTTGCCTTTGATGGCGATGCTGATCGCGTTTTAGCTGTAGATAACACAGGTAGACCAGTCAATGGAGATTATATCCTCTATTTGTGGGGACACAGCTTGCAACAAAAGCAAGAACTGCCCCATAATCTGATTGTTTCCACTGTCATGGCAAACTTAGGTTTTGAAAGGGCTTGGAAGCAAGTCGGTGGTCAATTCATTCGCACAGCAGTAGGTGATCAGTACGTCCAGGCGGAAATGCTCTTAACTGGAGGAATGCTAGGCGGTGAACAATCTGGTCACATTCTTTGCCGTCATTATGGTATGACTGGAGATGGCTTGTTAACAGCCTTACATTTAGCAGCTTTGGTACAAAGGGCAGGTGTTCCTCTATCAGAAATGGTGGATCAAAGCTTTCAAACGTATCCGCAACTGTTGCGCAACGTGCGAGTCGAAGACAGATGCAAGCGTTTGGGATGGAAAGAATGCCAACCTTTGCAACAGGCGATCGCCCGCGCCGAAGCAGCAATGGGAGATTCTGGTAGAGTTTTAGTTCGTGCCTCTGGGACAGAGCCACTCATCCGAGTTATGGTAGAAGCCGAAGCAGCCGAACTTGTTCATTACTGGACAAATGAATTAGTCACCCAAGTCCAGCAACACATAGCAGCTTAAAAATAATCCCTCGTTAGATATATTTAACTCGTTAATTCTCACTTGCAGCCAAGAAACTCTGCAAGTCAATAACTCCAACAAGCCCGCCGACGCGGGCTTTGTTCTTGTATCGACATTCCAGTCTGTGGGATGTATAGCAGGGGACGCTTGGACTGGGGACTGGGTCAAAAGTCTTTTTGTGTCTAGGTTTTATCATCTGTTAGCGTCGTACGCACCTTGGCTGTTGCTGTACAACCTACTGTTTGCACAAAATTTGTAAAATTTATATAAAAATTTTCTAATTTCATTTAAAGTTTTAAGGATAATATTTTATTAATATAGTCATCTCCACTGTACAAACGTGATATACACGTCTGTACTTATACCTCAATACAGTTCAGATAAGATAATCAACCTTCCAACAAACCCTGTTCAGACGCCAAATTTCGCGTTTCTACAAATCTAAAATTCCTATCATTAACCCTTAACTGAACAGTATTGACCTATATCCAGGTTTTAAAAATTTTTGATAGTCCTCATCCGCGCAAAAAGTTGTATATTAGCGTAAGTTTTGATGCTAGTTTTTGTCATACCCCTCAAAAGCCCGCAAGTTTCCAAATCTTGGGAGCTTGTAACCAAGTTATTTGAAAGAACCATTAAATCAATTTGCAATCAGACTTCATCAGACTATAGGGTGATTGTTGTTTGTCATGAGCGACCACGGCTAGAATTTCATCATCCTTACGTTAGATATATTGAAGTTGATTTTCCAGCAGCAAACGAGCCTGACGCCTTTTCTAGAGGGCATACCGATAAAGGACGAAAAATTCTCAAGGGATTAATTCATGCTCAAGAATTTTCTCCAACTTATACTATGACAGTTGATGCTGATGATTGTGTCAGCAAGTATTTAGCAGAATTTGTCAGTCAAAATAGTAATTGTAATGGTTGGTTTATAAATAAAGGTTATAAGTATCAAGACGGCAGTGATTTTATATATGTTAAAAGAAGAAATTTTTATAAAATTTGTGGAAGTTGCAATATTCTCAGGTATGACTTGAATAATCTACCGAACAATCCAGAGTACAACCGTGGTTATGGTTACTATAGATTCTATGTTGACCACGAGAAAGTCAGAGAAACTTTAGCGAAAAATGGTAATCATGTCCAGCAATTACCATTCCCAGGTGCCGTTTATATTGTTGCCACTGGAGAAAATCTTTATTACGGAACAACCAAGCTAACATTTAATATATTCAATCGTAAAGGCTTAAATCAATCAATTCGCGAAGAATTTAATTTATATCCATTGAATAAAAATTTAGTGAGAACAGAACCGCTATATTCAAGATAATCTGTAACAATAAAGCGATCGCTCACAACTTAACGGGCATATTTACCGACGAAAGAACTCAGAACTCACCGGATGAGAATGATCAGGGGGGTTTAAAATCGAGATCTCATTCTGGTTCCTAGCTGCGTGTATAGTGCCCTTAGATTCAATTAGGGAGGGAGAAAAGAATTCTTTCCTTACTCAATCCCCCAAATTTGTATCTGGGGATATTCTGTGTTCTGCGTTCTGCATTCTGTATTCTTCTTAAAGCGCCGCCATGCTGACAGCAAAGCTAAAATCCAAGAAATACAAAAAAGCCAAAAAACAGCAGCAAAAGGAAACTCCAACCCTTAGCCTCAAAGAACGTTTAGCCCAGAAGCGCAAATCTGCACAAGCACGGAAAGAATTCACCAATTTTTTAATCCCCGTTATTGTTGGCGGTATCTTCTTTGGCATTTTCATGGCTTTTGTCGGTGGAATCAAGGCAGCAGTCCCAGGTTTATTGGGAATCATTACTATTGCTTTGTCCTACAAATATCCCCGTCAAGCCCTTTTTGCCTTCCTGATTTACGTGCCGTTTGGCGGTACCATCACCTACTACATTGGCAATAGTCCCATACTTCAAATAGCCAAAGACTCCTTCTACATTCCAGCGCTGATTGCACTGTGGCAAATTTGTCGTAAGCAGCGGCTACCCCTGATTATTCCCCAAGCCATTAAAACCCCACTGTTTATTTTGTTGGGCATATGTCTGCTCACGCTGGTATTTGTCAATGGAGGACAGCAGTTCAACCCGCCCTCCACTCAACTATCGGATAATTCAGAGCTGGAAATACCGATAGGTATGGGAATACTGGGTTTGAAAGTACTTTTGGGCTATGTACCCTTAATAGGTTGCGCTTATTATCTCATTCGCAATAAGCGAGATTTCCTATTTTTATCGCGCCTACAGGTTGTTCTCATATTAGTGTGCTGTGTGCTAGGACTTGTTCAATACCTATTATTATCAAGAGGGATATGTCAAGGCACTAGATATTTAGAAGGAGCAGCCCAATTCAGAGCATCAATTGAAGCGCGTTGTTTCATTGGTGGTTCTCTCATTTATAGTCCTGACCAAGGGGTCATTCGTCTACCAGGAACCTTTGTTGCGCCTTGGCAGTGGGCATGGTTCTTAATTTCCAGCACCTTTTTTGCCTTTGCCTGTGGCTTTAGTGACCCTTCTAGAATCTGGCGGGTTCTCAGTTTAGGTTCTATGGCATTAGTCTTTATCAATGCAGTTGTCTCCGGGCAGAGAATAGCCTTAGCATTAGTGCCTGCATGCTTTGTCGCTTTGCTTTTGCTGACTGGTGAAATTCGCAACCTGAAACGATTTCTCCCTATAGGAGTCGGACTCGTCATTATTTTAGGAATTGCAATGGTAGCTAATCCTGAAATCGTAGGACAGAGGATAGAAAGTTTGAACGCACGCTGGCAAGCTTCACCGCCACAAGAGTTTATTGTGCAGCAATTTGCGGAGGTCTGGAAAAATTTAGATGGACCCTTAGGAAATGGTTTAGGACGTGCTACTAACTCTGCCCGTTTGCTAGGTCAAACCAAACTGGTGGAAACCTATTATCCCAAAATACTCCATGAAATTGGACCATTGGGACTGCTAGGGTTTATTGCTTTAGTCACAACTTTAACAATTGTGTGCTTCCAAACTTATCGCTCAGTCAAAAACCCTATTTTCCGAACTTATGCAGGTGCTTTGTGGGTCTTCATACTGTTTATAAGTTATAACACCTACTATTATCCTTTGGACGTTGATCCGGTAGCTGTCTATTACTGGTTTTTTGCTGGAGTCCTTTTGAAATTGCCAGAAATAGATAAGCAAGAAAGACTCGTAGAGGCACAAGCAAAAGGAGTGCGGAGGAAGAACATGAGGGAGATGAGGCAGCAGAGGGAGATGAGGCAGCAGAGGGAGCAGAGGGAGAACTAATGACTAATGACTAATGACTAATGACTAATGACTAATGACTAATGACTAATGACTATTAATATGAATTTTCCTTTAATTTCTGTGATTATCCCCACCTACTGTCGTGAGGAACCACTACGCGATAGCATTGCCGATGTCCTGAAACAGGACTACCCAAATTATGAAGTTTTGGTTGTGGATCAAACCCCGAAACATGATCCAGAAGTTGAAGCTTACTTGGAGGAATTAACCGCAGCCAGTAAAATAAAATGGTTCCGTTTAAATTGGGCAAGTTTGCCAGGGGCGCGGAATTATGCAGTGCGGCGGGCAGCAGGTGAGATTATTTTATTTATCGATGATGATGTACAGTTACCAGATGGATTTTTAGCAGCGCATGCAAAAAACTATTTGGAAAACCCAGAAGTGGGGGCTGTTGCTGGACGCGTATTTGACAGAATGAAATTAGGTGATTCTGGGGGAAAATTGCAGATTGAATATCTTCCTCCTCAGGCGATGGATCCAGGAATTGCTTGGTATTATATAGATTTAGTGCATACAATAAAACCCCAAGAAGTGCTAACAGCAAGGGGTTGTAATATGTCGTTTCGCAGCGAAATTTTTACCAAACACAAACTGAGATTTGATGAAAGATTTCGCGGTAGTGCGGTGCGAGAAGAATCTGATTTCTGTTTAAGATTGCGGCAGACTGGATATAAGATTTGGTACGATCCAGACGCACATTTGGTGCATCTTGGAGAAGAAACGGGAGGTTGCCATGATATTAGTATGCGCTCTCTAAAATATCAACTCACCTTTTACCACAACCATTTCTTAATGGGGCTGAAAAACCTCACCGCTACCCAAGCATTACGCCTCTACGCCCGTTTATTTGACTGTCACGTTCTCGGACGCCCTCCTTGCCACAAAAGCGGTTCTCCCATCAAAATTCTCACTCGCGGGGTTTTCTACTCTTTAGGTTTTTTGAAAGCTTTAGGTACTGTTATTCAATCAATTTGGAATGATGGTCAAATGTACACTCACATAGATGAACAAGTTAAAAGTATTTAAACCATAGATAAACACAAGATTTACACAGATAGATATCTTTCTGATGTATTATCTGTGTCCATCTGTGTCCATCTGTGGTTCAATATTCTAAATTCTCTATTAAAAATAGAAATGAAAATTATCGTAGCAAGCCACACTTATATTGTAGACATTAACTGTGAAAAATTACGTATTTTATCTCAACTAGAACCTGAAATTGAAGTAACAGTTGTCGTACCAAAAAAGTGGAAACCTGGCGGTGTTCAGAACAAAATAATTGAAACTCAATATCGTGATGAAGGCAAATTTCGCATAGTTCCCGTTTCTAACTTTAGTCAAAATCATCAAGGACTGCTGACTTTTGGCGCTGATTTGATACCTTTGTTAGGAAAGTTCCGTCCCCAGATTATTCAAGTAGAACAAGGATCTAGGGGACTGGCTTATGCTGAAATGATTACTTTAAATCAGTTATTAGGACTCAAGGCAAAAAATGTATTTTTTACCTGGTGGAATCTACCCTATAACCTGAAATTTCCAGTATCTTTATTAGAAAAATATAACCTAACCCACAGCCACGGTATTATTTCAGGTAATCAAGATGGTGCAGAAATTTTACGGCAACAGGGATACAAAGGACAAATAAAAGTAATGCCCCAACTGGGTGTAGATGAAACTTTATTTACTCCCACACCACAGCCAGAATTAGCAACCAAGTTAGGAATTGAACCACATGATTTTGTTGTGGGATTCGTCGGACGCTTTGTTCAAGAAAAGGGATTACTAACTCTTGTCAACGCCCTAGCTACTTTGAAAGATAAATATTGGAAACTTTTGCTTTTAGGGCGTGGTTCGTTGCAGTCAGAATTAATGGAGAAAGCAGCAGAACATAATATTCAAGACAGAATAATTTTGGTAGAAAGCGTTTCACATGATGAAGTGCCAAAGTATATTAATTTAATGAGTACTTTAGTCTTGCCATCGGAAACAAATTACAAGCTTAAAAACATAACTTCTGTTGGTTGGAAAGAACAATTTGGTCATGTACTAATAGAAGCAATGGCTTGCAAAGTTCCTGTTATAGGTTCCAATTCCGGCGAAATTCCTTATGTGGTTGGTGATGCTGGATTAATATTTCCTGAAGCAGATGCCAAAGCACTGGCTGATTGCATAGTTCAATTGATGGACAAACCAGAATTGGCTAAAAAATTAGGTGAAATGGGTTATCAAAAAGCAATGACTCAATACACAAATAAAGCTTTAGCAAAACAGCAATTAGAGTTTTATAAAGAACTTGTTAGTAGTCATTAAATCTTTTGCGGAAACCAATGTCATGAAAATGAAACCACAGATTAAAACAGATGCACGCAGATAAATTATCTGTGTTAATCTGTGTGCATCCGTGGTTCTAAATTATCTTATGACTTTAAACAACAAGATTCCCGACTTCTTAAAGAAGTCGGGAATCTGAACCTTTCTATTTTTAATTACGAATAACGAATGACTAATAACAACTAACAAAATATGCGAATTCTACAAATTGTTCCCTCAATTTCTTTAATATATGGCGGTCCCAGTCAAATGGTACTAGGGCTATCTTCTGCATTGGCACGGCAAGGAGTAGAAGTTACAATTCTGACAACTGACAGTAATGGTGATAGTGGTCAAGAACCCTTGGATGTTCCCTTAAATACCCCAATTCAACAGGATGGTTACAAAATAATATACTTCCGTTGCGCCCCTTTTCGTCGCTACAAATTCTCTGTTGACTTACTCAAGTGGTTAAATCTTCACGCCGCTACGTTTAATTTAGCTCATATTCATGCTCTATTCTCCCCTGTTAGCAGTGTTGCTGCAACCATTTGTCGTCGGCAAAAACTACCGTATATTTTGCGCCCTTTAGGAACTTTAGATCCAGCAGATTTACGCAAAAAAAGGCAATTAAAACAGCTTTATGCGGCAATTTTAGAACGTGCAAATTTAGCTGGTGCAGCCGGCATTCACTTTACCAGTGTTCAGGAAGCCAAAGTATCAGAAAGATTTGGAGTCTCTACACGAGATTTGGTGATTCCTTTGGGTGTTATCCCCCCTCAGCCCCCCCTTAAAAAGGAGGGAACTGAGGTGCGTCAGCAGTTCGGTATTCCCGTTGATGTGCCGTTGGTGCTGTTTATGTCCCGCATTGATCCAAAAAAAGGTTTGAATTTGCTGCTTCCAGCATTAGAGGCGCTTTTAGCTGAAGGGTTAAATTTTCACTTTGTGCTAGCTGGGACGAATCCCCAAGACCCAAATTACGAAGAAAAGATAAAATCACAGATACAAACCTCACCACTGCGATCGCACACAACTATCACTGGCTTTGTTACAGGTGAATTAAAATCTGCCCTTCTCCAAGCTGCTGATTTATTCGTTTTGCCGTCGTATTATGAAAATTTTGGCATTGCTGTAGCTGAAGCAATGGTATCACAAACGCCTGTTATAATATCAGACCAAGTGCATATTTGTCAAGAAGTCCGTGATAGCGAGTCGGGATGGGTGGGTGCAACAGATGTGTCAGACCTCACCAACTTACTTCGTATAGCTTTACAAAATCCCTCAGAACGCCAGCGGCGGGGGCTATGTGCTAAAGAGTATGCCTTGAAAAATTATAGTTGGGATGCGATCGCTCTTCAAACCATTGAGGCGTATAATCAAATCTTGTCCCACTTGGACGTAAAATAATAAGTCTGTTTGTGCAACTTTGCACAAGCTAAAATTTTGTTTCATTGAGCTAAACCCCAATCGGTTAACCGGGGTTTTATGGCATCATGGCAAGATAGAATACATATGCCTTTCTGAACTACAGGGAATCTCACATGGCTCTCCATCTAGGCGACACAGTACCAAACTTTACCCAAGCCTCCTCCACCGGAGACATAGACTTTTACCAATGGGCTGGCGACAGCTGGGTTGTACTTTTCTCTCACCCCGCAGACTACACACCTGTTTGCACAACAGAGTTAGGACAAGTCGCTAAGCTAAAGCCAGAATTTGACAAGCGCAACGTTAAAGCGATAGCTCTCAGCGTTGATGATGTTGAATCCCACAAAGGATGGATAGGAGACATTGAGGAAACTCAAAACGCCACTCTCAACTACCCCATTTTGGCAGACGCGGATCGTAAGGTTTCTGAACTCTATGACATGATTCACCCCAATGCGAATGCATTGGTAACAGTGCGTAGTGTTTTCATCATCGATCCTAACAAGAAACTACGTCTGACCTTAACCTATCCTCCCAGCACTGGACGCAACTTTGATGAAATTTTGCGGGTGATTGATTCGCTGCAGTTGACTGATAACTACAGTGTAGCGACACCAGCCGATTGGAAAGATGGCGATGACACAGTCATCGTTCCTTCGCTAAAAGATCCAGAAGTGCTGAAGGAGAAATTCCCCAAAGGTTATCGGGAAATTAAGCCCTATCTGCGCTTGACTCCTCAACCTAATAAGTAAATCTTGAAATAATTTCGCCCAAGTGCTGTAGAGATGAGAAATTTGCCGTCCCTACAGCATTTTTGCGTAAGAATAAAAAATATAAAGCCAGTCGGGTAGGCAGTTAGAGAAAATAATTATGCTTTCATCTCCTATTTTTTTACGAATGCCGCCAGATTTACAAATGACAGATGAGCAATTTTTTGAATTCTGTCAGGTTAATCAAGATTTACGTATCGAACGTAATAAGTTTGGTGAGATATCAATTATGCCTCCCACTGGCTCAGAAACAGGCAACCGTAGCGGTAGTATATTTGGCGAGCTTTATATTTGGGCAAATCAAGACGGAACAGGTATTTGTTTTGATTCCAGTACTGGGTTTAAGCTATCAACAGGTGCAGAAAGGTCGCCTGATGCCTCTTGGATGAAACTGGAACGCTGGAATGCTCTGACATCAGAACAACAGCAAAGGTTTGCCCCAATTTGCCCAGATTTTGTCGTAGAACTCCGGTCATCTTCTGATAACCTCCAGCCTTTAAAAGACAAAATGGAAGAATATATGAAGGAACCAGGAATACAATTAGGTTGGTTGATTGACCGCAAGCATCGCAAAGTTTATATCTATCGTCCTGGAATGCCAGAAGAATGTTTAGATAACCCTGCTACTGTCAGTGGTGAACAAGTTTTGCCAGGGTTTGTTTTGAATATGAGTAAGATTTGGTAGTGCAAGTCTTAACTGCTGCTAGAATTTTTCTTATTATCAGGAAACTTACACTTAACTTCAATTTCAAAGTTGCCTTCACTAGAACCTTCAACCAAGATAGGAATGCCAACTTTGCTACCTAGTTTGATGCCAAATTTTATTGTGACTTCTTCAGCTTCAGGTAAATTTCTGAACGCCCCAAGAGCTAATTTGGTGTAACCACGAAGCTTCGCGTGAAATTCCTGAATGTTAACTGTGGGGAGAATATCGCCAATACCACGGTATGCTAGTTGCTCGTCGTCTATTTCTGGCAATTCAGAGACCGTTTTCGACTGAATATAAAGCTCGTACTCTTCACCGTCATCTTTAATTATCAGGCGTTGTACTTCTGACATCGGTAGCCTCAAGTTATTACGGATTATATCTTTAGTTAGAATACTCTAAAACGCCCTTATGGTTCGTTGGACAGTATGGCTCGATATGCCTTGGTGATTGGCATTGCTAACTATAACCATTTCAGAAATCTGCCAAAGGCTGTCACCGATGCAGAAAGCATAGCGCGGGTACTCCGTGAACACGGTCGTTTTGATGTTCAGCCGTTACCTAGTAAACTCATTGAGGGTGAAAATTGCTGGTGTGTCGCGCCAGACAAAAAGTTAACTGGCAAGGAACTGGGTTTAACACTGAGGACGTTTTTGCTGGAGAAGGCAAAAAATCACGAAGCACTGATTTATTTTGCCGGACATGGATTTGAAGCAGCAAGCCTGACAGGTAAGCAAAAGGGCTATCTGGCAACGTTTGATTGTAGCAGCGATGGACAGAATGCGATCGCCTTTGACGACTTCAATGATTTAATCAGAGAATCTCAGCTTGCTAGTTTAGTGGTACTGCTAGACTGCTGCTATGCAGGTTCTTTTCTAGAAAAGAGTTTTCTTAGGTCAAGTTTCCCCGTTTTCCACAGCAAACAGGATTACTGCTTGATAACCGCCTCTCGTGAATTTGAAAGAGCGCGGGAAGATGTCGAAGGAGGCATTTTTACCCAAGCAGTTCTGAGAGGATTGTCTCATGATAGGGCTGATCAAGATACTAGTGAAGTAAACGCCAACGACTTGTTTAGCTTCATATCGCGCGAACTTAAGCAGAGTGGACAAGAACCAATCTACATGGGCGGAGGAAGGTCAATTCCTCTCGTTTGGTACCCGCCAAAGAATCCGGTAGTTACTGGGGTTGTGCGTGAGGAGTGCCCCTATCGAGGTTTGGAAGCTTTTGACAAGCAGCACGCCCAGTTTTTCTTCGGTCGTAAGAAAGTTGTTGAGGATATTTTACAAAAACTTACTCAGGCTCACTTTGTTCCGATAATTGGCGCGTCGGGAAGCGGTAAGTCTTCCGTAGTGCGTGCGGGTTTGGTTCCTCAGTTGGAGAAAAATGGCTGGCGAATCTTAGACCCGATTAAACCAGGAATTGAGCCATTGGCAAAATTGAGAGCAGCTTTTGAGCCATTTTTTCAGCGTCCAAAAGAAATTCAGCAGCTTTATGAATTCATCCGCACTCATCCGGATGGCTTGCGTTCCGTAATTGAACGTCTCCCTGGTTCAGAACGTTTCTTGTTAGTTGTGGATCAATTTGAAGAGGTGTTTACCCTTTGTCCCAAGGAGGAGGAGAGACGCAGGTTTATTGAGTTGTTAACCCAGGTTGTAGAACTCTCGGATGCAACGTCTCTACAAAGTTTGCGGTTGGCAATTGTCACCACTATGCGGGCGGATTTTCTCGAACCCTGTTTGAGCTATCCATCGCTGACTCAAGTGATTCAAAATCAGGCAGTGTATATGCCGCCGTTGCTAGGGGCAGATTTAGAGCAGGCGATCGCATCTCCAACAAACCTGCAAGGTTATCGCTTTGAGGACGGGTTGCTGGGAGAGATTATCCAAGATGTGGGTAAAGAGCAGGGATGTTTACCACTGTTACAGTTTGCCTTGACAGAACTTTGGGAGAAACGAGACTGCGAAAAGCATCAGCTAACCTTAGAGCAGTATCGCGCGATGGGTGGAGTGGTTGGTGCGTTGGATCGGCACGCGGAAAATATTTATCAAAGTTTCACAGAGCATGAGCAGGAATGGGTTAAGCGGATATTTTTGAAGCTGGTGCGAACGGGTGAGGGTGTAAAGGATACCAGACAGCGGCAACCTAAAGTGAAACTTTTAGCTATTAGAGGTAACAACGTAATCAGTGATGTTTTAAATGAGTTAATTCAAGGACGTTTGTTGGTAAGTGGGCAAGAAGATGAGCAAGGAGAAGCTTGGGTTGATTTAGCTCATGAAGCTTTGATGGAAGGATGGAAGCAGTTTGCTGAATGGCGTCAAGAAAATAGAGAACTGCAGCGATTGATTGACAGAGTGGAAGATGCCCTTCGGGAGTGGCAGAAGTTTCCGGACGATGAGAATTTAATGATGGGTGGATTGCTAGCGCAAGTGCGGGAGAAATCGTTTGAACTGGAACCGAATTTAGACGCGGCTGCTAAGGATTTTTATCAACGCAGTAATGCTTATAATAAACCTCGCTTAAGGGTACTGATTGAACATAGGTTGCGAGAGCAAGCACTAAGAGTGCAGGATTTACTACCTTTCCAACCGCTAGATGCTCTAGTTCTGGCAATTCAATCAATAGGAGAGAATCTGGAGAAAATGCCAGAGCAGATTCTTCCCTCAGTTCAGACTAGTCTGGAAAGAGTGATGGAAGCAGACAGAGAGTTATTAACCTTCTTTGGGCATAAAGGTTCTGTCTCTTCAGTCGCCTTTAGCCCAAATGGTAAAATGATTGCTAGTGCCAGTGCAGACAAGACCGTACGGTTGTGGGACATCGAAGGCAATGCTATCGGTCAACCCTTCCGGGGGCATAAACACCTTGTCACTTCAGTCGCCTTTAGTCCAGATAGGGAAATGATTGTTAGTGGTAGTCATGACAAGACCCTGCAGTTGTGGGACATCGAAGGCAACCCTATCGGTCAACCTTTCCAGGGCCATAAGGATATTGTCAGGTCAGTAACTTTTAGCCCAAATGGTAAAATGATTGCTAGTGCCAGTGCAGACAAGACCGTACGCTTGTGGGACATCGAAGGCAATACTATCGGTCAACCCTTCCGGGGGCATGGGGGTCTTGTGAGTTCAGTAGCCTTTGGCCCAGATGGACAAATGATTGCTAGTGCCAGTGGAGATATGACCGTACGGTTATGGGACATCGAAGGCAATACTATCGGTCAACCGTTCCGGGGGCGTGGGGGTCTTGTGAGTTCAGTAGCCTTTAGCCCAGATGGTCAAATGATTGTCAGTGGCTGTGCAGACAAGACCGTGCGGTTGTGGGACATCGAAGGCAATGCTATCGGTCAACCGTTCCAAGGGCATGAAGATAGTGTTTGGTCAGTCACCTTTAGCCCAAATGGTCAGATGATTGTCAGTGGTAGCGGGGACAGGACTGTGCGGTTGTGGGATATCGAAGGCAACCCTATCGGTCAACCCTTCAAGGGGCATTCGATTTATGTCAGTTCAGTAGCCTTTAGCTCGGATGGGCAGATGATTGTCAGTGGCAGTCATGACAAGACCGTGCAGTTGTGGCGCGTTGGCTGGCAGCCTTTACTCAAAGCTGCCTGCGATCGCCTCCGCCACCATCCCATCTTCAAGAACCCGCAAACTGAGGAAGCAACAGCAGCTTGTAAAACCTGTCGCAAATATGTTTGGGACGCCTAGGGGCTAACAATTGTGTACTTTGACAATGTGAGGGTGCTGCATTGAGTTCTGATACTCATCCACGAGTATCAAACACTCGCGCACGAGTCCCAAACACTCGTCCACCAGTCCCAAACACTCGTCCACCAGTCCCAAACACTCGCCCACGAGTCCCAAACACTCGCTCACGAGTCCCAAACACTCGCTCACGAGTTCCAAACACTCGCCCACGAGTATCAAACACTCGCCCACGAGTTCCAAATACTCGTCCACGAGTTCCAAATACTCGCTCACGAGTCAACAATCTTGTCCCCTCACTGCATTTTCAAGGAACAAGATACTCTTGTTCACACTGCCCAGCCTACAAAAGTGAGCGATGCTCCAGAGGAGCCGCCGGGGCGCGATGACGCAGAGCGTCCGCCATAGGCGATCGCCCTTTCTACGAAATCATGCTGTAGGCGATCGCTCATCCTGCAAAGCTATAAACTTCTATTTTGTTTCTCTCGTATTGCGCTAAGGCTTGAGCGATGCAAAAGCGCAAAATAACAACTCTTTTGGACAGACTTTGTAAAATTCTGAAGGATTGTCAAACCCTCTGTGACTCGTTATCCTTCAGACAGAAACGATGAATTATGGGAAACTCAAATGGCAAGCAATACTTCTTTAGAGGAGCGACTTGCAGCAGTAGAAGCAGCGATCGCACAGTTGCAGAAGCAAGTTGCGCCTTCTCAACCAGCGAATTGGCTGCAACAAATTACACGGTCTTTCAGAGATGAACCTGCCTTTGAGGAGGTACTTGCTTACGGACGAGCAATTCGCCAAGGAGATGAGTCTCTCCTCGAAGCGCAAGACGAGCTATCCTGTTTTATTAAGTAGGAAGATTCAGCAATGGATGTTACGAAGCGGGAATTCTACGTCATTATTGAACGAGATGAAGATGGCTATTATGTTGGGGAAGTCCCTCAGCTAAAAGCTTGTTATAGCCAAGGCGAAACTATTGATGAGTTAATGGAGAATATCAAAGAAGTTATTGAACTTTGCCTGGAAGAAGAAGGTGATGAAGAGATACCTGAGTTTGTAGGCATTCAAAAGGTAGTAATTTGATGCCAAAACTACCAGCTTGTACAGGTGATGAAGTTATTAGCGCTCTCAAAAAAGTAGGTTTTCAAGTAGTTCGACAAAAGGGCAGCCATATACGAATGCATCATGAAGATGGACGGGTTGTAACAATACCTATTCATGCTGGTAAAACTTTGGGTAAAGGGTTGCTACGTAAGATACTACGTGATGCCGAACTCACACGCGATGAGTTTATAGCATTACTTGGATAAAACGGGAGCATCCCAAATGTGTAAAATGATTTTATTTTGTAGTGCGGGCATCCTGCCCGCTTCAATAATAAAGTAGGGAGCAAGATGCTCCCACTACCGTCTTTTTTGCAAAATTGGGATGCTCCCGATAAAACAGCAATTCTATTGAGTGAGATTTCTTTGTAATCAGAGTTTCCAAAACTTCTCATTCCCTACTTAAGGACTTCCAAATTAAAAAGTATCCAATTTTTTCTTGTGGGATGGGCTTCTAGCCCGTCCTATTAACAGGGCGGGCTTTCCTGCCCACCCCACAAGATTGAATAATTATTTTTTGGAAGTACCTTCTAGCAGGGAACGTTATCAGGGTTTGAACGTTAAGTTGACACCAATGAGCAATGCCTTTGCCCCTACATCTTGTCCTTTATCTACCCCTTTCCTGCTGTGACCAAATGCGCGTTGGCAATCCCCAAACGTAGATAAAACCCTCAGCTGCCTTATGGTCAAATGTATCCTCAGCGCCGTAGGTTGCCAAGTCAGGAGTGTACAGAGAATTATCAGAACTCCGCCCAACGATGGTAGCGTTGCCCTTGAACAGTTTCACCCGCACAGTTCCAGACACTCGCTCTTGTGTCTTTTGAATAAAGGCATCCAATGCTGTTTTTAGCGGGCTGTACCACAGACCGTTGTAAATTAATTGGCTGTAAGTCTCCTCAATACCACGCTTGTAGTGCGTAACATCTGCGGTCAAAGTCAAGCTTTCCAAATCTCGATGTGCGTGAATTAACACGAGCAAAGCGGGTGCTTCATAAATTTCCCGCGATTTGATACCTATCAAGCGGTTTTCTACCATGTCGATGCGTCCAACACCGTGATTCCCAACGACTTGGTTAAGTTGTTCAATCAGTTCAACTGGGTTGATGAATTCACCATTGAGAGTAGTTGGAATTCCTCTGGAAAATCCAATTTCAACGTACTCTGGCTTATCGGGAGTGTCGGCGATCGCCTTCGTCATTGCATAGATTTCTTCTAATGGTTCCACATTAGGGTCTTCCAGAACGCCTGCTTCTATACTGCGACCAAGCAAGTTACGGTCAATACTATAGGGTGAGGATTTTTTCACTGGCGAGGGAATGCCATACCGTTCGCCGTAGGCGATGGTTTCCTCGCGGCTCATTCCCCATTCCCGTGCTGGTGCAAGTATTTTAATATTAGGGTTTAGTGCAGCAGTCGAGACATCAAAGCGCACTTGGTCGTTACCCTTACCAGTGCATCCGTGAGCGATCGCATCAGCACCGTATTTTTCTGCTGCTTCTACCAATGCTTTGACAATCAATGGACGAGCAAGGGCAGTACTCAAAGGATAGCGGTTTTCATACAGGGCGTTTGCTTGAATTGCCGGAAAAGCGTAATCTTTGACAAAGCTTTCTTTGACATCCACCACTAGCGATTCACTTGCTCCCGATTTCAGAGCTTTTTCTCTGACAGGTTCTAATTCATCTCCTTGTCCTAAATCTGCCGCTAGGGTAATGACTTCTTCCACGCCCCACTCATGCTTGAGGTAAGGAATGCACACTGAGGTATCTACACCACCAGAATAGGCTAAAACAACTTTCTTAGCGCGCCCCATTTATTTCTCCAGTTGACAAAACAGCACAATGAGTCACTATTATCTAACTTAATTTAATGTTTTATACATATTAAAATTTTTACCTAAAAAAAGTAACATTATATACATAATTATTGAAACCTGTACTATGAAATGAGATGTACAAATAGGTGATGTCTTATGTCTCTCACCATCAAAGACCTGGAAAAACTACAAACCCAGCTTAGCGAAGCTCATCTCGACTACCAACTGGAACTGATAGATGGAAAGATAATTGTCATGGGTCCATCAGATATTATCTCTAGCGAAATTGGGGTTGAGTTAAGTAGCCAGTTGAGGAATTGGGTTAAACCTCGCAAATTAGGGCGGGTATTTGACTCTAGCGGTGGGTTTATTCTCCCTAACTCAGATTTAACTGCTCCCGATGTGTCGTTTGTTTCTGCTGAACGTCTGCGACGCAGTCCAAGGTATTTTGGTGAGTTAGTTCCAGATTTGGTAGTAGAAATTAAATCTCAAAGCGACCAAATTAAACCGCTCAAAGAAAAAATTCAGTCATTCCTAAGCATGGGGGCGCGTGTTGGGATACTAATTGATCCTGATAAGGATACTGTGACTATCTATCGTACAAATGCCGAACCAGTTGTGCTAACTGATGGAGATGTTTTGACAATTCCAGAACTACTTCCCGATTGGAAAGTCGAAATTTCTGAACTTTGGCCAGTTGAATTTGAATAACTTAATTTTAAAGAGACAAATTTTTAACAGACAACATTGAGAGTAAATCCTGCTTAAACAAAGGATGAATAGGAATCGCTGCACTAGAGCTGCGGCTAGTTAACTGCAATGTGATTTCGTTAATACCAAAAGTTTGCTCCAAATGAGTTTGTAATTCCCGAAGCAGGCGATCGCGTTCTTCAACAGTCGCACAATCCACAGTTAGATGAGCGCAAAGCATGATCTGCTCTTTGCTAATTCTCCAAACGTAAAGTTTTTCTACCTGCAAAACTTTAGGAAAAGACTTGAGAGAGATTTCCACAACACTCGGGTTAATTGATTTTGGTGCATACTCCAAAAGAATCGAGATACTTTCTCGCACAAGTGGCAAAGCACTGACACCCATCAAGCTAGCAACTACTAAGCTAATAGCCGCATCTGCCCATAACCAATTCCAAAAGTGAATCGCGACAGCAGCAACAATCACACCCAAAGAACTAGCAGTATCAGCGATGATATGAAGCCAAGCACCCCGTAGATTTAAGTCGTCATGAGAGTGAGGATGCAGCAAAGTCATGTTGAGCAGATTGACGATTAAACCTACCACAGCTACTGCTAGCATTGGTAAGCCAGAAATTTCTTCCGGACTCCCCAACCGATGAATTGCTTCCCAACAAATGAAAATAGCGATCGCAAGCAAACTTAACCCATTCACCAAAGCCGCCATAATTTCAATGCGGCGATGTCCAAATGTTGCCCTACCGACAGCAGGTTGCTGTGCTAACCAACTGGCAAACAGTGATATTCCCAAAGCAGCAATATCAGAAAGAATGTGTTCTGCATCTGCCTGTAGAGATAAACTGCCACTCCATAAACCGACACTCCACTCAGCAACAAAAAACCCAGCCAGTAAACAAACAGTTATTGATAAAAGTTGAGTTTTTCGACTGTTTTGAGTTCCATCGACTGAACTATCTGAACACTCGCAGTTGTAATGTTGCTCTAAAAGCATGACCCGAATAACCCTATATAAATTACATCTTTAACATGAACAATGCCTACCATAGCTTGATTTCTAGGCATTGCTAGACAATTGACGTTTGATATTGCAGTACGAGTTCCATAATGTATATTTTAGTACAAAAACTCTCTTGAGTTAATTTCACAATGGCTTTACGCCTGCTTTATAACAATTTATTACGAATCGATTCATTTTTACGTATCATTTATAAAGATACACTGTTAGTTTATACTCAGTGCTTAACTAATATAGTACACAAGGTCAATTATGCTCCGTTCACACATCAAGTGGCTCATACCAGCAGCCTTAGCTTTCGGTGGTTTCGGGTTAAATGTGCAAAGCGCGAGCGCGCAGGCTACATATGATACCTATGACTTTACTGCTAACTACAAGACATCAGTCCAACTTCAGCCCTTCCTACCGGAACAGAACATCGTAAGGGCAACCATCACAGGTGAGAGTACTGATGCTCCTTACGGATTGACCAAGTTTACTAGCAATACTTACGGACAGACTGAGCCTCGTGGAGACAATACATTCACCAGATTCAATTCCGATCCAAGCACATTTGGCATACAAGGCGAAGTACTTGGCGATATATACTACGGCGACGGTCCTAATCAGTTATTTGGATTAGCAAATGACAGCGCTGAAATTAACCCCAACGAAGGCACAATTAGGGGTGGTGGTACCATAACTATCACTGGTGGAACGGGCATGTTCCAAAACACCACAGGCAGAATAGATTTTACTCAGGAGGACAGACTTGGTCCACCAGGAGCTCCTACTGAGGGTAACGCTGTACTGAAATTCTCCTTAAAGACTCCTCGGGCGGTTCCAGAACCAACAGCCACCACAGCATTAGTCGGCGTGGGTGTACTTGGAGCAGGTGTTCTGCTACGCAAACACCGTCGTAAAGCGACTTGCAACTGACAAAAACTGCTCATTGCATTATATAGCGGTTCTCACTTTGCTTAAATACCGCAGGAACTTTACCTCCCAATTCTCCTCTTTGCAACATCCAAAGGGGGAGTATTTTCTCTCTTAAGGGCAGGTGTTTTGAAAGTTATCAGCAAAGCCTATATTTTCGTTCAAAAATTTTTCTTTGCGTCTGGGTTTCTCCGCATCTCCACATCGGTCAAAACGCAAAATCTGTAAAACCTACCCTTGAAACGAGTATTTTCTCCCCTCTTCGCTTGCACCCTTTGGGGTAAGGTGTGGGGGTTTCTACGGTAAAAATTGTATTGCATCCAAATGCAAATCGCCATAATCCTCATCTCAACTACCTCCGCCCTAGTTCTTCTAGGGCGGTTTTGCTTTAAGGAACAGTGTTGTAGTCACTGCTGTCCTATCCTGGAGATGGGCAATACTGATGTGGGTGAGACTGTGTTTTTTAGCGTTGTGATTCCGACTTACAATCGTAAGCCAATTTTGGAAAAGTGCCTCAGAGCTTTGGAGGCACAGAAGCTAACTGATGTAGAGACGAGAGGTGGCGCGTCTTATCAACAAACATTCGATGGCGCGTCTCTACAAAATTACGAGATTGTCTTAGTGGATGATGGCTCTACTGATGGGACATTGGAGTGGTTAGAAGCAAACAAACAGGAGTTTCCCCATGTGCGAGTCTTTCGTCAAAATCATGCAGGACCTGCAGCAGCGCGAAATTTGGGAGTAGAAAAGGCACTAGGAGACACTATTATTTTTATTGATAGTGATTTAGTGGTGACAGAAAATTTTCTACAAGCTCATGAGTCAGCACTGATGCAAGGAAAAGAGAAATTGGGAGGCGATCGCTTCTTTACCTACGGTGCAGTTATTAATACTTGTAATTTTGACAACCCCACATCTGAACCATACAAAATAACAGATTTTTCCGCCGCCTTTTTTGCCACAGGTAATGTAGCCATTCCCAAGCATTGGCTGGAGAAAGCCGGACTTTTTGACACGTGTTTTCAACTTTATGGTTGGGAAGATTTAGAACTAGGTGTCAGACTCAAAAATCTTGGTTTAAAACTCATTAAATGTCCTGCTGCCGTTGGATATCATTGGCATCCACCTTTTAACTTAGAACAAGTTCCCCGCTTGATTGACAAAGAAATTCAGCGCGGACGCATGGGAGTTTTGTTTTATCAAAAGCACCCCACTTGGGAAGTGCGAATGATGATTCAAATGACTTGGTTACATCGCTTACTTTGGGGAATCCTGTCACTGAATGGCATCCTCAATGAACGTACAATGGCTCCATTTTTACAATGGTTAATTAATTTAGGTAAACCGCAGTTGGCGTTAGAAATTGCCCGAATTTTTCTAAACTGGTATAACGTCAAGGGTGTTTATGAAGCGTATACCCAAATGCAAAAGCCAGCTTGATAAGAGGCGAGCGGCGCAAGCCATTGCATTGGTAAAGATGATGTAGTAATTTCCTATTTTGGATGTCGTATTTTCTCGACACTCCCAATTTCCCAATAGCTGCCACAGCTATGCTACTCTAGTATGGTTAACTAATCTCGCACATCCAGGAGTTCGGGTGTTTCCTGCTTTGGGAAATACGCCTGGGTGGAGGTTTAACCCGAATCGGAGTAACAAATATGCCAGTTGTTTCATTGGCTCAAATGATGGAGTCAGGAGTTCACTTTGGGCATCAAACCCGTAGGTGGAATCCAAAGATGTCTCCTTATATTTACACCTCTCGCAACGGAGTACATATCATCGACTTGGTGCAGACGGCCCAGTTGATGGAAGAGGCTTATACCTATATGAGGTCACAAGCTGAGGCTGGCAAGAAATTCCTGTTTGTTGGTACCAAGCGGCAAGCAGCAGGAATTATTGCCCAAGAAGCAGCCCGTTGTGGTTCTCACTACATTAACCAGCGCTGGTTGGGTGGAATGCTCACCAACTGGACGACTATCAAAACTCGGGTAGACCGCCTGAAGGATTTGGAACGCCGGGAAGAAAACGGCGCTCTCGATTTGCTGCCCAAAAAAGAAGCTTCAATGCTGCGTCGGGAAATGGCGAAGCTTCAGAAATACCTGGGTGGGATTAAAACCATGCGGAAAGTTCCTGATGTTGTCGTGATTGTAGACCAACGGCGGGAGTATAACGCAGTGCAAGAATGCCAAAAGTTGGCAATTCCGATTGTGTCCATGCTGGATACTAACTGTGACCCGGATGTAGTAGATATTCCCATCCCAGCAAATGACGACGCCATCCGCTCGATTAAGTTAATAGTAGGCAAATTGGCGGACGCCATTTACGAAGGTCGTCACGGTCAATTGGATTCAGAAGAAGAGTACGAAGATTACGAAGGCGCTGAGGGAGACTACGACTACGACGAGACCGAAAGCGACTACAGTGACTTGGTGATTCCCGACGAAGAAGAGGAAGAATAATTGGTGCTAAGGAGCCAGCAAAGAATCAGGGCTTTCCCGCGCCTAGGCGACTGGTGAGTCCTGTAGTGTCTGTTTAAAGGACAGACCCGATAGCCCTCCGGGTATGCCTATGGCTAACGCCACGGCTTCGCCGAACGGCACGCTACGCGTTCGCCCTTGGCGTGCGCTTGCGCTTACGCCAGTCGCCTGCTGCGGGAGACCCTCCCCCAGCGCTGGACTCACCGTAAGGCGTGGCCGTTCCCACTAGGGCGTTGCTGAGTGCCGAGTAAAATAGTAGTACTTGGTACTCTAGAGTACTACTTATTTATGAGTCCTTAGCTACAGGTAAAATCCTAAGTTAGTGGTGAGTGCTGAGTAGAAATAACTCAGCACTTATGATTCATTGCTCAGGATTTTCTTAAACCCAGGACTCTAAACTTTCATTTGAGAGCGATTAAAACTGTCAGTCAAGTTAGGAATTGAGGCAACATGGCGGAAATATCTGCAAAACTTGTCCAAGAGCTACGTCAGAAAACTGGTGCTGGCATACTGGACTGCAAAAAGGCGCTGAAAGAAACTGATGGTGATATAGAAAAAGCCATCGAGTGGCTGCGGCAAAAGGGCTTTGCCAAAGCTGACAAGGTAGCAGGACGTACTGCGGCAGACGGTCTAGTAGACACGTACATTCAACCCGGAGGTGAGGTTGGTGTGCTCATAGAAGTCAACTGCCAAACTGATTTTGTTGCCCGTAACGAGGGTTTTAAAGCTTTAGTTCAGAACTTGGCGAAGCAAGCAACAACCGCCGAAAGCCCTGAGGCTTTGTTGACTCAACCTTACATTGAAGATGAAAGTCTAACGGTCGAAGCTTTTATTAAGCAAACGAGCGCCCAGTTGGGTGAAAATATCCAACTGCGTCGCTTCGCCAAATTTGGACTAGCAGAAGGCACACAAGGGGTAATAGATAGTTACATTCATACCGGCGGTCGAGTTGGTGTGTTAGTGGAACTAAACAGCCAAAATGCAGTAGCTGGTCGTCAAGAGTTTCAAACTCTGGCACGCAACCTAGCGATGCAAGTTGCAGCTTGCCCAAATGTTGAGTATGTCAACGTAGAGGACATTCCCCCTGAAGTTGCCCAAAAAGAAAAGGATATTGAAATGGGGCGGGATGACTTGGCGAACAAACCACAGAACATCAAAGAAAAGATTGTTCAGGGACGGATTGAAAAACGCCTAAAAGAACTGACTTTGCTGGATCAACCTTATATTCGTGATCAGAGTATCACAGTGGAAGAATTGATTAAGCAGACTGGCTCACAACTGGGCGAAAGCATCTCCGTTGGTCGCTTCGTTCGCTATATCCTGGGCGAGGGTATTGAGAAGGAAGAAAGCAACTTTGCTGAAGAAGTCGCTGCGCAAATGGGCAGCAAGTAATTTAGTCATTTGTCATTAGTTTTGGGCAAAAGACAAAGGACTATTTCCAAGACAGGTCAGGCAAGCCAAGCTGACCTGTTTTTCATTCATGGTCAGATTAATGTCAGATTTTCGTTTGGACTTTGGTAATAAAATTTACCATGATTTGCTGAGCGTTACTATAGATTAGAGTTCCTATCTGTGTGTAAATCCAAAATTCAACATTCAACATCTAAAATCAACATCAAGAATCTAAAATGCTTTGGATGGTTATTTTAAAATAGAGTAGTACGTTTATACCAAGATAAGGTTCAGATGGGCAATAGCAAGAAGATATGGCGAAAGCAATTGAGCGAATTGAACGGGATATTTTAGCACTAGAAGAAGCGATACAGGCGATCGCAAAAGAACTCCAAACCGCCTATACCAATTATCTCAGCGCCTTGGGGGAAACCGTACGCAAGCAGCTAATTCTGGCGACATATCACCTGTGTACCCAAGGGTATCCGGAAAGCTTTTTGAATTTGTCATTGCATCAGCGGCAACAATTGCAACAAGCCATCCGCAAGTTGGGTCAACAGACAGCCGAACAATTACAAAGTCTTATCAACCCAAGTGAACAGCAGGTAGCAGAGGAAGATGAGGGGGATGAGGAAGATGACGAAGATGACGAAGATGACGAAGATGACGAAGAGGACGAAGATGACGAAGATGACGAAGAGGACGAAGATGACGAAACATCTGCCTCTACTCCCACGACTTCCCCTACTTCCGTGACTCCCACAACTTTCCTTACTTCCACGACTTCCCTGACTCCCGCTACTTCCGTTACTCCTCCCAATCCTCTGACTCCCGCTATTCCACCTATTCCTCCTAGTTCCCCTAACCCCCCAACTTCTCCCATTCCTCCCACTCTTCCCACTCCCGGTGCTTCCTTCTCCTTATCCCCTTTGTCCTCCTTGTCCTCTTCCCCAAACACCTCTAACCCTATAGAACTAGCTAAGTGGCAACAGAATTTAGAAAGAGCGACACAAGAAAAGCTCAAAAGAGTTTCTCGTGAGGCGAATCTTCTCATACAGAAAGCAGGGATAATACCCAAAAAATTACCAGGACCAATTTTAGAAGCAGCTGCAGCTGCGGCATCAGAAGCATCTGCCGAAGTGATGCCAGGGCCACCCAATCTACTAAACTTGGTTATTGAAATTGAAAATGAGCAGCAGTCAGAAGACTCCGGCTTGACACAAATTATGGCTATCAACCTGCGGCTTGGGGAAATTGAATTTGCTGACGCGACACTCTCGTCTTATCGCAAGCAGATTCGCAGTGTCTTGCTTCAGCTCAATCGGCTAGGGCAGGAGTATCAAAAAAAACAGCGGGAACGTTCAGTTGCCCAAGCTGAAGCAGCATGGCGTGCTATTTGGTCTGATGATTAGTCATTTGTTCTTTGTCCAAAGTCAAATGACTAAGAAAGAACTCAGAATATGCCCTGCGGGCACGCTGCGCGTTTGCGCAGCTCCTCCGGAGGAGGCACAGGAGTCAGAAGTCAGTATGACTTTTATGCCATTGGGTAACACCTGTGGGAGAAAACAAAACTTATTCTTCTTAAAATCAGGCTGAATTAATTTGTGAAGTGATTCTGAGTTCTGTGTTCTGCGTTCTGTGTTCTTCTCAAGAATGACTAATGACTACTGACACACCAGATTGGATACGATTGCAGAAAGCCTTGGCAATAGAAGCAGAACAAGGTTTTACTGACTTGCTGGGTAAACAATACCGCTTCAGTGAGTTTCTTACCCTGACTTTTGGCAAATTCCCCACAGGGTTGCCCAGCATTGAACGTCGCCGCTGGCAAGAACTAGCGGCTGAATTTGCTAACTATCCAAATCTGGCAGTGGAAGATAGACAACACTTGGTAGCAGAGAGTCGTAGGTATCTGTACCAACTACAGCAAGCGACTGAAGGGGAAGCAGAGGAAGATGAGGGAGATAAGGGAGATAAGGGAGCAAAATCTTCCTACTCATTCTCACTTCCAAAATCTCCAATTGTCGCTGAGGTGAGTCGCAGACTTGCGCCTAACCTAGACCAAAAGCTGAGTGATATACCAGAAATAGGCGTTAGAAAAGCTGCAAATTTAGCACGTCTTGGTTTATACAGGGTGCGTGACTTACTTTTCTACTATCCCCGTGACCATATTGACTATGCGCGTCAGGTAAATATTCAGCAGTTGGTGGCAGGGGAGACGGTGACGATAGTGGCAACAGTGAAGCGCTGTAACTGCTTTACTAGTCCCAAAAACAAGAAATTAACGATTTTAGAAGTGCTGCTACGTGATAAAACGGGTCAGATCAAAATCAGCCGTTTTTTCGCTGGTACGCGCTTTAGCAGTCGTGGTTGGCAGGAAAGTTTAAAGCGTCGTTATCCAGAAGGTAGTATTGTGGCGGCGTGCGGATTGGTGAAAGAAAGTAAATACGGCTTGACGTTGGAAGACCCAGAAGTGGAAGTTTTGGCACATCCAGGAGATACACTTGAGTCGTTGACTATCGGTAGAGTGGTACCTATTTATGCCCTGACAGAGGGAGTTGGGGCGGATCTGGTGCGACAAGCAGTCATTGCCGCTTTGCCTTCTACTGTGCATCTCAAAGACCCACTACCCAGTGGTTTGCGGGATAAGTATAACTTGATGGAGTTGAAAGAAGCAATTAATAATATCCATTTTCCCCCAGACAGCGATCGCCTGCAAGCTGCCCGTCGCCGCCTTGTCTTCGATGAATTTTTCTACCTGCAACTTGGGTTACTCCAACGTCAGCATTATGCGCGGCAAAATCAAACCAGTGCCATTCTTGCCCCAAAAGGTGAACTGGTAAAAAAATTCTACGAGATACTGCCGTTTCAACTCACAAACGCTCAAGCTAGAGTCCTTAACGAAATTCTCAACGACTTGCAAAAATCTGTACCGATGAACCGTCTTGTGCAAGGTGATGTCGGTTCTGGTAAAACTGTTGTTGCCGTGATTGCTATTCTTGCTGCCCTTCAGTCTGGGTATCAAGCAGCACTAATGGCTCCCACAGAAGTCTTGGCAGAACAGCATTATCGCAAGTTAGTGAGCTGGTTTAACCTCCTGCATTTACCCGTGGAATTACTGACGGGCTCCACAAAAACGGCAAAAAGACGACAAATTCATGCTCAGTTAGAGACGGGTGAATTACCGCTGTTGGTGGGGACTCATGCGTTAATTCAAGACCCCGTAAACTTTATGCGATTGGGTTTGGTCGTAATTGATGAGCAGCACCGCTTTGGGGTAGAACAACGGGCGCGTTTGCAGCAAAAAGGCGATCAACCCCATGTATTAACTATGACAGCGACTCCCATTCCCCGAACTTTAGCGCTGACAATACACGGGGATTTGGATGTCAGCCAGATAGATGAGTTACCACCAGGACGCCAAAAGATTCAGACAAACGCGCTCATCAGTCAGCAACGCACTCATGCTTACGACCTGATCCGCCGGGAAATTGCCCAAGGACGGCAAGCTTATGTCGTTTTGCCGTTGGTAGAAGAATCAGAAAAACTGGATGTGCGATCGGCAGTAGAAGAGCATAAAAAGTTACAAGAAACTATCTTTCCAGAGTTTGAAGTGGGGCTGCTTCACGGTCGCATGAGTTCAGCCGAGAAAGACGAAGCAATTAGCAATTTCCGGGATAACAAAACTCAAATTTTGGTTTCTACCACTGTTGTAGAGGTAGGTGTAGATGTCCCTAATGCAACAGTAATGCTCATTGAAAATGCTGAGCGCTTTGGCTTATCTCAGTTGCATCAGTTGCGGGGGCGAGTTGGTAGAGGTGCCGCTAAGTCCTACTGTTTATTAATGAGTAGCTCCAAAAGCCCTGATGCACAGCAAAGGCTCAAGGTTTTGGAACAGTCTCAGGATGGCTTTTTCATCTCAGAAATGGATATGCGTTTTCGCGGTCCTGGGCAAGTCTTGGGAACTCGTCAATCAGGCGTGCCAGATTTTACATTAGCGAGTTTAGTAGAAGATGAGGAAGTGTTAATTTTGGCACGGCAAGCAGCTGAGAAGGTAATAGAGATAGATCCAACTATAGAGCGTTGGTATTTGATGAAAGAAGAGTTGAAGTATCGGTATGAGCGGTTAATGGGTGGAGCAATTTTGACGTGATTGACCATGATCGCTCGTTCAAGGAACTGCTCACCACATTTTTTGTGGAGTTTTTAGAGCTATTTTTCCCCGAAGTCATTGCCTATTTAGAACCTAATTCTTTTAAGTCCCTATCGGTTTGGGGAAAGAGCTACAGCCAGAAAATTGCTACGTTCAGTTGTGGTTGATGTGAGTTAGTAGTGCTTCTCTGATCTTCCATTGGGCGATGCTTGTTTTAACCGCAGGCATTTCCTTAATTTTTTATACCCATTCTTACGCATCGCGATCGCTACGCGGTCGCCGATTTTTAGTCTAAACTCCAGGAATTAAAATTACAATGTTTAGGTTTACTTATGAATAATATTAGCTAAAAATATATCAATCTAAGTATAAAGAAATTAAATATAAGTACGTAAAGAAAAATCTTACTTCTGGATAGTAGATGTATAAAAATATGTGGCATATTAAATTAAAATAAAGATTAATTAAACTTTCTGCATACATAGAGAGATTGGGCGAATCACCTACTGAATCTGCCTAAAACCTCTTGAAGCGAAAACACCAACAAACTATGAACTCTAGAACTAAACAACGCATCGCCTTAATTTCAGTACATGGCGATCCGGCCGTTGAAATCGGGAAAGAAGAAGCTGGAGGACAAAATGTATACGTGCGCCAAGTTGGAGAAGCACTAGCTAAACTTGGGTGGCAAGTTGAAATGTTTACCCGCAAAGTGAGTGCGGAACAAGAAACAATAGTTCAACACAGCCCAAACTGTCGAACCATCCGGTTAGAAGCTGGTGCGGTTGAATTTGTGCCACGAGACAATTTGTTTGGATACTTGCCAGAATTTATAGATAATTTCCTTAAATTCCAGCAAGAAAATGGCTTTGTATATCCTTTGGTTCATACAAATTACTGGCTTTCTAGCTGGGTAGGAATGCAGTTGAAGGAAATCCAAGGGAGCAAGCAGGTTCACACGTACCACTCCTTAGGAGCAGTTAAGTACAACACGATTAATACGATTCCTCTGATTGCTACTACCCGGCTAGCAGTGGAAAAACAGGTGTTGGAGACAGCTGAACGAATTGTGGCGACAAGTCCGCAGGAACAAGAACATATGCGATCGCTTGTTTCCACAAAAGGAAGTATCGACATTATTCCTTGCGGTACTGATATTGGGCAGTTTGGTTGTGTAGACAGACAAACTGCAAGAGCTGAGTTGGGAATCGACCCAGAAGCAAAACTCGTGTTGTATGTAGGACGTTTTGATCCACGCAAAGGTATAGAAACACTCGTGCGTGCTGTGGCAGAGTCGAAATTGCGATCTGAAAAACTCCAGTTAATTATTGGGGGTGGTAGTCGTCCAGGTCACAGCGACGGAATGGAACGCTCGCGCATTGAAAATATTGTCGCCGAATTAGGGATGAGCGACTTTACAACCTTCCCTGGTCGTTTGAGTCAGCAAATTCTGCCATATTACTACGCAGCTGCTGATGTTAGTGTTGTTCCCAGTCATTACGAACCTTTTGGGCTGGTAGCAATTGAAGCGATGGCAAGTCACACACCAGTTGTAGCAAGTGATGTCGGCGGACTTCAGTTTACAGTCGTCCCTGAAGAAACTGGTTTATTGGCACCACCACAAGATGTTGGTGCTTTCTCTGCTGCGATCGACCGAATTCTCGCTAATCCCCAATGGCGAGACCAGTTAGGTCAAGCTGCTAGAAAGCGGGTTGAAACAAAGTTTAGTTGGGAAGGAGTCGCATCTGAGCTAGCTGAACTTTACACCCAATTGTTACAACAGAAAGTTGAAGAAATACCACAAGAAACCCACAAAGAAGCGATATTGGCGAGTTAACAGTACCGACTTACTGGACATAAGTCGTGAATAGTCAAGACTCTATAGGTTAAACCTAACTCTGAGTGGTTATAACTTTTGACTATATCCCGATTGTCCATTATGCATGACCGACAAACAACTCACTCAATACGGTTGAAAATCTTAACATAGAGGATTTCATAGAAGACTTCGTAAAGAAGTCTTTTTATTTGTTGAGAATTTTTATTTGAGAAAAATTTATGTTTTACAACTTAAAACAGATTGTCTGTGTCTGTTTTCGAGAATGTGCCCAAAAAACAAGGAAATTTTATATTTAGTCAAATTTTCTGTAAAATACAGTGCTTTTTCTCGCCATTGTACGAACTCATGTCTTAACCTCTAAAGATAGAAGTGATATCAGGTTCGGTTGATTGCTTATCATTCCTGAAGAACCCCACCCCTTTATCCCCTCCCCGCCAGCGGGGAGGGGAGCCTAAGCGCAGCTTTGGCGGGGTGAGGTGCAGTCAACGTGGAAATCATAACTAATTAGCCGAACATGATATGATTGCTTGCTTCACTACTTAAGTTACAACCAAAGCCAACCGAAACAGGAATCAGTAGTTTGATGAATCTACACTTGTTTATTTCATACAGCAGCAATATTGGCGTCAGTCGTCAGAAGTAGAATTTGCTCGATATCTGGCTGTTGAGTTGAAAAAGTGTACCTCAATAAAGATGCAAACTGTTGTATGTGTTGGAGTAATATTTTTGATTTATTAGGTGCAATCTATTAAATTTAGTAGCAATTTGGGTGTGCAATCAGTTTCGCTGCGCCCGAAAGCAACACAGAGATGTTAAGAAATCAGCCATTCAAAGGGAAAACTATGCTTCGTGTACGCAAGTCTATCAATTACAGCAAGTCACTGATTATTTTGGGGTTAGCTACGCTGGGTTTATTTGTAGCACCTCATTCTGCCAAAGCCTTGACACTCGTCAATCAAACAGGTTTTACTGACACAGACTTTGAAAACCTGATAAATCAGGGTCAATTTAACGAATTGTTTGTTGCCGAAGGTCGCATTGGCGATTTGAGTGGTACTGCAACTTATGAACTCAGTATAAATGACGATGTTAAGAAAGGTGCTAATCCCCTAGAACAACAGCAGTATGCTTGGGAGAATAATAAGCCGGTAGACTTCAGCTTGGAATACACAGGAAGTACCGTTAACTATACAGTTGATGGCAAGCTCCTCAGCAGCAACGCTTTTAATGGTCCGGTGAATGACATTTTCATCCGTACCTTTGCCTCGAATAACAGTGCTGTATCTCTGACTAACTTGGCGTTTAACGGTGAAGGAATTGGAGATTTGGGTTCTTCTTCTCTAGGTATTGGCTCAGACGTAGATTATCTGCGAATTCGTGAAATCAGCGATCCATTCGTGATCACTGGTAAAACATCGTTGTTCTGGGCTGCAACCCCACCAAGAAATTCTCAATTGGCATACCAAATTAAGGTTGGCGGCAGTTCCTCAAGCACAAGCGTACCTGAACCAGGAACAGTTGGTGCAATCTTCTTGGCGACAGTGGCAGGTATAGGTTATGGCAGAAGAAAAAAAGTCAAAGTAGCTAGCTAATATAGCGCTTCTCGTTTGGATGAAGTAATTATTTATCTGTGTCCATCTGTACGGCAGTTGCTATCTCCTGCGGAGACGCTGCTTTGAACAACGGGGGGAACCCCAACGCCAGTCACCTGCACTGGCTTCTCCGTCTGAGCGTGCTGGCTCCGCAACGCACGCAAGAGTCCATCTGTGGTTCTTATTTCTTGATGTATTGCACTCAACACAAAGTAACTAGCTAATAGGCTCAAAAACTAGTCAAAAAAGCAGCGGTCAGCATGATATTTGAAAAAATCAGTACAGCTGACCGCTTTTTGCTTGCCCCACTTTATGCTGAATTAGAGAAAATGGAATTATACTGACAATCGATACTCAAACAACAACGGCCAATCGTCGTGCAAACATTTGACTTCACAACGCTTAGCGCTGTTTGTAGCGACATCCGCGCTCACTGGCTACCATCACGCATAGAACAAGTTTATCAGCGCAATAGCTACACCATTGCCATAGCACTCCGCACTCTCAAACCACGGGGTTGGCTGGAAATTTCTTGGCATCCCCAAACAGCTCGCCTTCATATCGGCGATCCACCACCAAGAACACCAGATACTTTTACCTTTAGCCAACAACTACTGCACCAATTAGGTGGTTTGGCGTTGGTGGGGCTGGAGACAATAGCTCCTTGGGAACGTGTCGTTGATTTGCAATTTGCCGGTCGTCCGGGAGAAAGCGCTTTGTATCACCTGTACGTTGAAATCATGGGCAAGTACAGCAACGTTATTCTCACCGATGCCAATAACAGCATTATCACCGTTGCCCATCAAGTCAGCCAACAAAAATCCAGCGTCCGCCCGATTCTTACAGGACAGCCTTATGAAACACCACCGAGTCTGACTGCTGCTATACCTAGTTTGGGCGAATCTCAAGAACGTTGGCAAGAACGAGTCAGCTTAGTCCCAGGAGCTATCAAACGTCAGTTGCTCAAAACATATCGCGGTGTCTCACCTTCACTGATACAGTCAATGCTGCTGGTATCAGACATAGATCCAGAAAGTTCAACAGACACTTTAAAACCTGATGACTGGCAACGGCTGTTTCACCATTGGCAAGAATGGCTGCTGATGTTGGAAACCCAGAAGTTTGAACCTGGTTGGACAAAAGAAGGATACACTGTACTTGGTTGGGGTGCGATCGAGAGCGCGAAAAATATCCAAGAGTTACTCAACCGTTACTACACTGACCAGAGCAATCAACAAACATTTTCCCAACTGCGCCATCAGTTGAGCCAGAAACTGAATAATATTCTGGAAAAATTACGACTGAAAGCTGCTAATTTTGAGCAACGCTTGCAGCAGTCTGAGAACGCGGATGAGTATCGACAAAAAGCTGATTTGTTGATGGCGCATCTGCATGAGTGGCAAGTGGGAATGAAGGAAATTATTCTGGCTGATTTTGAAACTGGTAAACCGACAAAAATCGCTTTAGAGCCAGATAAAAATGCTGTGCAAAATGCTCAAAGTCTTTATAAACAGCATCAAAAACTCAAACGTGCTCGGACTGCTGTAGAACCGTTATTGGCTGAAGTCAAGGCTGAAATTGAGTATTTAGAGCAAGTGGAAGCGGCGATTTCTCAGATAGAGAATTACACAACAGCAGAAGATTTACAAGCTCTAGAAGAAATCCGCGAGGAACTTATTGGGCAGCGGTATTTAGAAGACTCAGGATACCGTCGTCGCAGTTCAACTGAAGCCGCTAGCACTAACTTTTATCGTTACCGCACCCCCAGTGGTTTTGAAGTCTTAATTGGTCGCAACAATCGCCAAAATGACCAATTAACCTTTCGTGTAGCCAACGATTACGATTTATGGTTCCACGCTCAAGAAATTCCTGGAAGCCATGTGCTGCTTCGTCTAGAACCAGGTACTCCTCCAGAAGAAGCCGATTTGCAATATACTGCTAACTTAGCAGCATACTATAGTCGTGGTCGTCAGAGTGAGCAAGTGCCAGTGGTTTACACTCAGCCAAAACACGTCTACAAACCCAAAGGAGCCAAACCAGGAATTGCTATTTACAAGCAGGAGCGGATTATTTGGGGACAACCGCAGTTAGTTGAAATAACTAAAAAGTAAAAAGTAAAAAGTAAAAAGTAAAAATTAATTAGTTTTACTTTTTCTTGCCAGATGCTTGAATTCTTCTTAAAGATAGAGGCTATTTTCCTTCCTCAACATCTTTTTTTGATAAATATCCATAAAAAGTCTGTGCTGGCTGTTACAATATTGTTAAGAAAAGTTTCTCGTTACGTTTTGAGAACGTGCTACTTGGGTTTGACCCTCTTGAGAAGACAACGCAAAGAAAAATTTTAATAGACCAGCTGTGGTAGGCTGGTCTTTTTGTACTAATTAGAAACTGAGTTTAGAAACTCAGTGTAGTTCTGACCGCACCAATTACAACATCATCGTTGTCATTATTATGATCCGGCGCTGTTAGCCAGATGACTCCAGGAGTAATGGTGATATTGTCAGTGACTTTGTATTGGTAGAACGCCTCAACGTGATAGGAAGTGTCTCTGTCTCTAGAAATTTCATTAATGCTAGAACCTGTGACCTTAGGCTCCATACCAAAGATGATGCCTGCTAAGTTGCCTTCTTTACCAAGATCACGCAATCCAAGAGTCACAGCCCAGTTCCATATTTCTAACTCTCCACGGTCAACTCTTCCTCCTTCGGTGGATAAGTTGCGAGCGTTAGTGTATCCAACCCAACCCCCTAAAACAAATTTCTCACTCAAACCAAGGGATGCTTGTATACCGTAGGAATTGCTAGCAAATGGTACAGTCACCGGGTCAGGCTCTCCAGTCACATCAGGCGGAGCAGCAAGCTCAGAGCCAAGGAAGGATATAGGATTTGCCCGTAGGCTACCAGTACGCAATTCTTGATTATAGGCGTTGATGTAGGTCAAGCCAATAGTAAAGCGATCGCTCGGTTTAATGGTTAGCTGTGCCATAGCACCGTATGGACCATTGAACAATCCATTCTTAGAAGACGGGTCATTGGGTGAATTCGCCAAATACCCCAGACTGAGTGAAACTGCATCACCAAACTGTTGAGTAACTCCCAACCCCGCACCATCCATGTTGTAATAAATTGGGTTGCGCGTGCCAAAGCTGGACAAAGCACCAAACGCGCCGTCCCCATCAAAGATATTTACTGTATCGGTAATGTCGTCCGCTGCACCCGCATTGGCAAGAGCGATCACTTCTGTACTTTTGGTCAGGGGAAATTTGTAGTACAGCGCATCGATCACAGCATCTGTAGTACCGTCTTCATCGGCAAAGAACAGATTGCCCTCCGATGTACCAATGTCAGGACCAAGAATATTATTAGCCTGGATTCTGGTGAAAAGTTCATCTTCTCCGGTGAAGCTGGTTACAAACTCCACACGCGCCCGCACCCCAAATGTTGTATTGTTGTCCTTGACATCTACATCGTTGACTCTATCGCCTCCTAAAACATCGGTGATTGCAGCGACAACTTGCCCTTGTAGTTTTGTCGTAGTAGAAAATTGATTTGCCTCTAGTTCTGCTGATTTTGCTTCCAAAACATCTACACGACCTCGTAGTGTCGCGAGTTCTGCTGTAAATTCCTCTTGCAGTCTTTGTAATGTGACTAAATCTTGTTTCGTAACCAAATCTGCTGTAGCGGTGGCAATAAGTTCGTTAACCCGGTTGAGACACGCATTTAAACCAGCAGCAAACTCATACCGTGTCATCGCCCGATTACCCCGATAAGTCCCATTCGGGTATCCTGCAATACAACCGTACCGCTCCACCAGGGATTGCAGTGCTTGAAATGCCCAATCTGTGGGTTGTACATCCGATAGCTGAGACACCGAAGTGACTTGTGCCATTGTTTTGTTTTGAGGGATTTTCTCAGCTTCTTTGTCCAAATTGCTAAGTGTTTCCCCTGCAATTGCGCTAGCACTCATCACTAACATTGTGCCGAAAACCGCTGGACTTACCAGCAGGGATTTCCAGAGTTTTGTCATTTTTTCCTCACACCCATTCTCAATGAACACCCACACTGTGCTTTGTCAAAGCTTATTGTTATTAGAAGGTAGTCTCATTAATTTATCAATAATCAGCAAATTGTTTAATCATAAATTTCAAAAAATATCAATAAACGTATGTGCGAATCAAGGTAGCACTCTTAGAGGACAAACCCTAAGAACTGAGTGTAGATAAATCCATTCAGTCAAGCAAGTGTGCAGACAGCAGAACTTTTGCTTGCTGAAAAATTTTTGTTGCTACTAACACTCAATCGCAGACCTTTTACCTGAGAATGAGAATAATTATACTATTAAGATGTAAAATTAAGTCTCATTGTCAACAGAAATTTCAACCAAGGCAAAGCAAACAGCTTCCAGCAAGGAGAGAAAACAGTGCTCTGGACTAATGAAGGACGTAGAACAAAAAGACACAGAAGCGGTATCATACCTTTGATTGCTCTGCTTATGTTATCACTGAGTGCTGGCTGTACTGAATCTAACACCAATCAGGCAATAGTTCCTGAACAGTCACCGCAGGCACGAGAAGCTGCGTCCACTCCATCACCGCAGCCAGGAAAAATCAAAGTGGTGACGACATTTTTACCGATGTATTTGTTTACCAAAGCCGTAGCTGGGAATACAGCAGATGTGGAAATTTTAGTGCCACCGGGAACAGAAGTACATGAGTACCAATCTACACCAGAGAATGTAAAGGCGATCGCCACGGCAAATGTGTTGGTAAAAAATGGCTTGGGTTTGGAAGAATTTTTAGAAAACACAGTTAAAAATGCCCAAAATCCCAAATTGTCTGAAATTGATGCCAGTAAAGGTATTCAACCATTAAATGAAATTTCACCTGTTGAGAAAACTAATAAAAAAGAGGAAGAACACGACCACGAACACGCTAAGGGAAACCCGCATGTTTGGTTAGACCCAGTGTTAGCAAAACAACAAGTTGCTAATATTAGAGATGGTTTGATTGCTGCTGACCCTGGGAATAAAGCGACCTATGAATCAAATACAGCAGCATACATTAAGCAACTGGAAAGCTTAGATAGCGATTTTAAGCAAACTTTGCAGAAGACTCCCAATTGTACCTTTATCACCTTTCATGATGCCTTTCCATACTTAGCTAAACAATATAACCTCAAGCAAGTCGCAGTCGTGGAAATTCCAGAAGACCAACTTGCCCCAACAGATGTGCAAAATGCTATTAATGCAGTGAAAAAGTATAAAGTAAAAGCTTTATTTAGTGAATCAGGAGTAGATAACAAATTGTTAACAAGCCTTTCTAAGGACTTGAATTTAACTTTGCGTTCCCTGGATTCTTTAGAAACTGGCGAGAAAGATCCGCAGCATTATTTCCAAGCAATGCGAAATAATTTGCAAACCTTAGAATCAGCGTGCAAATAATTTTTTAATTTGTCATTTGCACTTTATAGGAAGGATCCTTCGGGTATCTCCTGCGGAGAGGCTGCGCCAACGCCAGTCGCCCTGACAGAAGGAAACACTCCTTGGCTGCGCTGGCTGACAAATGACAGGTGAATAATGACTCATGACCAATGACCGATGAAGAATGATTAATAACTTTCCTACGTTAAAAGTAGAGGGATTGACTGTCTATCAAGGCAGCTACCTAGCTGTTCGTGATGTTTCGTTTGAATTATTTTCAGGAACAAATACAGCCATAGTTGGTCCTAATGGTGCGGGTAAAAGTACCCTGGTGCAAGCAGTTTTAGATTTGATTCCACGAAGTGCTGGCACAATTGAAATATTAGGTCGCCCAATAACACGCCTGGAGAATTTACGTCACCAGTTGGGCTACATGCCACAAAATTTTATCTTTGACCGCAGCTTTCCCATTTCTGTAAGTGAATTGGTAGGGTTGGGATGGGTTTATTCATCTCCTTCTAATTCTGTAACAAGCGGAGGTGAGACAAGAAAAAGTTTTCTTTTGCAGGTTTGAGGGGATGGCGCAGAGCGCCCGCTGAGTCCTCCGGACACGCTACGCGAACGCGAACGAGTCGGCAAAAATCAGCAGCAATCGCTGAAGCTTTGCGGCGAACCGATGCTTACCATCTACGAAATCAGGCAATTGGAACTCTCAGTGGTGGTCAACTTAAGCGGGTATTGCTAGCATACTGTTTGGTCATGCCTCGGAAACTTTTGGTGTTAGATGAGGCGTTTGCTGGAGTAGATGTGCAAGGTGCAGCAGATTTTTATACCTTGCTGAATGAACTTAAGCAGGAAGAAGGATGGACAGTGTTGCAGGTTTGCCATGATATTGATATGGTGAGCCGTTATTGCGATCGCGTCATTTGCTTGAATCAAACCATCGTTTGCACTGGGGCTCCAGAAGTTGCCCTTTCGCCGCAAAATCTTTTAGCGACTTACGGTCCTGCCTTTAGTCGCTATCAACATAATCATTAACGCGGGTTATGAAAAAGAAAGAAGAAAGAACAATTTCTTCATTCTTACTCTTAATTTTTCATTCTTCACTTTTATTCATCTAGGTGTTCGGCAACAGCCTGATAAAGATGCAAAACATGGCTGTCGTGGAGGCGATAGAAGACATTACGACCTTGCTTGCGGTAACTGACCAAACGCATCGCCCGTAAGTTTCTTAGTTGGTGGGAGACAGCAGATTCACTCATATTCAGTGCTGCTGCCAAATCACTAACACAAAGTTCTTGTTCCGCTAACAGTGAGAGAATTCGTAGACGATTAGCATCTCCTAAAAAGCTGAAAAATTCCGCCATCCGCTGGGCTTTTTCACTGCTGAGAATCTCATGTGACAGAGGTTCAAGATTATCGTTCTCTATCTGGCGTATTTGATTATATGTATTAATTTCTTTTTGGGGAAGAGAATTGGTGAGATGAACTGACATAATTATTATTTGTTAGTAAAAAACAAATCTTATACACTCAAAATACTTTCAAATTTTGTCAAAAAAATAACATATGTTTTTATTTGATCATTGCCAAATAGCTTGGCTTGCTGTCACTAATGTCAATGACCTGGTGAACTTGTTACAGTTTCCCTTTATGCAACGTGCTATTGCAGGTGCTGTTTTGATGGGAACACTTGGTGGTTTACTAGGCAGTTTTGTCACCTTGCGCCAGTTGTCTTTTTTTAGCCATGCTGTTGGTCATGCTGCTTTAGTGGGTGTGGCGTTAGGTGTGCTGCTACAGTTAAATCCCACCTGGATGCTGCTACCATTTACACTCATTTTTGGGTTGGTTGTCCTCTACTTTATAGAGAAAACTGATTTAGGTAGCGACAGCGTTCTAAGCATTGTCTTGTCAGGTGCCTTAGCAGTAGGTGTGATTCTTAGCAGCTTAATTAAAGGATATCGCGGCAACCTAATGGGCGTGCTATTTGGCGATATTCTCGCTATTGACATGACAGATTTGATTTTGACCCTGCTTGTGCTTGTTGGAGGCAGCCTATTCTTATTATCAACCCTTAGGCAGCAAATTTTGTTAACACTTAACCCTGCTGTGGCAAAGGTTCAAGGCATTCCAGTTCAGTTGTATCGGTATGGGTTTGTGGTACTGCTGTCATTAGCTGTTGCTGTGGCAATTAAAGCTGTTGGCGTTTTACTCGTCAACGCCTTTTTAGTTATTCCCGCCTCTTGTGCCAAACTGATGAGTCACCACTTTAACCGCTTCCTGCTGTTGTCGGTGATTGTCGGTTCCATAAGTAGCTTTGCTGGCATCATCGTATCGGGTCTTTTGAACTTTGCCTCTGGCCCTAGTATTGTTCTTGTTCAGTTTGTGGTATTTTTGACAGTTTTCGGCTGGGTGAAGTTGAGGACAAAAGCTGCATAATTTTTTTTCTGTTAGGACTTGCCAAATGATTATGAGTTTGCTAAATTAAGTAATCGTGGCAAAGAAAAAAAACCACGCCGGGATAGCTCAGTTGGTAGAGCAGAGGACTGAAAATCCTCGTGTCACCAGTTCAAATCTGGTTCCTGGCATTTAGATAACAAAGTAAAGATAAAGTCGCTCTGTCTAAGGGTTGTATATCTTGTCAGAAGGATTAATTGACAGTAATCCGTTTGGTGCGATGAAAATTCAAGTACCAAAGGGTGCAATAGAGGAACAGGATATCAGTCCCTTTAGTAAAGAAGAGAGAGATTTAATCATCAGTACTTTTGAGTGCGATCGCACTTTATAACAGCGATTGCCCTCCGCGCATTGCAATCATGCAATCGCAATTACCTAAGCCAAGTTGCTAGTTATTGATTCAGGCGATTGCCCAAGGGCCACCGCGCTGGGCGCAATCGCTTTGTGCAATAAAATCCCCTCCAGCAAGAAAAACGGAGGCGAATATGCCTTTAGGAAATAATTACGGTCTATGCTATTACTCCTACTCCCTTCCCGGTACAAGATTACTTATCTTTTCCTTGGCGTTCTTGGCGACGCCAGTCGCCTACGGAGGGAAACCCTCCTGCAGCGCTGGCTCGTCTTGGCGGTTCGTTAATAGGTAATCTTCGAGCGTGACAGGAGTAGTTGTCTGTTACCTCAGCAGCTAATAGATATCTCCGCAAATTCATCTGAAACCGCTTGTAATAGATGGACTGAAATCTAATTTCTGGAGAGGTCTAATATGCAGCAAGGTTGCTTTCACAGACAATTATTGGTATGCGACACTACCTAAAGCAATTGACAAGCGATCGCAAAATTCTCCAATGTCAATCCTAAATGCCTTAAATTTTAGGTGATAAAAATTCCCTAACCACAGCTATTTATTCTGTAAGCAAGATATCTACCAGAGGAATCATAATGTTATGTGTAGCGTTGTGAGCATTTACTACCTATGGCAAAAGCAATCTGGAATGGCGCTGTGTTAGCCGAAAGCGATAACACAGTAGTTGTGGAAAACAATCATTACTTTCCCCCTGACTCAGTTAACAAGCAGTACTTCAAGGAAAGCGACACTCACACAACTTGTCCTTGGAAAGGTCTCGCCAGTTACTACACTATTGAAGTAGATGGACAAGCTAACAAGGACGCTGCTTGGTACTATCCTGATGCAAAGGAGAAGGCAAAGCAGATTGAAGGCTATGTCGCCTTCTGGAGAGGTGTAAAGGTCGAAGCGTAGTAAAAGTTTGATCATTCAAAATACCTCACCCCTAACCTCTGTCCCAAGTTGGGAGAGGAGTTAGGGGTGAGGGCTTTTGTAGAATTTGTAGTAAAGACCAACTATAGTGGTTAAACTTTCTTAACGTTTGATAACTTTGACTTAACTTTTCTCTACTCCTTAGCAATAACAATATCGTTGGACTTGATCACTGCGTAAGCTTCTGTACCCTCAGACAAACCTAGTTCGTCTGCTGACACTCGGGTAATGATTGAGGTTAGTTCAACTTTATGAACAATCTCCAGCGTGATTTCAGTATTAACGGCTCCTGTAACAACTCGTTTGACGATTCCCTTAAGAATATTACGAGAGCTAACTTTGAGTCGTTTCTTCGGACTAAAAACTTCTATCTCAGGAGTTCTACTCTCCTCTGTTTCATACTGTTGAGTTGGTCGTGATGGCGGTTGAGGAGACTGGTTGTTTAGGCTACGCACGAGTTCCCGCAAAATTTCTGTTTTGGTGCGCTGAGACTGCTTTGAGATGTGTTCCAGAATTTTTCGCTCCTCCTCAGAGGTTTGAAAAGTGATCCATCCTTGTTCTTTTCTTGGCATAATTATACCAATTTAGTTGGTAATTAAGAGCTTTTCCTGGTACGATCCTACCAAGCGTCAATCCTTAAAAAATAAAAGTCTGTTGAGCCGTTTTCCAATCAAAAGAAGATGACTTCTTACTTTCCTTGGTACAGCATTTGTCAGTTAGCCTTTGGTAGTTAGCTTGGCATTGTTTGATCTGTTCCCAGTTGTAGCACAAGTGACATCCTCGCACACAATAATCTTTGATTATCATATAAAAATAAAAATATCAAGACAATAGCAAGTTGCTATTAAAGGTAGTACTCCCCCAGTCTCCGGAGTTCCTTAAGCAATGGTGTGCGAGTCTTAGTCAGCTTCGCCAAACAGGTCTTATTACCCAACCTACTTTATGTAGTTATCCTGGTTGTTGGAAGTAGGGAAGGCGTTTTAGAAAGAAACGCCTTGAGAATATACCGATGAGCGTCCATGTGATAATAGGCGCAACCATGTGTTAAAACACGTCTTCTTCATCGGGGGTTTCATCTATCCCCATTTCCCACGGTATACCCTTCTCAGATGGAGGACAAAAACGGATTTTGGCAGTATTAGAAAATAGCTTTAAGCTATCAACCATTTGGGGAATAGCTTTCGCTATATGCGAGTAACTGTCTATGTCATAGCTGATAATAACGAGTATCAAAGTACCAGCGTTTATTTGGAAATACCAGTGACAACTAGACAACAAAGCCCGAGTTATGGAATTGCAAGCCTTGAAAAACTGTTTGCCGATAGCCTCTTCTAGTTGTCTTAGTAGTAACCCATCAAGTAGTGTTGCCTTTGGAGGCAAATCATCTGGAGAAAGAGGAGGAAGAAAATGTTTACTCATGGCACAAAACCTTTCTATCGACCGGATAGCTTATACATAAATTTGCACGGCTTGATGAGAACACGCCAAATTCTCTATATTTTTTTCCAAATTAAAATAAAAAAATTAATATAATGCGGGCATAAATTGCATAAACGTTCGAGTGGAGGTCAAAACAATTCAAAATTCAAAAATCAAACATAATACCCCATGACCGCATCCACGGGCTTGAAGCAAGGATGCTGCGCTTTTTTCTTGTTTTCCATGTCGCGCATCCTCCTGTCTTGTATCCCAACTGTCAATTCAAAATTTTTTCTTAAATTTTAAACTAAGAATATCGCGAATTTTGAATTCAAAAAAGTCCTTGACTGTTGAGTGTTAATACTTAAGGCTCAACAGCCCAATCCTTGATGTTGCATTCATTAAAAAGAAGCACCCCCTAATACCGTTTCACTTTAAGGTTGATACAATTAGACAGATCAAGAGCCGGGGAGCTCAAGAGCCGGGGAGAAAAAATTTGTATCACCAATTTCGTGAAATGGTATAAGAGTCCCCCGCAAGCTTCGGAAAGTAATAAAAATCTTGTTCCCTCCCTGTTTACGGGGAGGGTTAGGGTGGGGTTCTAGGGACTTATGCAATCTTGTTTAATGTACAAGTTTATTTGTATAACAACTTAATACCAATTCATAATAAAATTTGTACAAATTTCATGAGTTACGAGTATAAAACTCATAACTCATAACTCATCACTTTCAACATTATCCTTTGGAGGCTTCTGCTAAAGGAAAAATGATTTCATCCAAAGTTTTCAGTAATTCTTGCTCGTTGTAAGGTTTGGAAAAGTAAGCTCTCGCACCCAATTGTATTGCCAGTTGACGATGTTTATCGCTACTACGAGAGGTGAGCATAGCAATCGGTAAATCTTTAAAATCATTATTTGATTTGATACGACCTAAAAAGCCGTATCCATCAACACGAGGCATTTCAATATCACAAATGACAGCTTGAACTCTCAAACCATTTTGAAGTTTATCTAGCGCATCTTGACCATCTTTAGCTTGTTCGACTTGATACCCTCCTTTTTCTAAAGTTAAAGCTAAGAAGCGCCGGACATTAATTGAGTCGTCTACAATCAAAATTGTGCCTTTCTGATTCATTGACACGACTGTGTCGTCAGCTGGCGTCAGGAAAACGTTCTTTAACCTTGCTGATGGTAGTTGATTGGTTCTAGGCGTGCGCTCATTGGTAGTAATCCAATAAAGTAACTCGTTGGCATTCACCAGTGGTACGACCCGACCATCACCTAAAATCGTACAGTTGCTAAAACCACTAGGCAAAGGTATGTTTCCTTCAACTCGGCGGATAGCAACTTCTTGTTCACCCCAACAACGGTCTACCTGTACCGCCATGACTTGATTGCCTTGGTTGATTATGATTACGCTTGTAGCATTGATTGCGGGGGGCTTTCTTGGTTCGGGTTATCGTAGCGGGGGCAATTAAACTCCAAATGCCGACCGAGGCGAACCAGCGGTAGCATCGTTCCTTGCCAATTCAGGACTTCGCTGGTAGCCATTGGGAACACTTGTTCGTTATCAAGCAAGAATATTTCCGAAACCACATCTGTGGGAAATGCGAGAAGCATTCGATTGCTTTCTATCAGAAGGACTCTTGCAACTGAGAGTGTAAATGGTACTGACAGCGTATAAGTCGTACCCTTTCCGGCTACGGTATCGACTTTGACATCTCCCCGCACTTGTTTCAAGTTGCTACGAACCACATCCATACCGACACCGCGACCGGATAATGCTGTCACTTGGTCAGAGGTGGTAAATCCTGGTTCAAAAATCAGCGATAGCAATTCTTCATTGGTAGCTTGGGCTATCAGAGTTGGTTCTAACCCCATAGCTATAGCACGGGCGCGGATTTTGTCTAACGCAATTCCGCGTCCATCATCTTTGAGGGTAATAATCGTGCGATTACCTTGATGCGTGGCTTTAATTTCAATCAATCCTTGCTCTGGCTTACCGCAGGCTTGGCGTGTTGCTGGGTCTTCAATTCCGTGGTCGAAGGCATTTCGCAACATATGCATCAAAGGCTCATTTAAAGCCTCCAAAATGCTACGTTCAACTAAGATACCAGCACCCTCAATTTTCAGTTGCACATTTTTGCCGTACTCTACAGACAGGTCGCGCAAAGCCCTTGGAAAGCGGTCAACAATATCGGACAGTGGACGCATCCGTACTTGAGTCAGCTTTCTTTGCAACTGCTTGGATGTTTTGGTGAGTTTGCGGGCAAATTGGTCAGTATCGTCAATACTCAGTTGAATGTCAGTGGTAACTTCTTGCACCTGAACGATAGTTTCCATGACTTCCTGAGAGAGCAAGTTTAATTCGTTATAGCTATCCATTTCTAACGAATCAAACCTGCCTTGTGTCTGGTTGCCATCGTCAAATGCTATAATATGTTCCACTTTGTCGCTCGGTGGCAACGCTAGCAATGGAACACCGGTTGGCTGTACGCCATTAGTTGCTATTCTGTCGTAAGCTGTCCGTAATTGCTGATTTTCTCGATCCAGACTTTGCACTCGCTGGTTCAAATTGCGAATAAGTTTGCGTAACCTCTCAAGTTGCAAATTTAATCCGTTTCGCTGAATAATGAGTTCCCCAAACAAATCATTAATTTGCTCGAGTTGCTTACTAGGAACTCGGACTGTATTTTCCTGAGGTTCGCTCTTATTGCTACCAACAGTTTGTTCGACTTTACGTTCAACAAATTTGTAATTTGTTGTCGGAATTTCTTTCTCAACGACTGTTTCTGGTTGCACTTCAACTTCAGCGTTACTCTCCTCAGCAAAAGCTGCCTCTAAAGCTTCAAAGTCAGCGGCAATGATTTCACGATCCAGCCAAGTTTCTTCAGTTTCTTCTGGTAGCAGAATTTCTGGTGCAACTTCTGTTTCTGGATCTAGCGTGGGTGCTGCTTGTGCTTCGGACAGTTGTATTGGAGTATATGCTGCGGCTTCATGTGCCAAATCCTCGAGTTCGATCGCTGTTGGTAATCTATCGACTTGATGTGTGATCACCAAAGCCTGCGATCGCCGCCATGCTTCCAATGCAGCACGGGCAATTGTTTCTATCTGCGAGGGATCACCAGCTTCCAAGTGGTTTGCCACTGATTCGCAAAGTTGGGTAAAAGCTGGCAACTGCAGCATTTCACCCAAACCACCCAACTCAGCTGCCATAATCGCAACTTCTTCTTTCAAACAAGGCTGCGCACTATCTGCCAACACAGATTCTAGGCGTTGCAAACACCCTTCTACCTCTGTTTCAAACAGCAAAGGGATGATGTCTTGCCCATCTTCTGGAGACAGCATACTAGCTGCATCTTCAGGGGATGGATCGCCCAAACGCGCATGGAGTTCTTCAAAAACGGGATAACAGAAAGTCGATAACCACTCTTCGTCTACACTATTGCCTTCTGATAGCAATTCCACTATCTGACGTAGCCAATCGACTCCAGATAGCAATAAACTTTGCAATTCTGTATCAATTTCTAAAGAATTTTTTCTAGTTTTTAATACTTTAAACGAATCTTCTAAACGGTGAGCCAAATCACTTAGGGCGCGAAACCCCATCATCCCTGCGCCACCTTTAATTGAGTGGGCAGCTCGCAGTGCGGCGTTGATTTTTTCTAGAGAGATGCGATTGTTAGTGTTAAGTTCCAGCAATACCCCTTCCAGGGTATTGAGGTAATCAGTCGCTTCCTCCAGAAACTGCATCTGGATTTCTAATTCTTTGTCGTGTGACATAATCTTTGCTATCAGTCAGTCATGAGTCATTAGTCATTAGTCATTAGTCATTGGTCATTGGTCACCGAGAATGACAAAGAACAAACGATCAAGAACTAATTCACCTTGAATGTACCGACAGTCGCTTGCAATTGCTGCGAAATCTCCACAGTTTGTTGCAAAGACTCGGAAACCTTCTTAGAAGAATCGCTGGTGCGCTGCGAGGAAGCAGCAATGTCTTTCATTAAAGAACTGACTGTTTGCGATGTTTGAGCCTGCGATGCTGTGGCGATTGAAATCGACTGCACCAACAAGTCAATTTGGCGCGAAATCTCTAAAATCTGACCAAGATTTTGCTTGGCGTCTTCCACAATCCGCGTTCCTTCCACAACCTGAGTGGTTCCTAGTTCCATAGCTTGCACAACTTCTGTTGTTTCGCGTTGGATGTTTTCCACAATTTGTTCAATTTCTTTCGTCGCCGCCGCACTTCGGGCTGCGAGTTCCCCGACTTCCTCCGCGACGACAGCAAAACCTTGACCTTCCTCACCTGCACGCGCAGCTTCAATTCCAGCGTTGATGGCGAGTAAGTTGGTTTGCATAGAAATTTGATTAATCAATGCCACGACACGCGAAATTTGTTGCGTCGATTCTCCTAAACGCTTGACTTTCTTGGCGGTTTCGCCGACAGTTTCTCGCAAATGCAAAATATTTTGCACTGTCATATCCATTGCCATGCCACTTTTTTTAGCAGTTTGGGCGGCGGTATTGGCAACTGAGGCTGCTTGCTGGGCGCTGACGGCGACTTGTTGGATTGATTTCGCCATGTCGTCAACTGCATCAAGAGTGCTGGTGATTTCTGCAGCTTGAGCCAGTGCTGATTCTGTGAGTTCACGGATCGCGCCTTCGTTGGAACCTATAGCCTCATTCACAGAAGTTGCAGTTTCCTTAACTTGAGTGACGATATCGCGCAAACTTTCAATAATCGAGTTGAAAAAGTCAGCTACTGTGCCAATTTCTCCCGCAGTCACTTCTGCACGCACTGTTAAGTCACCAGCTGCTGCGCCTTCTACCTCAGAAAGGAGTTCCAAAAGTTGCATTTGTAGGGCTTCTTTCTGTTGGCGTTCGTCTTGTGAGACTTTTTCAGCGATCGCCCTTGCTTTTTCGACCTCTTCAAGAAGCTGTGCTTGTTCTAGGGCATACCCGACTTGAATGGCGAGTTGTCTAAATAAATCTATTTCAGGTTGTTGCCAATTGCGAGGACTGTCACAATGATGAGCAATCATCAGCCCCACCAGTTCCCCATCGATAATAATTGGTGCTACCAAATTTGCTTTGACGGCAAATTTCTCCAACATTTTGATGTAACAACCTGCATTGCTGAGATTCGGATCTTCATAGATGTTGGATATTGCCCGTACTCGACCATCTTTATAACTTTCTACATGGCGTTCTCGAAAACAGGGATCATCGATTTGCACTCCTAACATCCTTGGTAGCCCAGCCGTAACTGATTCAGCAACGACATTTCCATCCAAGGTTTCGGGATTGAAATTATAAATGACAACCCTGTCTGTTTTCATCGCCTGACGAACTTCTCTAACGGCTGTTTTATAGATGTCTTCGACTTTCAGGCTTCTACGAGTTTGCAGGGTAATATCTGCGAGTAACTTTGCCCTTTGCGTGTCCAGTTCTTGTTGTTGAACTAGGGTTTGGAGTTGCGACGCCATTTGGTTGATGTTGGCACTCAAAACACCAAACTCGTCTTCTGAGTACACCTCCAGACGAGTATCGAGTTCTCCCTTGCCAAGTTTTGCTACTGCTGCTGTCGCTTTTGCAATTGGTTCTGTGGTACGTTTCGCTAACCATACTGCAATCAAAGCCACAATTAATGCTGTTAATCCTGCACCGAAGGCGACTGTTAGCAACACTTGTCTTCGAGGTTCAAATGCGATCGCTGTATCTGTAGCCAGAATCGATTGCCAGTTTAAAGAAGGTAATCCTTCTGGGGCTATGGATGTGTAGCTGACAAGTTGCTCTTGTTTTTCAGTTTGATTAACACTAATAAAGGTATCGTCTTTTGTTTTTGCTTGCTGTTGAGCTAAACCAGGAAAATCTCGTCTCGCATTTCTACCTATATGTTTTCTGTCCGTCGCCAAGAAAAATTTTCCCGACCCATCAATCAAATAGTATTTATGCCCTGATTCTGTATAATTCTTGAGTACCTGGTCTAGACTTTTTGCGGGCATCCTAGCTCTAACTATTGCAAGCGTCTCTCCGGCGTTGTTTTTGACAGGCGCTGCAATATGAATGCTATGAGTTCCTGTATTACTTATTACCTCTGGTTGACTGATGTAAGGGCGATCGCCCTGCTTAACTTTTTGAAAATAATTACTATTGCTTTGATTAGAAATTGCATCTCCTTGGGATTGGGCTACGACATCGCCGTTTAAGTTGAGTACTGCAATGCTGTCATATACTTTATAAGTATCAACAAACTTATTGAGCAATGCCTGCTTTTCCTTTTGAGAAGAAGCGTCACTTTGCGAATTTCTGATAATTGGTAGACTAGATATGACTTGAATATCGTTGTACCGTTCTATCATGAAACGGTTTACTTTGTCTGCCAGACCTTTGGCTTCGGCTTGTTGAAGTTGGGAAACTTTATTGGTTAAGGAATTACTAGCAACTAAGTACGCAAGTATTCCAATTGTTAAAACTGGAAGTGTCCCCAGAGCGATCGCGACTAATGTGGCTTTGGTACTTAACTTGAGTCGCTTCAAAGTTCTAGATGCACGATTCGCCTGATTATTAGGAACAGTGTCAGTACTCGCCTCGTCAGGCAGTTTTACGACATTATTTGTGAATTCAGATAGAGATGATCCATTTTGCTCATCAATACTTTTAGCAGGATCAGTTTTATTAAACATAAAGGCATTCTCCTGAGGTGGTGAATGAAAACACGAAAAATAAGTTTTTCTTTGGAGTACACCCTAATCACTGCGGAGAATAGAAGACTGCACAATCGCTTGTGCATCTAATACAAGCAATATTTCTTTTCGTTGAACAACGCAACCGCGTAGATAGGGGACTAAACTGGATGCGACTTGTCCCACAGGAGAGCGAATATCCTCAGGCATAAACTTAGTCGTACCTTGTATCTCTTGTACAACTAAGCCTAGAAGTATTGAATCCACCCGAATAATGATAACGTTATACTGGCGTTGCCTACTATCTAGATATTCAAGATTCAACATCTTTGGCAAATCGACTGCCCAAACGATACGGCTCCGCCAGTTCATCAACCCCAGGATACAACCGGGCATATTGGGCATGGATGATATAGTCTCAACAGGCACAACAACAGCTTCTTGCGTGTGCCTCATTGGTAAGGTGGCAGATGTGTGTCTATTGAGTTGAAACTTGAGATAACCATCCCCCAAGCTATTTTGATTTTGTTTTAAAGACGTCAGTTTTGAACTATTCATTCGATTCAAATCACCACTGATTTAATAGCTCGTAGGAGCTGATCGCGGGTGTAAGGCTTGGTAACATATGCATCAGCGCCTTGTCTCATTGCCCACAAGCGATCAATCTCCTGGTTTTTAGAACTGCAAATCACTATCGGCACTTTTTGAGTCGCCGGATTTCTCTTGAGAGAACGACATAGCTCAAAACCGCTCATTCCTGGCATAACCACATCAGTTACAATCACATCTGGGTTTTGTGATTGTGCTTTTTCTAAAGCTTCCTTTGCCCCAGTTGCTTGAATAACGTTATAACCACTTTCTTCGAGATAATGGCTCATCAGTTGCAATTCACTGGGAGAATCTTCAACAATCAGAATTGTGCCAACCAAAGTAATACTCACCCCTGCATCTCCTATATAACCAAATGTACTTTATTCAACTGCGTTCTTTGTTCTTTTCTTCTTTCCCTCAATTTCCAATATGTTTAAACACCATTTTCAACAAGTCCGATTGGGAAAAAGGCTTGGTCAAATAGCCTGAGGCTCTAACCATTTTTGCCTTTGCCCTATCTATAAATCCTGTTCTGCCAGTGACCATAATAATCGGGATATTCTTAAAAGCTGAATGTCTCCGTAGCAAAGAACATAGCTCATACCCATCTAAATTGGGCATTTCTACGTCTAGTAAAATAACATCTGGCTTGCTGCGGAGAATTTGCATCAAAGCTTTTACCGGATCGTTGATCATCACAACTGAAAATGTGCTTTCATCCAAAAAGTGTTTGATAGAATTCAACACTGTTGGACTGTCATCTATGCAGGCAACTGTATATGTGTTTTTACTAACGCTTTGCTGGAGACCTTTGTTACTGTTAAGATGAGAGGTATCAAAATTATTCGGTCTTGGCAATTGTTCGCCTAATTTGACTTGAGAATTCTGCTGCGTTGACGAAACCTTGGTGGTTGGCATAAATTGGGGGTAACTTGCGGATCAACCGTTGATTCGGTCTGTTGCCGATTCCGTAACTGCTTTTGACAATGTTCTACAAGTAATCGCAAGTCCAAACGACAGAATTTTGGTAGTTCATCTAAGGGAGTTTCACTCTTAAATTCATAACTTCCTTGTTTGATTGCAAGAAATGACTCCAGCACTTCTTTAGCTAATTCATCTATAACGACTGCTGCTTGCGCAGGCGTAATGTATTCTTCATTCACTAACCAGCAAATAGCTTGATAATCTAGTTGTGGTATTGACTGATTCTCTCGGTTTTGCTCAAATATCAGTCTTACCTGCATAAGAACTGTACTGTTGAGTGTCTGTGTTTCCTGACTTAAGCGCCCTAAGACATTCTCAAGCCGTTCAAACATTTTATCCGAAGAGGCATAAACTAGTTTACCGTCCTCTAGATAGATTGACCAAGAAACCTGCTCTGTAAATACTTGTAAGCAGCCTGTAGCACGCCGACTGGTTAATTGTGCTAGTAGAGATAGCGGGTGTAGTTTCTGGAAAAACTTGTAGCTACCTATAGGAGTTGTGCTCATTTTGCTTTTACTTAGGCTAAATTCTTGCTAGTGTGAGCTAAATTTCTGTAAAGCTTTTCCACAAGTCCTATGAAACTCATCAGAGCTTTTGTTGCAAAAAATACAAAAGTCTAACTTTAAGGTTTGAGGTAAAAGCCAGCGGTAGCACCCTTCTCTTCAGACGAAAAATCTCAGTTAATTCGTTAATTCAAGTTCAATTTACTAACTCATACTGAGATTAGCAGACATCTTTACACGACAAGTCAAAAAAATGTAAAGACTAGATGAAGCCACTTACCTTAGAGTAAACCTTGTATGATGGCAACCGAGACAATACTGCTTTGACAGGCAAGTTCAACCCTGCTATTTTCAGTACTCGTACTTCAGTATAATACGGTTTTTGGGCTCGGGGAAATCTAAGGTAAAGTTTGCTAGAACATCAGTATTATTACTTGTCGATTATGTAAAGTTAACATAAAAACTTCCTGATGACAGAATAGTTCCACTGTCTGTTATATACCTTACAAGCTAAATCTGCCAGTTATGTTATTAATGCAATCTTTGAAAGTTAGAAAGTTCAGGTTTATACCAAATAAATTTTAACATTATTAATGGCAATAGAATTTCGACTGCCGTTGCATTTATATACATACTGTATCAATTGTCTTCTTAGTAACTTGTCTTTATTGAGATCATCCTGCAGGAAAAATCGATATTACTGAAAGTAGTGCCTTTTAAAATCATGTCCGGATGAACACTTGTAAAAAACGAAAAACCTCACCCGCCTTCCCAACCCTCTCCTTTGTAAGGAGAGGGTTGGGGTGAGGTAAAGCAGGAATTATAAGTAATTAAGCGGATATAATATAAGACAGGCTTATACAAGGAACACATCACACTAATCAGGATTGCTCCAGTTAATTTACTACTTAATAATTAAGTCGATTATGATTCTATGCCAACAGTACAAAAAGGCAACTACAAGCTATTACATTTTCAATTTATCAAAAATTATAGTTAGTTTATTTCTACAAAAAAAACGTTATATTTGTCTGTCTCACTTGGTAAATTCAAAAAAAGATGAATTGTTCTTAGCTGGTAGCCTATACGTTTCTCAGTTTTTTATACAAATTCGCTTTCTATGACGGAAAAGATTAGTAAATGTTCTGAAAAACCTACTCAAACGTACTTAAAACAGTGATAACTGAATCCAGGCTGGTTTAACGTTTACCAGTTTGCAAGAAAAGACTCCATATGCAAACTCTGGTGTCTCTTCATATGATATATAAAAGTGCGGATGAAAGGACTTGAACCTTCACACCTTGCGGTACTAGAACCTAAATCTAGCGCGTCTGCCAATTCCGCCACATCCGCATCAGTTTCTTATCGTACCATAATAAAGTTATTTCTTGCAATATCTAACGGTTAGTTCTTAGTGGTCAGTTGTTTGAGTACCTACTAACCACCAACCCCAAACCGATACCAGTTTTGACTAAGGTACAGCAACACGAGGCAAGCGGTGCTTGAACCCGCAGAGAATTTCCCAAGAAATTGTATTTAATTGATTTGCCCAATCTTCAGCAGAGATTTGTTCTTTTCCCTCTGTTCCAAGTAAGGTGACGACTTCACCTTCTCGTACATCTGGTAATGCACTCACATCTAACATCAACTGATCCATTGTAATTGCGCCAATCTGTGGTACCCGTTGACCGCGAATTAACACTTGCATTTTATTGGAAAGATTGCGAGGAACTCCATCTGCGTAACCAATTCCTACCACGGCAAGGCGGAGTTCATGCTTTGCAATAAATTGATGACCGTAGCTGACGCCAGTTCCAGGGGCGATGGTTTTTACTTGCGTGACTCGCGCTTTTACTTGCAGAACTGGTCTCAGGTCAATGCATGAACGCAAATGATCTGCTGGGTAGAGTCCGTATACAGCTAAACCTACACGCGCCATATCATAGTGTAATGCTTTGTCGGTAAGTGTAGCGGCTGAATTTGCCAAGTGCAGACAAGGCGGTTCTATACCAATTGTCCTAAGTTGGGCAATTGCTTGCTCAAACCGTTGTTGCTGTTGTTTCATGATTGTGGAATCGGGACTATCTGCCGTTGCCAAGTGAGAATATATACTAGCAATGGCAAGATGAGGTAAGCGTTGCACAAGCTGAACGAACTCAGCCGCTTCCTGAAAATTAGTTCCTAACCTGGACATCCCCGTATCTAATTTGATGTGTACAGGTACGTCCATCTTGTTATTGATAGTTAAGAGCGTGTCAGAAAATACGAGGGCTTGCTTGGGGCTTGTAATTGTTGGCTGAAGTTTCCATTGGGCGATCGCCTGAATTTGCTCGATCGTCTGGCTTGCACCTAAAATCAAAATTGGAGCTTTTATTCCGGCTTCTCGCAATTGGATTGCTTCTGGAACTGTAGCGACTCCCAGCCAACTTGCTCCTGATTCTAACACTGTTTGGGCAACTGTAACTGCTCCATGTCCATAGGCATCTGCTTTGACCACCGCCATCAGTTGAGTGCGCGGTGACAGTATCTTTAAAAGCTGCTTGACATTGTACGACAATGCTGATAAATCAATTTCTACCCAAGCACGTTGGGATAACCAAGCGTAGGTGTCACACTGCCCATTAAAGCTGACACGGTCAGTTTGCTCTTGGCTCAACATCTTGACTTACTCCTATCACACCACTCTTTTTCCTTCTAGGTCATCTAAATTATTCGCATGGCTAGAAGCCTAATCTTGATTAATCTGGAAGTTTACATTTCATTCTAAAATCGGCACAAGATGATTAGGAAGGAGTGGAGACCAAAACAGCAGGAGAGAATAACTCATGAAGTGTTGAGTCTTAAGTTTTGACTCTTTCTATTTCTAACTATTGCAAGATGTATAATTTTTTTTCATCACCAAAGATGAATGTAATTGTGTTAATATATGTAAAATTAATAGCTTGAGCGCTAATCAATGGGGAAGGTTTTAGTTCTAAACGCCTCTTACGAACCGCTCAATATCACGAGCTGGCGGCGAGCTGTGGTCTTACTGATCAAAGGCAAAGCTGAGCGAGTAGAGTTCAATAATAAGCAACTCTACTCGGACTTTCCGCTTCCGACTGTTATTAGGTTGCGCCACTACGTGCGCGTTCCCTATAAAGAGATTCCTCTGACTCGTCGGAATCTTTTGCATCGTGATGGTCACACTTGCCAGTATTGCGGTTACACAGGAGATGATTTAACTTTGGATCATGTGTTTCCGCGATCGCGTGGTGGGGGCGATACTTGGGAAAACATCGTTACAGCCTGTGTCCGCTGTAATGTGAAGAAGGGAAATCGCACGCCTAGTGAAGCTCACATGATGTTGCGTCATCCTCCACGCCGACCTTACAGCAGTTTATACTTTGAGGTCAGCAAACATCTCAAGAGTGGTATGCATCAAGAGTGGCAAAAATATGTTATTGGACTCTGACAATTTCAGCGTTGTTTGAAAAAGCCTCGCAGTTGTCAGTTTTTTGCGTTCTTGCCTTTGCTTGGTGATTTTCGCTGGTCTACGGCTTACCTAGGACTTAATTGGAAGCTGATAGAACCGGAGAAAATGCATACCCGCTTGGAGCAACTTCGCTAATATAGCACAAATCAACGCCAAAACAAGCAGGGTGCATTTAAATCTGCCAAAAAAATCCGGGGTCAATGCTAAAGGGGTTTTCCTTACCAGTCATTGATCATAGATTCTTGACAAAAAATAGACTGGCAGATATAGAGCCAAGATCTGAAATTTTTGCGAAGATCATAAAGTGTGGCTGAAGTAGTGAATGACAAGCAGGTAGTCTTTCTGAACAAAAAAGGAGCCTCACACTTATAAAAACGTTTCGTATGCACTTTAATTCTTCCCTTACTCAGATTGAGAGTTTGCCGTTGATAGGTGACCCAGTTCCAGACGATGCAGAAATAGACAAAGATTCAGTTGAAGTTCCACTCACTAAGCAGTCAGGCACAGGATTGGCTGGTGAACCGGGCAATTCTCTGAGTCAGCGTAACAATTCATTGGTAAATCACAAATCAGAAGAGCTGCGCAATACGTTTCTTGCACACAGACAAGAACGCCAGTTGTTAATTCTTCAAGATTTTCCTGACCCTGATGCCTTATCCTCTGCTTGGGCTTACCAGTTAATTGCTCAGCAATACGATATAAAATGTGACATCGTTTACGCTGGTGCATTGAGTCACCAAGAAAATATTGCATTAGTAAAGCTGACTGGCTTACCCGTCCAGCGTTGGACACTACAAACACTGAAAAGCAAGGACTTATCATCCTACCAAGGTTTCGTACTGATTGATAACCAAGGAACCACTTCTCAGTTATTACCTGTAGTGCAACAGGCAAAAATACCATTAGTGGCGGTGATCGACCACCACAGTTTACAAACTGACCTGAAATCGGAATTTTTTGATGTCCGTCCCTTTGTACGGGCGACAGCAACGATTTTTACCCCAATACCTACAAGCGGGGTTACTCACTCTAGATAGCAGTATAAATCAACACGTCAAATGCGCGACTGCCTTGATGCACGGCTTGCGATCGGATACTAATAGACTGATGCAAGCACAGGAAGAAGACTTTATGGCAGCAGCGTATCTGAGCAGATTTTATGATGCCCAGTTGCTGAACGCGGTACTGCAAGCGAATCGTTCTAAGCGAGTCATGGACGTTATAGAGCGATCGCTCAAAAACCGCATCGTGCAAAATAACTTTTCGATTGCTGGTGTAGGTTACTTACGCTATGACGACCGCGATGCCATCCCCAAGCGGCAGATTTTCTAAGTGACAGAAGAAAACGTTCACACTGCTGTGGTGTACGACATTGTTCACGATGAAGATGAAGAACTAGAAGTGGTCATTGGTTCTTTAAGAACCACCAAACTCACCCTTGACCCGGATGAGTTCATCAAAGAAGCCTTTTTTGGACAAAATAGCCAAGGACACTTTTCGGTGGTGGAAGAACAAAGCGCAGGTGGATTTGAAATTCCAATGGGTTTCTTCTGGGGGTAATGAAAATTCTGGTTATGCGAAAATGAAATGGGAAGTTTTCGATTCTCAGATTAAGCAGAAGCTGCTGAGATTGGTGAATCCGAGAGATAACCCGATACAGCCGGAGTAGAGAAGAACAACACAAGGGGGACAAGGGGGGACAAGGGGGACAAGGGAGATAAGGGAGATAAGGGAGATAAGAGGGAAAATAACTTTGACTTCCGGACTCTTAGTTAGAACTCAGGACTTAGGACTCAAATTGTGGAACTTTATTTAATTCGTCATGGTATTGCTGAAGAAAGGCGACCAGATATCAAAGATGAAGAGCGATCGCTCACGAAAGAAGGGCGGCAAAAAACAGAGAAAGTTGCCCAACGACTGAAAAAGTTGGGTTTGAATTTCGATTTGATTGCCACAAGTCCTTTGGTTCGCGCTCGGCAAACAGCAGAAATCCTCATAGCTGCTGGATTGAGTTCTAAACTAGAGGAATGTACCTACCTTGCTCCTGATGGTCGTATTGATAGTTGGGTTGTAGACTGGTTGGAAGCAAGAAATTATTCACCCCAAACCCAACTTGCCCTAGTAGGACATGAACCAGATTTGAGTGCTTGGGCAGAAATTCTCCTATGGGGACAAGCGAAAGCAACGTTAGTCCTGAAAAAAGCGGGTATGATTGGGGTAAAACTACCAGAAAAAGGCTCTCCTCTGGGTCGTAGTCAGATGTATTGGTTGACACCACCCAAGTACTTGCTTTAACAGTAGTGTAACGTTTTTGAAAGAATTTCAAAGGAAACGGTTACTGTTATGGCAACAAGAATTTCTGGTAAGTTAGCCTGAAAAAATCTTTCACAAAAAAGCAGATGGTGTTGCCATGATGGTGTGCGAATTCAAGCCTGGATTGGATGGCATCCCCGCCGCCCAATCCAGTATTAGCAATGTTGACGGGCAAAAGGGAATACTAGAATATCGTGGCATCCAAATTGAGGAATTGGCTTCAAAAAGTACATTTCTGGAAACTGCTTATCTTCTCATTTGGGGTGAGTTGCCCACAGCGGAAGAACTGGCAGCATTTGAGTATGAAGTTTGTGAACACAGGCGGATAAAATATCGCATCAGCGATATGATGAAATGCTTTCCCGAAAGCGGTCACCCAATGGATGCTTTGCAAGCCTCTGCGGCTGCGTTGGGTTTGTTTTATTCGCGCCGTGACTTGGATAACCCTATTTACATTCGGGATGCAGTTGTTCGCCTGATAGCAAAGATTCCGACAATGGTGGCGGCGTTCCAGTTGATGCGAAATGGTAACGATGCAGTACGTCCCCGTGATGACTTGGACTATTCCGCCAACTTTCTGTACATGCTCAATGAGAAAGAACCTGATGCACTGGCGGCGCGGATTTTTGATATCTGCTTGATACTTCATGCTGAACATACGATGAACGCCTCCACCTTCAGTGCCAGGGTAACGGCGTCTACACTAACTGACCCATACGCAGTGGTAGCGAGTGCTGTGGGAACGTTAGGAGGACCGCTGCATGGTGGAGCCAACGAAGAAGTGATTCAGATGTTGGAAGAAATTGGCTCTGTGGAAAATGTGCGTCCTTACATTGAGGACTGTCTGGAACGCAAATCCAAAATTATGGGCTTTGGACATCGTGTTTACAAAGTGAAAGACCCACGCGCTACAATTTTGCAGGACTTAGCGGAACAACTGTTTGCCAAATTTGGGCATGACAAGTACTATGACATTGCCCTAGAAATGGAAAGGGTAGTGGAGGAAAAACTGGGTCACAAAGGAATTTATCCTAATGTTGACTTTTACTCGGGTTTGGTGTATAGAAAATTGGGAATTCCTACAGACTTGTTTACACCAATATTTGCGATCGCCCGTGTTGCCGGTTGGTTAGCACATTGGAAAGAACAGCTCGAAGAAAACCGAATTTTCCGTCCTACCCAGGTTTACGACGGTAAGCATGCCGTTCCTTACATTCCCATCGAGCAGCGTTAGAGGGATAGGGGATTAGGGATTAGGGATAGGGGATTAGGGATAGGGGATAGGGAATTTCCCAGTCCCCAATTGCTAGTGCCCAGGAACCGATTGGCACTGGAACGCGAAGAAATTCAAGGGATAGGGAATTTCCCAGTCCCCAATCGCCAGTCCCAGTCCCCAATCGCCAGTCCCAGTCCCTTTATTAGGGAATTCTAATCCTTACTATAGGTAGAAATTCTCGTCTAGCTAAAGGGGCAAAAACCATGCAACGATATACTAGGCATGGGAATTGCAAAAAATCTTAAATTTTGTCCCGTGCCGTCATGGCTCGGGTTTCCACACTTCCCCCAAGGTTTTATGAGCAAATTTACAGTTATTAACAAGCGTGGATAGTTGTAAATGACAATGTTCTGATGACTTGAAGAGCAAAAGCACATGAATTCAGGAATTGATCTGCAAGGAACTTTTATTGAATCCCTTAGGGATTTAGGATTGAGCGCTGGCATAGCCAAAGCGATTTGGATGCCACTGCCAATGATTTTGATGATTATTGGTGCCACTGTGGGCGTGCTGACCTGTGTTTGGTTAGAACGGAAGATCTCGGCAGCAGCACAGCAGCGGATTGGTCCTGAATATATTGGTCCTTTGGGTTTGCTGGCTCCTGTGGCGGATGGTCTCAAGCTCGTTTTTAAAGAAGATGTGGTGCCAGCTCAGTCTGATCGGTGGCTGTTTACCCTTGGTCCAATCATCGTGACGATTCCAGTATTTCTGTCATATTTGATTGTGCCCTTTGGGCAGAATCTGGTGATTACAGATGTTGGGATGGGGGTCTTCTTGTGGATTGCCTTGTCTAGCGTTGCACCGATTGGCTTGTTGATGGCTGGTTACGCATCTAACAACAAATACTCTCTCTTAGGAGGGTTGCGGGCAGCAGCACAGTCGATTAGCTATGAAATTCCTTTGGCACTAGCGGTGCTGGCGATCGCCTTGATGTCGAATAGCCTCAGCACGGTTGACATTGTCAATCAGCAATCTGGCTACGGCATTATTGGCTGGAACGTATGGCGTCAACCAGTCGGTTTCATTATCTTTTGGATAGCCGCCCTTGCTGAATGCGAACGATTGCCCTTCGACTTGCCCGAAGCTGAAGAGGAACTGGTTGCTGGTTATCAGACAGAGTACTCTGGCATGAAATTCGCTCTGTTCTACCTGAGTTCCTACGTTAACCTAGTACTTTCTGCCCTGCTGGTATCAGTTTTATACCTAGGCGGTTGGGATTTTCCAATTCCCATTAACTTGATAGCTGGTTGGTTGGGAGTCAGCGAAATAAATCCTGTTTTGCAGATTGTCACCGCCGGTTTGGGAATCACCATGACCGTACTCAAAGCATACTTCCTCGTCTTTCTGGCAATCCTGTTGCGTTGGACAGTGCCACGGGTTCGGATTGACCAATTGCTAGATTTAGGATGGAAGTTCTTACTGCCTGTTGGTTTGGTTAACTTGCTACTCACTGCAGCCCTGAAACTTGCGTTTCCCGTTGCCTTCGGAGGGTAATAGGGGCTGGGGACTGGGCAATGGGGACTAGGGACTGGGGACCACTCCTTCGGGGAAGTCAAAATTCAAAATTCAAAATTCAAAAAAAGAATTTTACTTTTGACTTTTGACTTTTGACTTTTGAATTGTTTGGTCCCCAATCCCGAATCACCTATTACATAAAAAGAGAGAGAGACACGAAAAAAAAATGTTAAAGTTCCTCAAACAAGTTGGTGATTACGCCAAAGAAGCGGTGCAAGCTGGTCGTTACATTGGTCAGGGATTATCTGTTACCTTCGACCATATGCAGCGGCGTCCAGTCACCGTGCAGTATCCTTACGAGAAACTGATTCCTAGTGAGCGGTTTCGCGGTAGGATTCACTTTGAGTTTGATAAGTGCATTGCCTGCGAAGTTTGTGTTCGGGTTTGTCCGATCAACCTGCCTGTAGTGGATTGGGAATTCGACAAGGCAAGCAAAAAGAAAAAGCTCAATCACTATAGCATCGACTTTGGAGTTTGTATCTTCTGCGGTAACTGCGTGGAATACTGCCCAACTAACTGTTTATCGATGACAGAAGATTACGAGCTTTCCACCTACGATCGCCATGAATTGAACTATGACAGCGTGGCGCTTGGTCGTTTGCCTTATAAGGTCACTAACGATCCAATGGTCACACCGTTGCGCGAACTCGTTTACCTACCCAAAGGCGTCATGGATCCCCACGGCGTACCTGGTGATGCACCTCGCGCGGGTGCGCGTCCAGAAGACCTTGTGGAACAGGAAAAGTAAATGGTAGTAGTTAGTGGTGAGTTGTTAGTAGAAAACAAGAGCGACTCACCACTAAATGCCAATAATTAACAAATGTACAGACGCGTTATGGCGCGAATGTACAGACGCTTCAAACAGCGCGTCTCTACAATTAACAAATGACTGAGGATAAAAAACAGTGAATCTAGCGGAAGGAGTACAGGTTGTTTCTTTTGCCATACTGGCAGTGATGTTGATTGCAACAGCGCTGGGTGTGGTACTGTTTGACAACGTCGTCTATTCTGCCTTTACGCTGGCAGGCGTATTTGCTAGCATTTCTGGGCTGTACCTGTTGCTAAATGCTGACTTTGTAGCAGCAGCGCAATTGCTCATTTATGTTGGTGCAGTGAACGTATTAATTTTGTTTGCCATTATGTTGGTAAACAAGCGGCAAGCTTTTACGCCCTTCCCCACCGCTTGGGTACGCAAAGCACTCACGGGTGTAGTCAGTCTGGGATTGTTTGCTCTTTTGAGTACGATGGTGTTAACAACTCCTTGGTCACTGTCTACTGCTACGCCTCCAGGCAACACGATTGTTTTAATTGGTCAACATTTCTTCAGTGACTTTTTACTGCCTTTTGAACTAGCTTCGGTTTTGCTGTTGATGGCGATGGTGGGCGCGATCATTTTGGCACGTCGCGAGTATCTGCCTGAACAGGTCATTTCTGGAGAAAAACAGCAAGTTTTGACCTTACCAGAACGCCCCAGAGAACTGGTATCAATCGGTGAATCGAGCCGCAATATTCAGTAAACAGTTATCAGTAAACAGCGCAAAATGATAATTGGTAACTGATAACTGATAACTAATAACTGATAACTGACAAGGGGGACAGCAAGATTCATGCCAATTCAGTACTTTTTATTACTTGCAGCAGCTTTATTTTGCATCGGCATCTATGGCTTAATTACCAGCCGCAATGCCGTAAGAGTGCTGATGTCGATTGAGTTGCTGCTCAATGCCGTTAATCTGAATTTAATGGCGTTTTCTAACTTTCTCGACTCAACAGAAATTAAGGGTCAGGTATTCACCGTATTCGTGATCACCGTAGCAGCAGCTGAGGCGGCGGTAGGTTTGGCGATCGTACTTGCCATCTATCGCAACCGCGATACTGTTGATATGGAGCAGTTTAATCTCCTGAAGTGGTAATTCTGTGGATCTCAAGCAAGTCATTATTGCTTACAAAGCACGAGATTCCCAAAGTAAACGCTGGGCAGAAATCTGTGCTAAGCAACTAGAACATCGCCAATGCCACGTTTTGATGGGACCAAGTGGACCAAAAGATAACCCATATCCGGTCTTTTTGGCTTCAGCAGGACAACCCATTGATCTCGCTTTGGTACTTGGCGGTGATGGTACTGTTTTAACTGGAGCAAGACACCTAGCCCCAGCTGGCATCCCAATACTAGCAGTGAACGTGGGAGGTCATCTGGGGTTTTTAACTGAGTCTGTAGAAGAGTTTCAAGATACTGAACGAGTTTGGGATCGGCTGTTTGAAGACCGTTATGCTATTCAGCGGCGGATGATGTTGCAAGCCGCAGTGTTCGAGGGAAGTAGCACAAATTTGGAACCAGTTTCTGAACGTTACCTCGCTTTAAATGAAATGTCTGTCAGACCCGCTTCTGCTGACCGCATGATTACCTCAGTCCTAGAAATGGAAATTGATGGTGAGGTGGTCGATCAATATCAGGGAGACGGGTTGATTATTTCTACTCCCACTGGTTCCACAGGTTACACCGTGTCTGCAAATGGTCCGATAATACATGATGGTATGGAAGCGATTACCATCACTCCCATTTGTCCGATGAGTCTTTCGAGTCGTCCCTTGGTCTTACCCCCTGGTTCTGTTGTCAGTATTTGGCCTTTGGGGGATTACGATTTGAGTACCAAGTTGTGGATGGATGGGGTCTTGGCGACTTCCATTTGGCCCGGACACCGTGTTGATGTGCGGATGGCAGATTGTCGGGCTAAGTTTATTGTTTTACGAGAAAACAACTCGTATTATCAGACGCTGCGAGAGAAGTTGCTGTGGGCAGGAACAAGGATTCGCTACAGTAGTGCCAGTCATGCTAATTGAATCATAGATCCGCATGACCCCACCACGCCAGTCGCCTGCGGAGGGAAACCCTCCTGCAGCGCTGGCTCCCTAACCCCTCCCCGCAAGCGAGGAGGGGATAGAAACAGAACATGCGTGTCAACAATCACGCTCAAACACTCAATTTCCGCGTCGTTTTAGATCCCCGAACAGAGTTAAAAAGGGGGCTAAAATTTTATTTCCCCCCTTAAAAAGGGGGGATTAAGGGGGGATCGAAAATCTAGATGGTATAGCAGGGGACTAGGGACTAGGGACTGGGGACTGGGTGAAAAGCCTTTTTGTGTCTAGGTTTTATCATCTGTTGATGTCCTAACCACCTTGGCTGTTGCTATACATCAAAAATGTTCAAACGCTTGTCAATAATGACTTTTGGCTTAAGTTGACACCAATGCAAACAGAAGCGCTACACGTCGGCACAAACTGCATCTGCTTCTACCTCTATCAACATCGCCGGATTTATTAGGGATTTGACTTCCACCATTGTTGTAGCAGGCGGATTTTCACCAAAAAATTCTTGATGCGCCTGTCCAAATTCAGCCCAACGGCTAATATCTGTAACAAACATCCGAGTCCGCACCACACAGCTTGTGTCTGCGCCTAAGTCTTGCAAAGCCTTGTGGATAATTTCAAAACACCGTTTTGCTTGCGCGTAGGCATCGCCAGGAGCAAACACTCCTCCCGCTTCATCAACTGGTGCTGTACCAGAAACATAAATTTGGTTTCCGGCTCTTACGGCTCGACAATAACCTACTTTTGATTCCCAGGAAGCACCGGAAAAAGTTCGCATGACTGGCATGATACTATCCTAAAGCTAAACCAGAAGAAATTTTACCTGTAATAGCTTCTCAATCTACATTCGTACTTCGGGTTTGGAAGCAAGATAAGTAGTACGATCGCTTTTAATCTCTGAGCCTCCGTAGCAAGCTCGCTATCTAATTGTGTTGTATAGTTGCTCACCCGTAATTTCACTAGCAAAGTACAAAGACACAAAGAGACACACTATCAAGCCTTGCTAAATATTTTTGTGTCAGAATTAACGCAAGCGCTGGTTGTTGTCAACAATGGCTTTGAATACTGGGCAAAAGTTGAAGGGTGGCAAGTACACTATCGAGACTGACTTAGGGCGGGGACGCTTTGGCATTACCTACCTGGCTAGGGATAGAAATGGCAATGGTCATGTAATCAAAACTCTCAACGAGCAGGTGCTAAATGATCCCTCAGAGTTCGAGAGGTGGCAGCGCAATTTTGCCGAAGAAGCCTTCAAACTAGCTATGTGTAAACATCCCCACATAGTTGAGGTTGAGGAGCCTTTTCAAGAGGCAGGGCTGTGGTGCATTGCGATGGAGTACATTGAGGGGACGAATCTAGCTCACCGCGCCCAAGCTAAATTGCCAGAGGCAGAGGCGCTGCGCTATATCCAGCAAATAGGCGAGGCGTTGAGCGTAGTTCACAGTAATAATTTAGTGCATCGGGATGTTAGACCAGAAAATATTATGGTGCGAACCGCTAAATCAGAAGCGGTGTTGATTGATTTTGGGCTAGCACGGGAATTTGACCACGATCTAACTATGACCCGTGCTGGTGATGCCGCTGAGGGTTTTGCCCCACCTGAATTGTACTTACGCAACGGCAAACGAGGAGCGTTTACGGATGTTTATTCTCTGGCGGCGACGCTGTATGTTCTCTTGACGGGACAATTGCCTACAAGTGCTAAAGAGCGCAAGTTTGCCAATGCTGGTTTAGTTCCACCTAAGGAAATGAATCCTCAGATTAGCGATCGCACCAATCGAGCCATTCTTGCAGGAATGGAGCTAGAAGCCAAAGACCGCCCTCAGACGGTGCGGGAATGGCTGGATTTATTAGGATTGACAATTATTGCTCCTAGCCAACCGCCACTTCCAGTTGCAAAGATGTGGAAATGGGATGCAATGACTTTTTGGACGGCATTGGCAGCGTTAGCAGGACTGTTGGCTGCAATCATGGCTTTGATAACTTACTTGAAACCTCCCTCTCCGCCTTCTTCCAATCCAACACCAGCCGCTACGCCACAAGTACCAACAAAACCAACAAAACGGTAGCTCTTTCTTTATAAAAGCAGGGTCATACCATAAAATCAGTTATTTAAACAAATTTGGTTATGGAATGGGTAGAAGGTAAGCGGTTGCAAGGAGGTCAGTACATAATTGAAAAGGTTCTAGGAAGGGGCGGCTTTGGCATTACCTATCTAGCCAGAACTAGCAGCAGGCAGTTGGTTGCTATCAAAACCGTGAACAAAATGGTGCAAGATAGCATTGACTTTGCCAGATGCCAAAAAGAATTTGAAAATGAGGCGCGAAGGCTCCAGCAATGTAAGCATCCCCATATTGTATCGGTTCACGACTTATTCCTAGAGGGGCTGTTGTGGTGCATGGTGATGGAGTACATCTCTGGGGAAACTTTAGCAAGTTACGTTGACAAGCAGGGTGTTTTGTCGGAAGCCGATGCATTACATTACATTAGGCAGATTGGTGAAGCGCTGATTGAGGTTCACAAGAATGGCTTGTTGCATCGGGATGTGAAACCACGCAACATTATGCTGCGCTCTAATAGCTCTGAAGCTGTCTTAATCGATTTCGGCGCTGCACGGGAGTTTACCCATAACCACACACAAACTCATACAGAAGTGGTATCTCAGGGCTTTGCGCCCTATGAGCAGCATTTCAAACGCCATAAACGGGGAAAATATTCGGATGTTTATGCTACAGCGGCAACGCTGTATTTTATGGTAACTAAAAAAGTGCCTCCAAATGCCTTAGAAAGAAAAGAAGGCGAGCGATTAGTACCACCAAAGCAGCTTAATCGGCGGATCAGCAATCGCGTAAATGAGGCAATTCTCCAAGGGATGTCACTTGAGGCAAGCGATCGCCCTCAGTCAATGCAGGAGTGGCTGAAGTTGTTAGAACCGCCTAGCGAACCCGATACCCGAAGCACAAGAATTATCCCTTGGAAGTCGCTAATAACAGTATTCATTCCCTACGTAGTAATAGGCTTGCTCTTAGCCTATAACTCTGCCCCCCTTTGGGTTTTGGCTGTGAGTGGATATGTGGCTATGGGTGTGGCTGTGGCTGGGGCTGTGAGTGGATATGTGGCTATGGGTGTGGCTGTGGCTGTGGCTATGGGTGGGGCTGTGGCTGTGGCTATGGCTGTGGCTATGGGTGGGGCTGTGGCTAACGCTGTGGTTACCGCTGTGGCTGGGGCTGTGGTTGGGGCTAGTAGGGATTTGGCTGAGGCTAGGAAGAGGTTACTAAAGTCCTTCAGCCGATTTCACACCTTTCTAATTTTGGCTGCAACTTTTGAGTTAGGTTTGGGGGTGGGGTGGTTGGGGTGGTTGGTGTATCTGATGATATTTCCAAAACGTTGAGCCTGCATTAGTTGCAGGCTGACAATCCCCAAAGAAAGCACGGACAAACTCAAAAGGATTGCGTATGGCACACTTGTTTTGGTCAACTGGGGTAGAATGCGATCGCGCTTTTGTGTGACACTCAGCATTAATGCGATTGATCGCCCTAGCCTGTGTTTTAAAATCAAGCATGAGAAACCAAAGCGAGGAAATTTGCCGCGCTGACGATCGCGATATCCTGATAACTGCCTAAGGATAGCAGATGGCGATAGCGAAGCGCTGCGGCGAAGCGCCGATCGCACTTATTTTGGTCAAATGGAGTAAACTGCGACGGCGCTCTTAAATTAAATAAAGATAAGATGTTCTTCGCCAAAGTACTAAATCAGGTTACTGTCAAACTACGCTTGGCGATTGTCAGCAAAGCTCTTCCAGTTCGTTCATCTAACTGGGTGATTTTAACAACTTATTTAGAAACCAAATTATGCGCCATATCAAACTCGCTCCAAATTGGTTGCGGTTTCTAATTGTCGTGGTGTTGGTGCTAGGTGTCTTTTTTCGCTTCTTCAACGTTGACGGCAAAGTTTATGGACACGATGAAACTTACACTTCATTGCGGATTTCTGGTTATACAACGACAGAAGTCAGGCGGCAAATCTTTAATGGTCGTGTCGTTAATAAGGAAGCTTTTGCTAAGTTCCAGCGTATTAATCCTGATAAAAATTTAGGTGATACAGTTAAATCTTTAGCAATAGAAGACCCTCACCATCCACCGCTTTATTACGTTATAGCACGATTGTGGGCGCAAATCTTTGGCACTTCGGTAACAGCTATCAGAAGTTTGTCTGTCATTATTAGCTTGTTAGTATTTCCCTGCTTTTATTGGCTGTGTCGAGAATTATTTAACGTGCCGTTCTCAGTACCATTTGTGGCGATCGCACTTATAGCAATTTCCCCCATTCATCTCATCTACGCCCAACAAGCACGGGAATATATTCTTTGGATCGTCACGATATTACTTTCCAGCGCTTCTTTGCTGCGAGCTTTGCGACTAGAATCAGAACAGCGATTACCAGATCGCACCTTGGCATGGGGAATTTATACACTCACTTTAGCACTCAGTCTTTATACATCTTTGTTAAGTGGATTCGTAGCGGTTGCTCATGGAATTTATGTCATGGCAACTACAGAATTTCGCTGGACTAAAAAAGTCGAAATTTACACATTAGCATCACTTACAGGTTTTTTAGCCTTTACTCCGTGGATTTTAGTGATTCTTACCAACCTGTTGCAATTTCATCGTAAAACAGCAGGAACAACAGGAAAATTATCACCATTGGCTTTAATTCAATCTTGGCTAATTAACTTAAGCCGTATTTTTTTTGATTTAAACTTTGGCTTAGAAAATCCCCTCAGCTATCCAATTTCCTATATTTTTTTAATCTTACTGGGATACTCACTTTATATTCTTTGTCGTACAACCCACCCAAAAATATGGTTATTTATCGTGTTATTAATTACTGTACCAGCAATACCTTTAATGCTGCCAGATTTTATTTTTGGAGGGACGCGCTCAACAGCAGAGCAGTATTTAATACCTTCTTTTTTAGGTATTCAACTAGCAGTCACTTATCTGTTCGCTTATCAGCTATATGATGGGATTATTTTACTCCGGAGAATTTGGCAGACGGTATTAGTGGTGGTGATTATGGGTGGTGTAGTTTCTTGTGCAGTGAGTTCCCAAGCAGAAACTTGGTCAAGTAAGGGTGTTAGTTCTGGAAACCCACAAGTTGCCACAATCGTCAATCAGGCTTCTCGCCCACTGTTGATTAGTGATTCTTTTGGCATTAATTATGGAAATGTATTTTCTCTTAGTTACCTTGTCGAGCCAAAAGTGCGGTTTTTGTTGGTGAAGGACAAAAATATTCCCACAATTCCCAAAGGTTTCACGGATGTTTTTTTACTGAACCCTTCAAGTACTTTACGTAAAGGAATTGAAAAGAAGTATAAGTTTAAAATCAATAGAGCTTACGGTGACAAATATTACTCACTATGGAAAGTAGCCAAACTTTCATTCAGTAAAAAATATGCCTAAAAAATTTGATAGTGGTGTGTTTCATTACATTAACACACCCTACGTATTTAAAATTTTATTTATAAATCTAGTTTTCATGGTAACATAATCCTTCAAATCCATATTTATCAATAATAAACCTCTTGTAAAAGTCAAGAACATAAAAATGAAACTACAGATAAACCTTGCCCTCGAGCGAAGCGTAGACGCTCTCTGGACGGCATCCCGCAGGGTAGGGACAGATGGACGCAGATAATTCATCTGTGTTTATCTGTGGTGTGGTTCTAAATACTAAATATAGACTTTGGTAAGAGATATCGTGAACTACAGCTAAGGGATTTCCAAGAAATAAATTATCCATCTTGTGGGGGAGCCAGCGCGAATGACGGCTTTCCGGACAGAGGCGACTGGCGTTGGGCGTCCCCGCCCGCCCAGTTTATAGGACGGGCTGTCCGGCCCATCCCACAAGAAAAAGTTGGATATTTTTTTATTTATTTGGAAGTCCCTAAATATGAGATATAGCGCTTCTGGTTTAGATGAAGTAATTATTTATCTGTGTCCGTCTGTGTCCATCTGTGGTTCTCCTAACTTGATGTATTGCACTCAACTCCCGAACCGCTATAGACTTATATCTTTCGAGTCTGGTTACTAGATTAACTTGATTTCTGATTATGTAATTTTAAAAAACTTTTGGAGAACCTTTTGATGAAGTATTCGATACTCACTTCAAGATGGTTACGGTTTATCATTATCTTCCTATTGGTGGTGAGTGGATTCTTTCACTTCTTTAATCTTGATAAAAAAGTTTACTGGCACGATGAAGTCTATACATCGATGCGAGCAGCAGGCTTCACACGTGACGAAATAGACCAAGAACTTTTTCAAAATCGCATAGTTCCAGCACCACAGTTACAGAAATATCAGCAGATAAAACCAGGGAGTACTCCAGCAGACACAATCAAATCTCTAGCAATAGAAGATCCACAGCATCCACCTTTGTACTTTTTGATAGCAAGGTTCTGGATGCAAGCTTTCGGCAGTTCTCTGGCTGCATCGCGTGCTTTGCCAGTGTTATTTAGCTTGTTGGCATTGCCCTTGATGTATGGTTTGGCACAAGAACTTTTTGCCTCACGTATAGTAGCAACACTAGCAACAGCGTTATTAGCTATATCTCCCTTTGATATCCTGTTTGCTCAAACAGCAAGGCAGTATAGTTTGTTAACTGCTGCTGTGATTGGCAGTAGTTTTTTGCTACTTCGGGCTTTACGTTTACCAACATGGCAAAATTGGGCGTTGTTTACCTTGGCAAACACGATAGGTTGGTATACTCATCCCTTTTTTGGTTTAACAGTAGTTGGTGAGGGAGTCTATGTCCTGCTGTTACTAATTACAGGAAAAAAGCAAGAAGCACCAAAAGCTTTGCAAGCAGTTATCAAATTTTTTCTGGCAGTTTTCTGTTCGCTTCTGTTGTATCTTCCCTGGATAATTGTACTGTTTACTAATTACCAACGTGCATCTGCCACAACAGATTGGACTAGAGTCAATGTGGAATTCATCTACCTTGTAAAGTTGTGGATTCTCAGCTTTAGTTCCCTGTTTTTAGACTTAGACTTTGGCTTTGACAGTGTCTGGACTTATCTGCTGCGATTGACAGTTATCCTAGTTATAGGAATCGCAATATATACATTATGCCGTCGCACGAGTCGAGGAACCTGGCTATTTATCCTGACTTCAATTTTTGTGCCTTTTTTCATGTTGGTGTTACCAGACTTGCTGTTAGGAGGAAAACGTTCTGCAGTTAGCCGCTACCTGATATCCTGCTACCCAGGAATACAACTAGCTGTTGCTTACTTATTGGCAACTAAAATTCTGGATGGACGCCGAGTCTGGCGCGGTGTTATGATGCTGCTTATGAGTGGAGCGATCGCATCCTGCACAGTCAGCGCTTTCTCCGATTCTTGGTGGAACAGAGATTTAAGTTACTTCAATGCTGAAGTTGTTCGGCGCATAAATGCCACTTCATCTGCAATAGTCATTAGTGAAATTGGTGATGACTATACAAACACAGGCGATTTGATTTCCATGAGTTACCTGCTGCATGACGATGTCTCACTGTTGCTGCTGAGTCAACCTCCGCAATTAGAAAATGTCAAATCTTTATTACCAGATAGCATAGAACCTTTTGTGTTTCGACCCTCTAAAAAATTTGTTGAAAGTCTGAAGCCAGAACAAGGACAGCTTGTCCAAGTCTTTCCAGAGGCGAGACTTTGGCAGATTAAGAAGCAATACAGTTCAGTTAAGGATTGATCCTCCCTAGCCCTCCTTAAAAAGCAGGGAACTAAGCCCCCTTTTTAAGGGGGTTGGGGGATCTTAACAAAACTAAACACCACTAACTGAACCGTATTGGATTAAGAAGTGATATAGCAATCTTAAACTATTCGTGAACAACAAGATTCCCGACTTCTTCAAGAAGTCGGGAATCTGAAACCATCCTCAAATCTGTGGACGTGTTTAAACCTGAGAAACAGCAACTGCACTCACATCTACCTTTCTATTAAAGAGAATTCGCGGCTTCAGCAAAATTCTGAATATCAACAATAACGAACTAAATTCTCCTGGTGTCTTGTTGCGCTTCCACTGTCCCGGACGACAAAATAACATTTCCACAAGACGACGATGTTGATTCAAACTGACTGATTCAAACTTCACTCGCACTGTCGGAAATTGATCTTTAAAACCAGTACGGACAATGTTTGCCTCAAGCTGTAAATTCTCCTCTACAATTTCTAGTTTAATAGGCGTATTTTTTGATAAATGAGTAGGAGGGTTCTGCGTAACAGCAACTTCAGCACCTACCTCAGAAATCATTGTAGTTACTCCCCAAAAACTTTGCTTGCCAATACTTAAGCGCACCACTCGCCGCAAGTCAAACCATTCATAAACATCTGGTTTAGGAGCATCCAGAAAAATCAGCATAGCTATGCCAATCATAATCAAATTATAGGCACTCCATAACCAACCTAGGCTGATACCTTTAATTTGTAGAGCAGCTTCTGAAGAGACTGTGGAAGACCATGCACCTTTGTCGATGCACATTCCCACATTCTCCCATAAACTCAAGGCATTAGCGATGAACAAAATTATCAGAGGTAAGGCAAGGTTCCAGTTGAAAGAAAATCGGTTACTTGCTGTTCCTTTCGGTGTCACCTTAAACCCTTTATAAAAAGGATTTACCATGACTTGTATGACAGTCAATGCTGTAGGAACACACAGCAAGATAGAATAAATATCAGATAAAAAAGCTGAGCGTGATTGGTAATTTAACCAAGCAAATACAGTGAAATTTACGAGGTAGTAAGGCAGGAAGAAATACAACAACTCTGCTACGTTTGACCGAACAGGAATCACGCCTAAAAATGAATAAGCTAAAGGCATGAGGAGAAAAGAAACACGGGAAATAGCGCCAAACCAATGCAGCAATCCTTCTAAATGAGCCAATCTTTGAATTAGGCTTAGTCCAGGAATTGTTAAAGGATTGGATTTGATAAAAAATGCTTGAAGTGTGCCTTGTCCCCATCGTAATCTTTGAGTTGCATAAGCAGCAATATTGTCTGCTGCTAAACCAGCGCTGAGTTTTTCATTAAGATAAATCAAACGATAACCTTTGGCAGACAACCGAATTCCAGTAAAGTAATCCTCACTCAGAGACTCGGTAACAAAACCTCCTGCTGATAAGAGTGCGCTGCGTCGAACAACGAAGGAAGTCCCACAACAAACCATACTGCCTGCCGCATCTTTAATAGCTTGAGTTTGGCGATAAAACACTTCTTCGTCTGGGGTAAGAATATTTTCTAAGCCAAGGTTACGTGCTACGGGATCAGCATTGTAAAAGCTTTGGGGTGTTTGTACAAGTGCTACTTTTTCATCTTGAAAGAAACCAACTGTACGACTTAGAAAGTTTTTAGTAGGAACAAAATCAGCATCGAAAACAACAATGAATTCTCCATGAGTTTTGGCAATAGCATGATTTAAATTTCCTGCTTTGGCATGACTGTTGTCTGGTCGCGTTACATACTCACATCCCAACTCAAAAGCCAATTTTTTGATTTCTGGACGCCTTGTATCATCGAGAAGAAAAATTCTCTTATTGGCATATTCTAAGGCTTGGCAACCGATAATTGTGCGTCTGAGAATAAAAGCAGGTTCATTGTATGTTGGTATCAAGATATCAACAGATGGAACGAAATCACCATTGATAACAGCAACGGATTTCTCATCTGCTTCGCGGCGACGGTCTTTGATATTTAACATCAAAAATAGCTGGATAGTGCCACCGAAGAGCATTAACATTTCCAGCAAGAATAAACTTAGACTAAAAACGCCATTGAGGGGATTGACAAGATTTAAGGTAGAGAGCGATCGCCACAAAATATACCTTAAAGTTAGGATAATTAAAATTCCGACAACGAGCCGTTGTGACCAAACACGAGGCTGAGGAGAGACTTTCATAACCAGTAACACAGTTAGCAACAGTGCTACCGTGGGTGCTAGTAAATATTTTCCCCTCACCATTGGCACTTCTAGCCAGATTGGTGGGTTTTCTTGGAACAGATGAATCTGAGCAAAAATTCCACTAATTGTGTCTTCACCAGCAAACCATGCACCTACAATAATGCTGAATAAAAAAACGATGCTCAATAGAAACAGTGTTGCTTTTCGTAATTGAAGCCAAGATCTAGAACGGAGTTTCTTGACCAAACGCCGTTGGCGAAGACGGCTTACATTTTTTTTCAACTGTGTAATGGTCATTTTTATACTCCTTTAAAACCACACCTAGCATTCATGATTTTTCATTCTTGCCTGTATTGCCTAAGGCTTGACAGTTGCATGGTTTATCAAAAACAACATTCAACAATGGAAAGTTAGCGAAGTTTACAAGTTTACACAACTACTTATATCAAATTGTTAAGATTTGGTAAATAGTGTTTCGCCTTTAGAATTAAGGTTAAACGCAAATTGTGCTTGGAAGATGAAAATCGGATTAAAAATTTGCGTTGGCACAGCGCCAGTTTTTAAGAAATTCTCAGCCTAAATTCATTTAGCTTCACCGAAAGACGGTTTAAATTGTCCTTAGGGATTTCCAAATAAAAAAGTATCCAAAAATCTCTTGTGGAACAGGCGTCTCGCCCGTTCAGATCGAGGGCGGGCGGGGACGCCCACCCCACAAGATGGATAATTTATTTCTTGGAAATCCCTTAAAGATGGATGTGAGGATTCCAAACCGATGAAGTTGAAGTATTTGGCACTGCCTGGTATTGTCGCTATGTTGACCTTACGCTGTCCCACAGATGTAACATCGGCAGTATGCGGTATAAAAGAGAAAGATTACGTAAGTATTGCTTGCTTACAAAAAACCAGAGGTACTCAACGTTATGTCATACCTCAAAATGTGAAACTGGCAGATTTTAAGTCTGTAGAGATTTTTAAGTCTGTAGCGATATGGTGTCGTGCGTTCAATGCTACGTTTGGCTACGCAAAGTTGAGTCTTTGATGATAATTTTTTCGGTTTTGTATTTCTGTAAAAACGCAGAAATTCTTTGAGTCAAACCAGGTTTGTGCAAACAGGTGTTTTATGGAACTTGCAGATTTTCTTGGTCTTATCCATCCAGCGATCGCAGTCTTTTTTGTCTTTCCCCTGATTGGAATGGTGGTTAATTTTGCTTGGTCTACACGCCAGCGTCGCCTGCAAACCTTAGATTCTGGAAAAAGTAAAATTCCCGCCGTTGTGGGGGTAGAACACAGGCGATTAGGAAATTGGCTAACGGGTGCAGTTGTCGGATTGGCTTTAGTAGGGTTATCCTACCCAATTGGCAAAAATATTATCAAAAATCAATTGTGGAATAAAGAGATTTTCCAAGTCATTTTTATTCTTTTGATGTTTGCTGCCACTATTGCCTCTTTAGTATTACTTTATCGAGCTAAGGAGGCACTGTGGCGGGGAGTTTTTGCCACTTTAACGGGTGCAGGTTTAGTGATTCTCGGCTGTCAGGATGGAGTATTTCGCCGCACAAATGAGTGGTATTGGTCGCATTATTACTTTGGCATTGCCGCAGCCTTGCTGATGGTTTTTTCCCTAGCAATTGTTCCTGATATTTATAAAGATAGGTCGAATCGCTGGCGCATCGTCCACACAATTTTAAATAGCATTGCCTTGTTACTATTTATCGGACAAGGAATGACCGGAACGAGAGATTTACTAGAAATTCCTCTGAGTTGGCAGGAACCTTACATTTATCAGTGTGATTTTGTTAAGAAAGCTTGTCCTACACCAAATCCTCAACCTAAATAAAGAGTTATGAGTTACGAGTGCTGAGTAATGAGTAAAAAATTTTCTTCACTCTTCACTCTTCACTCTTCACTCTTCACTCTTCACTGTTCCCAGGTGGGTGCATTGGTAGTCTCACCGTAATGGTTGTTCCCACTCCCTCTTTACTTTTTATTCGGATCTCACCTCCATGAAGATCCACGCATTTTCTTAGAATTACAAGCCCTAATACACATAAATTTGTTAAATAAATTTTATGAATTTTTCTACAGTGAAGGTTCGTACTGACGTGGTCCTTTAGTACCCAACTTCCCCGCGCGACTGCTCCGCCACACAACCGCCACACCACCTTACAACCACACCGGACAACAAAAGCCCCACAAGAAACGCGTGTTGTGGGGCATGACTACAAAAGGGGTTTGGGCAAGTGTGTGGATCAGGGAACCCCGCCCAAGGATAACGGGGTACGTGCTATCTCTTGTTCGTTAGGGGTAGCTTAACTGGTTTATGCATTTTTATTGTGGTGGCTACGGCTGCGGTTAGGTGGTGGTTAGTGATTGAGGGGCTACAGCGCATGAATGCAAGCCCTCAAGCCTGCTTGCGCCTTTTGAGTACAGAAAATTTACATACAGCAAAAATATCTGGAGAATGATCCGGAACACCGGGACTGGTGTTTGTAGTTAAAAGTGTTCCCAAAAAAGAGAACAAAAAACCAGACACAACTGCATAAGATAGTCAAACCGACCCTAAGAAATACATAGAAACAGGTTCAAACCTAACAAACAAAAACCAAATTTGAAATTTTCCATGAAGAGGTAAGTAATTATGACTAGCTTTACTCAAATCCGGACACAAAACAACCTACTCCACCCGATTCGTCAATGGTTGGACTCGATAGAAATTCATAACCCCAAATTAGCTCATTCCTTGTGCAAGCTGATCCCCGCACAGTGTCCTTTCGAGCGTGATATTACAATGTTTGGTCGCAAGCTATTTCACATTCCACCTATGTGTAAGTTAAATCCTTTGTATGAAGAAGTGGTGAGTCTGCGTTTCAGAGCTTTGTGTTATCTTGCTGACGAATGCGGTGAAGACGTCACAGCTTATTGCTAGTAGTTAAGTGTAGTAGTGATATCATACTGCAATCATAGGCAGCAATTATAGGTAATGGCACGCTCAGCGTAGTACCTTTCATAAAATTTGATTTTATCAAAAGCATTCCACCATGAACTTGCACAATCCGTTTCATAAGCACAAGTTCTAACCCAGTTCCAGAAGATTTTGTAGAGTAAAAGGGCTGGGTTAGCTTGGGTCAAAGGAGTATTTACTCGTCCATCCCGGACAACTCATGACACACTACTGGATTTTAAGCTGTTGTGCCTTTAATTTGCACAATTTGGGCGGGCAGGATGCCCACCCCACAAGAATTTCATTGAAATATGGTATGCAAATTAGACGATTTTCAGCTTAAAACAAGCTTGGGGTTACGGCTTTATAAGCGACTCCAATATTATTAAGGTTTAGATTAAGATTTAGATTCGCTACTTACACCTCAAACTAGAGGCGAATCATTAAATCACCCATCTGGTATTCAATCACTCATTTAGTTACCGCTACACTTAAAAACCGTAGACAACTTCAGGAGTGCGATGAGTTATCTCGAGACAGCGGCGCAGTTTTACAGTGAAGTCGCCCAAACACCCCAAGTAGGACTTTGTTGTGTGCAAAGCACACCCCTGCAATTACCAGGGTTGAACATTCCGTGTAAGATGCAGGAAATGAATTATGGTTGCGGTACCACCGTTCACCCCACCGAACTTGGAAATCAACCCACAGTGCTGTACGTTGGAGTTGGTGGTGGATTAGAAGCTTTGCAATTTGCCTACTTTTCTCGACGTCCCGGTGCTGTGATTGCTGTTGACCCAGTGCTTGAAATGCGTCAAGCCGCTGCACGTAACTTGGAAATTGCTGCCAAAGAAAACCCTTGGTTTGATACCAGCTTTGTAGAAATTCGGGAAGGCGATGCTTTTAACTTACCTGTTCCTGATGATTCTGTTGATATCGTGGCGCAAAATTGCCTTTTCAATATCTTTGAACCAGAAGATTTAACTCGTGCTTTGCAAGAAGCTTATCGGGTGTTAAAACCAGGGGAAGATTGCAGATGAGTGATCCAATTGCGACTCGTCCCATTCCAGAACATCTGCGAAAAGATGAGCAGTTGCGAGCAATGTGTTTATCAGGCGCACTCACTTATGAAGAGTATATTCAGCGTATCATAAGTGCAGGATTTGGTCAAGTAGAAATTCGCGATCGCCGTCCTTACCGTTTGCTCGATTCCCAGACTTACAACTTAGAAGAAAATCTACTTTTAGAAAGTCTAGATTCTGTGGCTTTCAAAGTTCCAATTCCTGAAGATGGTGCTTGTGTATTCACAGGAAAAACAGCCATTTATGCTGGGTCTGAACCATTTTTTGATGATGAAGCAGGTCATTTTCTTCCCCGTGGAATTCCAGCATCAGTGTGTGATAAAACGGCTGCAAAACTTGCAGATTCCATGCCAGATAAAATCATGATCACTGATTCAACCTGGCACTACAACGGCGGCGGTTGTTGTTAACCTTGTAGCGTGCGTTACACTGCGTTAAATCAGATGTTGCACCCAACAAGAGCCAGAGGCTCTAACAGGATGTTTGAGAAGTATCAAATATTTTACTTGATCCCCCCTGCCCCCTTAAAAAAGGGGGGTAAAAGTCCCTTTCAAGGGTAGGTTTTTTGAAATCTCGAAGATAGTTGAGAATTTTCTCAACTATTTAACGTGGTTTGGTCGTTTCAGGATTTTTAAATTGGCTGAAATAGTCAAAAAATGACCAAATACAAAATACCTACCTTTGTAAGGGTAAAAGTCCCCCTTCTTAAGGGGGATTTAGGGGAGCATCGATAAATTTTGGTACAATACGGCACTTTCCAAACATCCTCTAATATCTCGTTACCAGGTTGAACCTGGTAACGAGGGTTTGGAGGCTTCGCCTCCTCCAATGTGTGCTAAACAGACCTTATAATTTGCATTTTCACAAGTTAGATAATGATTCAAACAGCGCTCACGCCTTTCCAACAAAAACTTGCGTCTCCTTTAACAAAAAAAGGAATCACTGTTTTACAAATTAATTTAGGTAAGCGCTGTAACCTTGCGTGTAGCCATTGCCATGTAGAAGCGGGACCAAAACGCACAGAAGAACTTTCTCCAGAAATTTGCCAACAATTGATTGAGATAATTCAGAGATTCCCAGAAATTAAGATTGTTGATTTGACTGGCGGCGCACCTGAAATGAATTATGGTTTCAAGCCATTGGTAGAAGCAGCAAGAGCAAATGATAAACAGGTGATTGTGCGGTCTAATTTGACCATCTTTTTTGAAGAAGGATTTGGCGACTTACCAGAATACTTCGCTAAACACAAGGTTCGGGTTGTTGCTTCTCTGCCGTGCTATTTAGAAGATAATGTAGATAAAATGCGTGGTACAGGCGTATATGATGGTTCCATCAAAGCGCTGCAATGGCTGAATCAACTGGGTTATGGCAAAGAGCCAGATTTAATTGTGGATTTAGTCTATAATCCACAATTGCCTACAACTGAGAAATTTTCCCAAACGCCAGACCAAATTAAGCTGGAAAGAGATTACAAACAGTACTTGAAAGAAAGTTTTGATATTAGTTTTAACAACCTCTTCACCATCACCAACATACCAGTTGGAAGAACAAAACTGTATTTAGAAAGGAAAAAATTGTATGCTCCTTATTTGCAGTTTTTAGAGTCTCATTTCAATACGGGAACAGTTGAACATTTGATGTGTCGGGATGAGATTTCAATTGATTATCTGGGTAATGTGTATGACTGCGACTTCAACCAAATGATGAATTTACCTGCGAAAACTCGCGGCGGGGAAAACATCACTGTTGCCAAATTGCTGGAAGCTGATCGTTTGGACTTGATAGGTGAGGTACAAACAGCAGCTTATTGTTATGGTTGTACGGCTGGTAGTGGTTCCAGTTGTGGTGGCGCTTTGGTGTGAAGTCCTAGAACATCAATTCAGTAATCTTTGGAAGAACCTCTCCCCTAACCCCTCCCCTACGAGGGGAGGGGAATTTGGCTCCCCCTTCCCTTATAGGGAAGGGGGCTGGGGGGTTAGGTTTATGATTAGTGAATCGATGTTCTAGTATAATTGCTTAGGAAAGGCGTTCACCAACTCACTTGTGCTCGTTCACAATAATGTCGTTACCAAAACTGTTACCGGCGCTTTACTAACGCTCGTATAGGTTTATGATGAATCAAAGTTAAGTCTCCTCACACCACACCTATAACCGTGGACTCAATTGAGCTTCCACGGTTTTTTATTTTTTCATCAAATGTCAACAGATACTAGCAAGCCTAGGGAACTTACGCAAAGGCGCTAGTCTGCTATACGAGAGGAAGCGCGTGAATACGCCCAAAAAATTTTTGTTACCAAAATTGTTACGAGCGTGTTTATACTGGTTAGTTACCGTTATGATGATATTTAGTTAAGCTCCTCACACCACATCAATAGCCGTGAAACTTTTTGTTTCACGGCTTTTATTTTTGGAACTGATGCAGGGGCGCAGTACAGGTGGCAAGGGGTGCGATATCGGTGAAGAGGGGTAAACAATGCGATCGCACACTTTCATTTGCCACTGACAATTGTGCCTCTGCTCAAAAGCAAATATTGCCTTGATTAACTTTTCCTTGAAGTCTTTGCTTAACTGCTACGGTAAATTTTAGGTCAGATGCTAATTCATCCAGATTTAGATATATCTTTCTTTGTCTGCGGGTTATAAGCTTATCAATAGTTTGTTCTTTTACTCTTGTACCCTGAAAAGCAGCAATTAGTGAAGCTTTGTCCGCTGTATTGATATTGACAGCAGGTGACTGTAACTGTGATGTTGAACCTTCTTCTGCAGATTTGGTAACTTTATCAGCTTGGATAAATTGAATATTTTTAAGCTCTAGCTTTCTTTGCAAAAGAGATGGGCATGAAGGAGCAATCATAAAAGCTATATCAGGTGGGTTCCCATTAGAGCGGGATGGATTAAATTTAACATCGTTTAACCATTCCTCAAACGTTTGTAAGTGTTCGCTCAAAAGCTCATAGTTCTTAGCTTCGCCAAAGGCTCTTGCTACAGAAATACCGTTGTGTAACAATTCCACATAGGAGTCAAACGCATGACCTTCAAGCACGGTTGTAGTTGAAACTGCTGACAACTTATATGCAGCCTGTTTCAAATATTTTCCCCACAGTTGTTTACATTCCGCTTCTACTAACTCGCGGGCATTTCCTTCAAAGACTTGCTCGGGGGCTTCCTTAAAATACTTTTCATGTATTTCCAGCACTTCGGTAGCATATTCCCGGCAAAACTCCCTCAATGTATTAGTAGGGTTTAATCGTATATTTTGAATTTCTTGCCATGCTTGGTCAAAATATTTATATCCCTTATAAGCTCCTTGAATCCGTTCCTCAATTTTTGCTCTTATCAGGTCGAACTCATTGCTATAACCCTTGTTTAAATTGATAACTAATTCCCCTACAAGGCTCTCTATTACAGAATCCCCAGCAATAAAACTTCCTACATTCCCTGATGTCCCAACTAAATATATTAACAAGCGAATTTTTGATTTAAATTGTTGAAATGCCCTTCTAATCAGTTGTTTAAAAAGTAGCCTTGTTTCCTGGATTTCGTTAGGAAATTTTTCTAGAGCATCTAACTCATCTGTAAGATAAACAAAACTAAACTTTGGATCAACGTCAGATACTTCAGAAATAACATAAAAGAAAAACTCTTCAAACCCATCTACACCTTTGGTGATATAATTTTTAAACTTACTACGAAATGGCATCAATTTAGTTGCTGCTTTCAGTTGAGCAACATCAGTATTTTCTAAAAAATCGCTCAAAATGCGTTCAGAAACATTTCTAATCAAAGCTAAATTTGGATTGTGTAGTAGCTCCCAGAATGTATCGGCTAGGATATGGCAGTAAAGTTTGTCGATAAAGCTCTGACTACCACTTCCCATCGGTATGTCAGAAAGTTGGAACTGAACGACTATAGAATGATTCTGATAAGTGGGCTGAGTTTTGGTTAACTCATGCAAGTAAGTCAGTAAGGAAGTCTTACCACTACCAACCAGAGCAGCAACAAATCTAAATGTGAAGTAGCCATCATCAAAGGTATGTCTTAGATCATCTTCAAGCATCTGGGTTATATTGGATATCTGTCGTCCAGACAGACTTCGAGCAGTAGACCCTTCGCCATCTGATCCTGGATATCTAACAACTCGCTCAATTCTAATATCGTCAATGAATCCAGCGCCTGACCTTACTTGTTGAAGAAAGTCTTTGATAAACCTTTTCTTTCCTGCATCTTCTGGCATAAATTATTCTACCCACTGAATCAATTCCTCGTCTTTTTCGGTAACGGCAAATATTTGACCAGTTGATTTAAGCTGAGCAAAATATTTATCCCATAGTGATTTAGAGATAGAGTTATGTTCCATAAACTTTTTACAAATTTCTACACTCCGAATAGCAACAACTCCACGCAATTCTTGTTGCTTTCTTTCTGCAAAATATAGTTTCTTAAACTTTTCTACGAATGTTTCAAAGTCCATGTCTTCAACAGGCGAAGAAACATAGTCTTTGTCAGCTGTCAATTTCAGGCAATGTAGAACAGTGTTTAGAACTTTAGGTCCTTTCTGAGATTCAAATTTGTAATCAGTAGTTTGCAAATTAGCAACTAGGGCTTTCATCCCCTGCTCTGTCACAGACAATCGACCTTTTTGGGGAGATTATCGCAAATCATGTTTGTGTAAAAAGTCATATATAACATTCGCATTGTTCTTAAGTTCTTTGGGTAAGCTGCCCCTTAAATCACTTTTAGTCACTGTACCCTCTGGTGAGTAGGCAACAGCATAAAGCAAGTAAAGCATTTGCTCCGTAGCGAGCTTGGTCATAAATTCCTCTTTGATAAATTTACTTGTACTCCTACTTTTGTAACTATACATTACAAAATTTATGTAACAATTAATACTTAAAAACTAGTAAATTTGTTACATAACTTTAGCTTACTGGTGGTACGCAGCACAAAAGTATTTCTGTTGAAGATACAGATAACCTTACCAAAAGCAATATCCTTTTACTACCAGCAATGCGAACGCTTGTTACTTCCATAATCTCTCTAGAAGTGCGTAAGAATCGCCTTTATCATGCAATACCGTTCAGTTAAGGGTTTTTTATGATAGTGTATCCCTTCCCTTGATGAGACGCTTTGCGACTTTGGGCGGGCACGAAGTGTCCACCCTTGTACACCTGTAGAGACGTTCCATACAACGTCTCTACCGCAAAGGTTATCGTTTTTGCAAATTCTCTTATCGGCAAGCGTATTGCTTTATCATGTAACATCACAGTGATGCCTCTTTCCTCTCTTCGTTGGTGTTCTTGGCGTCTTGGCGTCTTGGCGGTTCAAAAAAAGCAGGGGGACAGTGCTTTACGCGATCGCCCTCTTGTTTACGGTAAAGTTTAAATGCAATTACCAAGCTGAATTCACACCAGGAGGAAGTCATGAAAGCAGTCTTAATGACAGCAGCAGGTAGTCCCGAAGTTCTGCAAGTGCAGGATGTGCAAAGCCCTGGCGTTCCTCTAGGAGAAACTGAACTTTTGGTACAGCTACGCGCAGCAGGCATTAATCCGATTGACACCAAACTTCGTCAACGTGGCACTTTCTACCCCGACAAAATGCCCGCGATTTTTAGGATGTGATGGTGCAGGTGTTGTCGAGGCGGTGGGTGCAGCCGTACAGCAATTTCGCGTAGGTGATGAAGTGTATTTTTGTCACGGTGGCTTAGGCGCACACCAAGGCAATTATGCTGAATATACCACTATTGACGAGCGGTTTGTTGCCCGTAAACCTGCGTCTGTATCCTTTGCAGAAGCAGCAGCAGCGCCTTTAGTCTTAATTACCGCTTGGGAAGCTTTATACGAACGGGGACGCTTGGAACCTGCGGAACGAGTTCTCATTCATGCAGGTGCTGGTGGCGTCGGTCATGTAGCAATTCAACTGGCGAAGCTCAAAGGTGCTGATGTCTGCACAACCGTCAGTACTCGGGAGAAAGCGGAGTTCGTCCAAAAACTGGGTGCTGACCATGTCATCTATTATAAAGAAACAGACTTTGTGCAAGCAGCACTCGATTGGACTGGTGGGGAAGGTGTAGACTTAGCTTTTGACACCGTAGGCGGAGAGACTTTTCATAAAACTTTCCCAGCAGTGCGAGTCTATGGCGACATAGTGACGATATTGGAACCAGACGCTAACACCATTTGGAAAGCTGCTAGATTGCGTAATCTCCGCATTGGCTTGGAATTAATGCTGACACCAATGTTGCAAGGAATTGTGGAAGCGCAACAGCATCACGCAGAAATTTTAGAACAGTGTGCTAAGTGGATTGATGCAGGGAAGTTGAAAATTCAAGTTAGCGAGACATTCCCACTAGAAGAAGCAGCGAAAGCTCATCATTTGCTTGGAACTGGGTCAGTGACGGGTAAAATTGTTCTGCTAATGGGAGATAAGTGATACGAAAACTATTTTGGTAAATTATGACCCCACCCCTTACCCCTCCTCCGCAGTCGCCTCAACGGGGGGAACCCCCGCACGGCGCTGCTCTCCGCAAGCGAGGAGGGGAAAAAATACCTCCCCCTCTCTGCAAGCGAGGAGGGAAAAAAATACCTCTCCCTCTATGGTTGCACACAGAGGAAAAAATACCTCCCCCTCTCTGCTTGCGGAGAGGGGGTTGGGGGGTGAGGTTTTTTCATCTTGGGTAGGGTGCTTAAAACAAGCTGGTTTATTGATTATCTTATGTGCGCTGTTCTTTTTTTCACAACCCCTAGCCGCATGGGGCGCACCTGCACAAATAGAACGTACTCCTTTAACTCTAGAATTATTACAAGAGCGACTCCATACGCCCATCCTTCGTGAAGGCAATGTCGTAGTAGATTTGCGAGAGATGGTGATAGATTTACAACCGGAAAATGCGAGCTTTCGCGATGCTTTCTATCAAATTCTGGGAAAAGAACTGCAAAAAGCAGGCTCAAAACCTTTAGGTTTAGACTTGAGTTATTCTCTCATTCAAGGAAATTTTTTTGGCAGCGATTTGGGTTTGAGAACACCTCTGTATGCTCAAGCGATCGCCCCTATTTTCACCTCAACTGAACAAGAACAACTGGAACGTCTACGCCAGGTTTGCTTGCAGTCACTTGCTGTAGCATTACCTAGTTCTAAAGACTGTAAATCGCTTTTAGCAAAGTCAACTACATCCACCGAAATTAGTGTTTTCCGTGGTTCGTTGACGCTGGTAGAAACTCGCTTCAATGGGACTGTGCAGTTTTCCAATACGTTTTTTCTTCAGCCTGTGGATGCTCAAGGTGCTATTTTTACTCAACAGGCAAATTGGACTGAAACAAGATTCAGCCGTGCAAGCAGCTTTGCCAGTGCGACTTTTAAGAAAGAAAGCCAGTTTCTAGGCAGTATCTTCTTTGATAAAGCTAATTTTAAACAAACGCAATTTCAGGAAAGCACATATTTCCAAGACAGCACTTTTGGAGATACAGCCAATTTCACTCAAGCAATTTTTAAGAAGTTGGCTAAATTTACTCGCGTGCAGTGGCAAGGAAATGCTGATTTCTCTAATGTACATTTTTCCGAGCAAGCACAGTTTACTAAAGGTATTTTCAATCAGTTTCTCTTCCTTACAGAAGCGACATTTGAGCAAGCTGTAACTTTGCGGGAAGCACAGTTTAACCAACTTGTGAATCTGCAAAGCGCTAGCATTGTCAATTCTGCAGATTTTAGCGATGCTGGATTTGCAAAGGACGCTTATTTGAATGTCTCTGGTCTAATTTTTAACTCTAACCAAGCAAAAATTTTAGGCAATCCAGGTCAAATTGGTAAAATGCTTGTGGTGTCTGGGTTCCAAGGCAATCAAAGCGTTTTGCGGAATTTAGGGCAAAATTTCCGTCTGTTGCAGCAAATTGGCGATGCGAATCAGTTGGAGTACACAAAGCAGCGGCTGCGACTGCAGGATTTAAGCCGTCATCTGGTTGGTACGAATTTGAATAGTGCTTCTCAAGAAGGTTTGGTAAAGCTGGGTTTTTCGGTAATTCAAGCAGAAGCGATCGCCCGTCGCCGTCTTCAACAATTATTTCGCAATAAAACTGAGCTACTTACTTTACCGTATATAGATTATGAAACATACACCCAACTAAGCTCGCACTTATTTGTCAGCGAACCCCTCTCACCATTTGGGTGGTTATTGCAAGCATGGAATTGGTTGGCATTGAGTTTACTGCTTCTGCTTTCTGGCTATGGGACGAATTTTTGCTTAGTGATTGGTGTGGGGTTGATTGCGATCGCCTTCTTCGGTTTGCTGTTTTGGCTTGTTGATCGTTTCCGTCGCCTGCTTCCAGTACCAATTATTCCCACAGCATACGAAACCACTTGGATGCTGACGAGTTTTAGCCTGTTAACACTGTTTGGCTTATTTGCTATTTTTCGGACAGGAGAACAGCCTTGGCTAACACTAGCGTGTCTTTTCGTTATTATCTTCCCGTTGGCGATCGCATTATTATTCCGACTTTACCAACAAGGGCGCTATCACAACTTGATGGACGTTTCCTACTTCACGGAAGATGGGACTTTGCGGCAGTTACGATTACTTATTGGGCGTTTGCCAGTGATACCCAGGTATCAAATGTTTCGTGAGCGATATTTGCCTCTGTTGTGGAACAGCGGCTGGAACTGGCTCAATTATTACGACTTTAGCCTCAACAACCTATTAAGATTAGGCTTTAATGACATTCGCTTACGAGACGAACACCTTCCTGGTATCATCACCACACTTGCCTGGTATCAGTGGATTTTGGGTATACTTTACATCACGCTACTTTTGTGGACTCTCTCTCGCACAATTCCCGGATTAAACTTGCTGATTTATCTGAAGTAATACTTTGTTGAGTAAATTGTTGTCGAGTTTTGATACTAGCGCTAACGTTAAAGATATTAACCCACGCTATTAACATTTTTATCAGATTTTATAACTTTATCAATGCTTGAGTCCTGCCCATTTTTAACCGCTGACGAGCAGCCTATTTCTCTTGAGCAAGCCTTAAGATACCTTGAGTCTGCTGGAAAACTTGAGTCTGTTCTTTGGGCGATTATGCGTCAGCACGTCTTAGAAAAGGAACTACAAGCCTTAGACGATACTGATATTAATTCTGATTTAATCGAACAAGTCGTGATTGATTTTCGATTAAATAATCAACTTACTGACTCTGCAAGTTTCCAAGAATGGCTAGCTCAAGAAGGTTTAGATTACCCTACTTTTCGCAGCCAAATAGCTTCTAGTCTCAAATTGGAAAAACTGAAAACTCAAGTTAGTGAGCAAAATATACAGGAATATTTTATTGAACGCAAGATATTTTTGGATCGGGTAGTGCTGTCGCGCCTAGTCGTAGAAGAACAAGCACTTGCTGAAGAGTTAAAAAGTCAAATTATCGAAGATGGGGCAATATTTGAGCAACTAGTCCAGGAATATTCTATAGCAGATGACCAGATTTTTAATGGCATGATGGGAGCAATTAGTAAAGGTACATTGCCAGATGCACTTAGGGCTGCTATTAATTTAGCAAATCCTGGAGACTTGATAGGACCAGTGGAAGTTGAGGGGCTGTGGTATTTAATTCGCGTTGAAAAATTCCTAGATGCTTCGTTAGAAGAACAGTTAAAACAAGAACTAGAAGATGAGCTTTTTGAGCAATGGTTAGAAGAGAAAATTCAAAATATTAATGTCAAGCTTCAGGTGAATTTTTAGTGATAAATCATGAACTTACGCTGGGAAGAGTTGCCTTTTTGCTTGCTAACTCCTGAGCAGCAAATCCAGTTGAGAAATCAAGCAGAAAGTCGTCGTTATCAGACTGGAAATATAATTTGGTCTACAGATGAACCCGGAAGCCAATTTTTAATTACCTCGGGAAATGTCCGTCTTAGAGAAGAGGGAAACCCTAAGTCATCAACTTTAAAAGCAGGAGATTCGTTTGGGGATTTACTAGAGCTTTCTGGACATTTTAAAGCTGTGGCATCTAGCAAAGATGTGGAGGTGGTACGCTGGAATGCAGGACTGTGGCAGCAAGCTTCTTCTTTAGAATTAAAGAGCTTTTGGCAGCAAGAGCGATCGCGCTATCAACCAATAGAGGCTAGTCTCCCGCAACCAGTATCAGGTTATCCATTTATCTTAAGTCCCAACACGGCGGCTGCTTGCTTAACAATGGCAGCTCAATATCTACAAAATCCCATCCAGTTGGAGTTTGTACAGCGTCAACTCCGGGGACAAAACCCCCATAATGTGATGGAAGCTGCTGAAAAACTCGGACTGCAACTGCGACAGCTACAAGTGACTTGGAATGATTTGCGCTCATTATCCTTTCCTGCTTTGCTGTGGCAGCATGACTGGATTGTTGTGTATGGCATGAGGGGTAATCGCTTAATTATCGCCAATCCCACCAACCTCAATCAAACTTGCGAAAGCGTTCCCCAAAAGATGCTTGAGGAAAATTGGAATGGGCAACTTTGGCAAGTCGAACCAATTCAAAAGCAGGAGAAATTCAACCTCAGTTGGTTTGTCCCTGCGATTTGGCGCTACCGCAAGTTACTGGGAGAAGTCTTGTTACTTTCTTTTGCGCTGCAATTGTTGGGGTTAGCAACGCCAATTATCACTCAGTTTATCATCGACAGAGCATTGGTGTACGGCAACCGTGGCACTCTGGATGTGATGGCGATCGCTCTCCTTATTGTTGCTCTTTTTGAGGCAATTTTGGGCATTTTACGGCTATTCATCTTTACCCATACTGCCAACCGTCTCGATTTGAGTTTATCCTCTCAGTTGTTTCGTCAACTGATGCGCCTACCCTTAACTTATTTTGAATCACGGCGGGTAGGTGATACCGTTGCCAGGGCGCAGGAATTAGAAAATATTCGTCAGTTTATGACAGGTACAGCCTTAACTGTCATTTTGGACAGTATTTTCTCAGTGGTGTATCTGGCATTAATGTTTTCTTACAGTATTACCCTCACATGGGTGGCTTTGGCTGTGATTCCTCTATTTGCTGCTTTAACTTTAGTGGTAACGCCGATACTACGCCGTTGGCTGAATGAAACTTTTGATCGCGGTGCTGATAGTCAATCTTTTTTAGTAGAGACAGTCACGGGAATTCATGCTGTAAAAGCCCATGCTGCTGAACGCAAATCCCGCCGACGTTGGGAAGGCTTGTTTGCCCGTTACATCCGCACCAGTTTTAAAGCTTCTACCACTTCTAATATAGGTAGTAACATCGGTGACTTTTTGACGAATTTTTCCTACTTAATTATTCTTTGGTTTGGAGCCGGACTCGTCATCGAACAAAAGCTGACAATTGGTGCATTAGTTGCTTTTCAAATGTTAGCTTCTAGGGTGACAGATCCACTGCTGCGGTTAGTGCAGCTTTGGCAGGAATTCCAGCAAGTTTTGCTATCTGTGGATCGGCTGGGGGATATTCTTAATTTTGCCCCAGAAGCTGAACCCGGTTCTGGTGTCGTTTTACCACCGTTAAAGGGTAATGTACATTTTGATAAAGTGTTTTTTCGCTATCAAGAAGACCAAGAAGAACCTGTTTTGAAAGGTATTTCTTTCACTGTGCAACCAGGAATGTTTGTGGGAATTGTGGGACGCAGCGGTTCTGGTAAAAGTACCCTTTCTAAACTTTTGCAACGACTTTACCAACCACAATCCGGCTCAATCTTGATTGATGATTTTGATATAAAAACTGCTGATATTGGCTCTTTGCGCCAACAAATTAGCGTCGTCCTCCAAGAAGATTTCCTCTTCGACGGTACCATTTCCGAAAACATCACCTTCGGCGATGTAGATATTACAGCAGAACAAGTAAAACAAGCAGCACGACTAGCGGTTGCTCATGATTTTATCAACAAACTGCCCCACGGCTACGAAACAAAAATTGGCGAGCGGGGAACCTCCCTATCTGGCGGACAAAGGCAACGCATTGCTCTATCGCGTTTATTCCTTTCCCAAGCCCCGATTTTAATCTTAGACGAAGCGACAAGTGGCTTAGATAGTGAGACAGAACAAAAAGTATTGCAGAACTTGCAGGAAGTAAAGGGGGAGCGTACGGTATTTATGATTGCTCATAGATTTGGAGCGTTGAAACGAGCAGACTTGATTTTAGTATTAGAAAAAGGAGAGATTGTGGAACGAGGCAATCATGAGGAGTTGCTGGAGAAAAGAGGCGTGTACTTTGCTTTGTATCAACGGCAGATTGCTAGTGTGTAAATGATTAAGATTGGTAAGAATTTATTGACACAGTTAAGGTTCAAAGAAGGAACTAGAGGTCAAAATTCTATATTTTCACGGTTGTTTTCAGCCCTTTTTGGCTGTAAAGAGAGAGGTTAAAATTTACAGCTAGGGGTTTACTCAATTTCTAGCTCTTGCAAAAGCTAGAAGCCAACAAAAGTCAAAACTTAAGATTGGAGTTTGATAGCTATGCTTCCAGAAGAAGACAGGCAGGCACTTAAAAACAACGGCTATAAAATTTCTCCCAAGGGGGTAATTTCACCAATTGCTCACCCTCTCCAGACTCATAATCGAAAATCTTCTAGCAGTGCAGCGCAACTCGGACGGCAGCAGGAGCGGGATTCGCTCAACAATTCTCGCCCGATTCAACCCAAGCCTACGCCGACCCCCACAGCTTCAAATAATCGGCGTTACGGTTCAGCCGATGCTGCCGAACGTTGGACTTCAGGCGCAAGTCCTAAACCCAAGCCTATGCCAAATCTACGTGGGATGTCCCCTGATGCTGCCGAACGTTGGACTTCAGGCGCAAGTCCTAAACCCAAGCCTACGCCAAATCTACGTGGGATGTCCCCTGATGCTGCCGAACGTTGGACTTCAGGCGCAAGTCCTAAACCCAAGCCTACGCCAAATCTACGTGGAATGTCCCCTGATGCTGCCGAACGTTGGAGCAAAAGCTCAACTCCTCAACCCAAGCCTACGCCAAATCTACGTGGGATGTCCCCTGATGCTGCCGAACGTTGGAATGGTGGCTCAGCGATCGCTCCTTTGGGACAGCAGCCCGCGAAAGACCCTCCTCTTCCTCCTCCCCCAGCTTCTGAGCCGCCAAAGCCAGAGCCTGAAAAGAGTTGGTGGAATAAGGCGAGGGATTTTGTCAAGGAAAAGACAACTGACGCATGGGATAAAACAAAGAGCGCAGGTACCTTCGTCAAAGACCATGCTGAAGATTTTGGTCACGGGGCTTTAGATGCAGCAGGTTTTATTCCACTGGCGGGTGCAGCATTTGATGGTGTTCATGCAGCTTGGTACTTAGCCAAAGGAGATAAGGTAAACGCTGCTCTCTCAGCTGCCTCTGCTATTCCATTTGCTGGTGATGCTTTTGCAGCAGGTAAGCTTGCCACTAAAGGCGTGATTGCTGCTAAAGGTTTAAAGAGCGTTAGCGAAGCTAAAAATCTTGCTAATGTTACTGAAGAGGTTCTCAATACTGCCAAGGTTGGAGGTAGAGGTCCTAGGATTAAGAAAAACAAGGGTGTTGGTAACTTGACTGAGGATTTGTGGAATGGACACTTGAATGCAGAAGTAAAAGCAGGCAACCTTGAGGTACACATCCCTCAGACAACCCTAAAAAATCCTACTACAAATAAAACTATGCAATTGAATGGTAAGAGGCGTGTGTTAGACAACTATGTTAAGGAAACAAGTAGTGGACAAGGAATTGCTCTAGAGATTAAAGCAACACCTAGAGCAGCCCAAAGTGCTAAGGCAAAAGCTCAATCGAGCCGAACTCAAGCTGGTATAAATAGAGGCGCAGTTGCTGGTAATAAGGAGGATGGTTATCACAAAGTTGACGCTCAAGTCACCAAGGTAGGGCTACCCATCTTAGGATCTGGAGGCAACACTGGTCCCCATCTCCTAGACCCACCGTTAGATTTGCCCCATCTCCTATAAAAGTTAACCTCAAGGGTGTCAACACCGTCAAATCAGGGAGCTAAAGTAGCAGGAAAAGAGAGGAAACTAGCTCACCGGAAGCTATAGCAACCTTATCAATTTTTTATTCCCATTGATAGGAAAAACTAACTTTGTAAGCCAGCGTCAAAAATCTCTTGTACGGTTAAATTCAATTCAGGAAATGTTGGTGAAACAATACGTTCCCCTTTCCTAAACTGGCTAACTTGGTATTCGCCTTCCACTAGTTGATAAATTGAAATAGTTGGTTGTTTCGGGTTACCGATAAACCGCCTTCCACCCAAGCCAAGATAATCGACAATCCAATATTCGGGAATACCAATTTCCTCATAATCGCCAGCTTTATCAAGATAATCATCGCGCCAATTAGTACTCACAACTTCTATTACTAATGGAATTGATTCACCGTAACTAACTGTTGATTGATTTTTCCATCTCGGTTCTGTTGCTAAATTAGGACGGTTTAACAACAGTACATCTGGCGAGTAACCTGTTTCACTTTCAGGTGGTTTGACTAACACTGTTTTGGGGATACCGTATGGCAAATTAAGGCGAGTATATTCTAAAGTAAATTTCTCAACCAAAAATGCGATAATCTCTTCATGGTCGCCTAATGGTTGTGATATTTCAACAATTGTCCCATTATGGAGTTCATACCGACCGTTGTCTGGTTTCCAATTTGCAAATTCTTCAAAGCTTACTAGTTTGGGTAAAGCTTGAGTCATATATACCTCAGATAACTCTTCTTCAGAACCCCGACTTCTTAGAGAAGTCGGGGTTCTTATTTCGACGATTCACTTAACAGAAAACACCTCATCAAACTTCCGCGTCACTGGCTCAATTAACAAGCTCAAAATCGTCTTCTGCCGCATTACAATTTCCCCAGTAGCCTGCATCCCAGGAGTTAACGGCTTATCTTGACCCCGCGCCTTAATTATGAATTTATGCAGTTTAATCCTAGTCGGATAAACCTCTTTGCCCGAATTCTTATCTTTCACAACTGCGTAGGGACTAACAGAAACAACAGTGCCTTCAATCACACCATATTCTTGATAAGGAAAAGCTTCTATCTTCACCTTTGCATTCATCTGTTCATCAACAAATCCCCGATATTGATTTGGCAAATCAACTTCTAGCAAAGGTTGTTTCCCTTCTGGTAAAATTGACAATAACTCCTCACCAGGTTGCACTATACCTTGACTTGGGTTTACTTTAATGTTATACACTCTGCCAGTAATTGGAGCTGTAATAGTTTGATTCTGCCGCTGATTTTTAGCTTGAGCTAGTTGCCTTTCAACTGTCTGCAATTCTTCGCGGCGCTTGCTTAGTTCAGAAAGGGGTCCAGTTTTATAATTTTGCTTGAGTTGCTGGATATTTTGCTCTTTGGCAGCAATACTTTTTTCTAAGTCTCTGACTTTGTCTTGAGCATATAGATAATCTTGTCGCGGGATAGCACCAACTAGACTACGCAATCTATTGACATCCCGTTGAGCGGCTTTGAGATTAAGTCGCAAACCGGAAAGTTCAATTTCTGCCTGCTTAATGCTTGCTTTCTGGCTTTCTTCTGCTGCTTTGCTACGAGTCTGGATGTCTTGCTTAATCAATTGGGCTTGATTGTTTAGCCTTTGAATATCAGCTTGGGAGGATTCTGAGTCAAGTGCTACTAGAATGTCACCCTTTTGTACGGGCTGACCTTCTTTGATCCTTGTTTCGTTGATATATTTAATTTTGCCACTACTAGGCGATCGCACTGGCTGCACGTCTTGCTCACCGGGAATCAACTTACCCGGAGCCACAGCCACTTCATCAACTTTACTCAAACCAGCCCAGGCGATCGCCCCAAATACTGCCAAACTTAAAGTTACCCCCACCAATCTTGTATAAAGCGGGGGTAGCTCTTGCACTGCTTTACCTAATTCATAATCTAAATAAGCGTCTGGATTAGCAAATTGCTCTTTTGTTTGCCGAGCTTGAGCTGGAGACGAAGCTAAGGGCAGCTTCATAGTTTTGGCAGTTTATTGTACAGTTCTCGCAGATTTATCTATACTATCACTTTGCTAATAAGTGTAAGATGGATAGCCTCATTAGACCTCTCCAAAAAACAATGTAGAGACGTGACGCCAGAGCCGGCACGAGGGAGACCCTCCTGCATAGCGCTGGCTCGCTATGGCACGTCTCTACAAAGGTTGTAGACTTGCTACTAAACTTTAGCTTGCAAAGACTTGAGCAATTCAGTATTCACACCAGACTCACGCGTTAACGCAATCTTGCCAGTGCGAGCTATTTCTCTGAGACCAAATTTTTGCAGCACTTGTACAATTGCCACCATTTTACCTGGATCTCCCACAACTTCCAGAGTCAGAGAATCTTCTGCCACGTCCACAACTCTGGCGCGGAAAATTTGAGAAATTTCGACAATTTCTGAACGGGTACTGCTGGTTGCATTCACCTTGAGTAACATCAATTCTCGCTCTACGCAAGGAGTTTCCGTCACGTCCTGCACTTTCAAAACGTTGATCAGCTTGTATAATTGCTTAGTGAGTTGTTCAATAACGCGGTCATCACCAGGGACAACCATTGTAATCCGAGAAATTCCTGGTTGCTCAGCAGGACCAACCGCAAGGCTTTCGATGTTGAAGCCGCGACGGGCAAATAAGCTAGAAATACGGGAAAGAACTCCCGCTTCATCTTCTACAAGCACTGATAAGGTATGTTTCATCGTCGCCAACACAGGCTAGAGGGAGGAAGTTATGAATAACAGAGATAAGCTAATGTATTTTTAACTTGTATGCAAACGGGCGGGCAAGATGCCTACCCCACAAGACATCTGTCTAAATGCAATATGCAAATTAAATGTTTGTTAGCTTATGGTAGCCGTGCTACACGTACTGTTGCACAAGATTGCAATTTAACCCCTTATTGTAGCCGATCTGGTAATTGGAATCGAAATAAGTCGTCTTGGGTATTACAGTTAAAAAGCATTTCTGGATCTGGCAAAGGTAATGCTTGCACGCGATGTTGCTTCAGCCACTCCTGAAATGACTGCCCCCCTTGGTTGATATACTGCATCAAACTTGGTAAACAGCGACGGCGGTAGAAACCACACAGCGGTTCCCATCCTTTAGTATGATGAACTAGAGCAGCGATCGCCTCATCTTCCACACTATCCAGCGCCGCCGCCCATTCTTGCAACACCTCAATGCGCAACTTTGGTAAATCGCAAGCAAGCAGCAACACCCAATCTGTTTGCACATACGCCAGTGTTTGGGCAAATCCAATAACTGGTCCGTGCGGTAATGATTCGCCGCTCGTTTCGTCAGACAAAGGCAGTTCGCGGATAAACTGAACTGTGGGTGATAGCAAGTGTTGATAACGTTCTTGCCAGGGAGTGACTACATAAACAGTATCAGCACAACTTGCCGCAATTTGACAAACCAACTGCAACAGCGGTACGCCTTGAATGGGAATCAATGCTTTATCCCTTCCCATGCGAGAACTCTTTCCGCCTGCTAAGACTATGGCAGTTAAGTGATTAGTCATGAGTCATAAGTTTAATGAACCTCACCCTGCCCTGTCGGCATTCCTCTCCTTACTAAGGAGAGGGAAAATATGTTAGCGCAGAAAAATTTTGAGTAGTGTAGGGTGGGCACTGCCAGTCAGATCCTGCCTATTATATTCGGGTTTTAGTGGCAGTGCCCAGCTAGGTGTGTTTCTGGTAACTGATAACTGGTAACTGTGAATTGAAAATCCTCTAAATTATATCAGGATCAATGTTTAATTCTCGCAATTTAGCAGCTAATCTTTCAGCTTTACTAAGTGCTAATTCTTTTTGTTGACGTTCAAATTCAGCTTCTTGTTTTGCTAATTCTTTTTGTTGACGTTCAGACTCAGCCTCTTCTTCTGGTGTTGGAACTAACTGTCCTGATAGTGTGAAAAATCGCAATAAACCTTGATGAATTCCTAGATATAAATCTAGTTGCTGACTCCACAAAAACCCTTGATTATTTGCTTCTAAAGGTTCATACTTGCCATCTACTAAATGAAAACCAACAAATTCTAATGTATATGGATCGAACCAAAAGTAATCAGGGGTACGGAAGGTGTTTTGATAAAGTTTTTTCTTAAGTTCTTTATCTGTATTAGCAGTTGATTCTGAAAGAATTTCGAGAATAAAATTAGGATATTTACCTTCTTCTTCCCACACTACCCAACTTTTGCGGGTTTTGCGTTCTGTGTCTAGCACGACGAAAAAATCTGGTCCCCGGAAGTCTTCTGATCTGCGTTTGCTGAGACTGTAATAAATAGTAAGATTGCCAGCAGCGTAAAAATCAGTCCTATCTCGCCACAACCATTCCAAGCATTTGAAAAGTAGGATTATTTGCCGTAAATGTAGTTCAGTTTCCAAGGGAGGTTCGTCACTGTATAAATCACTTGGGGGGAAGGATAACATCTTCTGGGATGTCTTGAGGAAAGTCTATTTCTTTGGCGAGGGACATGGGTTGTATGGTATCAGGTATTTATGGGTTTATTTTAACGTTGTCATGATGGGGTGTTTTTAATTGCCGTTGCCCCAATTTTGTGGAATCAGTAAAAATAAAATTTTTGTAGGGTGTGTTAGGCGCACCCTTTCGATATGATTTGTTACGAAAACATAACGGAAGCGCCTAACGCACCGCCATATAACATGGTGCGCCCTTGCTAAAGCCGTAACGCACCCTACTTAAAATTTACTGTCAATTGTTATCGCCCCAATTTTGTCGAATCAATTGTGTTAAATGGTTACGAACTAGCCTTTCAAACTCACCCTTGTTTTTGTAGTTCCAAGATAAGCCTTCTTGCGGAAATTTCTTCTTGAAAGCAAGAACTTTGCCCCACTGCTGTGTTTCTTCCTCAGATTGAGGTGTATGAGCTTTCTTACAAAAGTAGAACATAATCTGAGGACTACTATTCTTTTTCCAAGAATCATAAGCACATTGGAATTCATGTTCTGTGCCAGATTGACGATCTTTGGTTGGTGTCCCAAATCGCTTCCAAAAAATTCCTATCAGGATGTCACAATTTGCAATATCTAATATAGGGTCAATCAAACCTTGTGGTCCCTCTGGATGAAATCCTGGGTAAGTATCTGTCTCCCACCGGGAGAGTTCTAGGATTAAACGCTTGTCTGCGGCAATACCACGATTTAATTCATCAATTATAGTGGGTAGAATATCTCTTTCAGGCTTCACCGAAAGACGGCATGTTGCCCCATCTCTTCGGTGAGTGGGGAGGAATTGCCGCCTTGCCGCCTTAGTCATTAGTCATTGGTCAATAGTCATTAGTAAAAAAAAGCACGGCTCCCAAAGTGAAAAATGTACTAATGACTGACGACTAAGGACTAGTCACCACCAACGCCCAAATTCCGTGTAGTGAATATCATTTGTGTTTGGGGGTTGTTGCGTCCAAGGACATCTGTGAAGGTGTAGACTTGCCACCACTTGTCGTAAGCTTGGCAAACTGAGTTGAGATAGCCACTCCAATCGACCATGTTGAGCTTGAGGTAAGGAGGGTGTTATTTTAGCTGTGAGAGACTTTCCTCTATCTTAATCTCGGTAATTTGCTCGTGGGTGAGAATTGACAACTTGGCGTTGAGTGTTTATATGTCGTTGGCGAGTATTGGAATCTCATCATTGAGTTTCAGAAGCTTGTTGTCGAGTATCAGTTTTCTGTAGTGTGGCGCATTGCCTACTATAGCGGTTCTCAATTGGAAAGAACATAGTTCTTGATTCTTGTGGGATGGGCATCTTGCCCGTCCTATATCCGGGGGGACTAGAAGTCATTGGTTTCAACAATCACGTTCAAACGTTTATCCCACGTTGATTTACCCCACCCCTTACCCCTCCCCGCAAGCGGGGAGGGGAGGTTTTGGCGCAAGACAAAACCGGGGTGGGGTGAAGCGACAATCGCGGCCAAATATAAGGGCATGAGGCAACAACAAACGCAGCAACGCACCAATCAATGCGATGCGTTACGGCAAGTTCTCACTTTCTCAAAGTTTCAAATCCTTACATAGCCGTAACACATCCTACTTATACAATCATCCCCTGAGCTGACTCTGCTGCACTTGCTGCAACAACTGCTCTAAATTCGCAGCTGCTGGAAGACACTTCAACGCTTGGCAAACTAAGCCAACACTTCCCTGTGGTAATTTAGCTACTGCAACCAAGCCAGTACTAGGTAGATACTTTGGGATGAGAGACTGTATCTGCTCTGTGGTGGTGCGGATTAAGGTACAGTTACGATACCAATCCAATGCTATAAACAAGCTGGGACAAGCTTGGGGAGCGCGGCTCATCACACTTCTAAATGCTTTTAACCCTTGCTCGGCTAAATCTAAGTAATCAAGATTGTCGGTTAAAAGAGCGATACGGACAAGGTTGGCGATCGCAACTCCATTAGCCGAAGGTGTGGCATTATCTGCATAGCTTCGCTCTCGCACAATTAAATCTTGACTTGCGTCAATAGATGTGTTATAATATCCACCTAGTTCGACGCTCCAAAGATGTTCGTGGAATTCCTCAAGGATTGCGATCGCTCTTTCGAGCCACAAGGAAGATGAGTTGTCAGTCAGTGAAACTTGGTGTAAATCCAGTAGCGCTTTAATAAAAAAAGCGTAATCTTCAGACTGAGCGAGTACTGTAGCTTCACCTTCGTAATTCAATCGATGGAACCGCCCATCGACAAACTGATGATCCAAGATAAAGTTCGCTGCTTTTGCTGCTAGTTCCAGATACTCTGGTTGTTGAAAGACTCCATACGCCCTTGCTAAACCGGAAATCATCAAGCTATTCCAGGCGACAATCATCTTTGTATCTGTCACCGCCGGAATGCGTCCTTTCCAGTTTTCCGTTTTCGCTTCCTGGTTGTTGCGGGCGGGAAAGTCTCTACTGACTCAGGTGCTGCACCGTAGCGAACAGCAAACAGTTTTGCGAGTGCGCTTTCCAAGGTTGCACTCAGTTGTCCTGGACTACGCCTTTGCAACACATTCTTACCTTCAAAGTTACCATTAGGTGTAACTGTAAACTGCTGTTGCAATTCTGTTAGTTCTTCAGAAGTGAGCAGTTGCTGCAATTCGCTGTAACTCCAGACGTAAAACGCGCCTTCCTCTGGTTCTGCTTCTGTGGGAGTGGTGAAACTATCTGCATCTTGGGCTGCATAGAAGTAGCCAGTTGGCGCAGTCATTTCTCGCTTCAGCCATTCGACTGTTTTGGCGATCGCCCGTTCAAAAGCTGGCTCTTGGACTCCTGCGTTCCACAAATTAGCCAGATACTCTACAATCTGACCGTTGTCGTAGAGCATCTTTTCAAAGTGCGGTACTGTCCAAGTGTGGTCTACAGTGTAGCGGTGAAAGCCACCTGCCACATGATCATAAATCCCGCCCAGTGCGAGATCTAGTCCCCGCTGGGTACAAACTTGCTTGCCATCATACCGCGATTCAAAATCAAACCTGGTTCCCCTTAATGCAAGTTCTGCGTAAGGAATCATCGGGAAGCTGTTACCGGTTTGATTGGGTGTGATGATACCTGTAGAAGTTTCCCAACCTTTGTGCAACAATTCTCTATCTTGAGATTCTGTGACTCCATCGGGTTGCAACACTGCGGAGGTGAGGAGTGACTCAAGAATGACTGCTTTGCGATCGCGTAAATCTTCTTTTTCTGTATCGTAGTAGTGACGAATTGCTTGTAGGACTTGCAAAAAGCCAGGACGACCGTAGCGTGGTTCAACTGGGAAGTAGGTACCAGCGTAGAATGGTACTAAATCATCTGGGGTGAGAAAAACGTTTAAAGGCCAACCCCCTTGACCGCTCATCATTTGCAAAGCTTGCATATAAATGCTATCAAGGTCTGGTCTTTCTTCCCTATCTACTTTTATAGGAAGAAAGTTGGCGTTCATGTACTGGGCAATAGCCGCATCGGAAAAAGCCTCTCCTTCCATAACAGTACACCAGTGGCAACTGGAGTAGCCAATGGAAAGAAATATTGGTTTATTCTGTGCCTTTGCCGTTGCGAGTGCTTCGTCACACCAAGACCACCAATCAATAGGGTTTTCGGCGTGTTTGCGGAGGTAGAGACTTTGAGCTTGAGCCAGACGATTAGTCATGATAAGATGCCTGTGGACAGACTTCTTTGCCCAGTCTAGCTTGTTATGGAGATATTGACTTCATAGCCTTTCAGAGAAGAAACTACTCAGAACCCAGAACTCCGAAATCACAAGGTTAAGCACATTCTTCCTTGCATGAACTAAGAGGTATGTTGCGCTCATCTTGGTCTCAAGAAAGCGGATTCCTCCTTTGGAGACGGGGAAAGTCTTTCCTTATTAAATCCCTGCTCCTTGTATCTGTGGAGATATTCTGACTACTATGTTCTGTGTTCTTCTTAAAACTCTATGCTTTGGTGAATCGCATAAACATGCTGATGATTCCCAAACCCTATCGCTTTGGTGAAATAATATTATTCAACTGAATTGAGCACTGCTCTTGCAATTGGAGCTGACATTGCACCTGAAGTTGGTGTTGCCTCTGTCTTGATTGTCGTTGGGCTAAGACCTGCTATCAGGTGGAGTAAGAAGGTGATGATGGCGGCTTGCACAAGTTTTTCGGTCATGGCAACTTCCTCTAACTTTAGGTGGGTGACATCTTGAGTACAATTTGTTAATTCGATTGCTCCCTGTATTATTTATCTACCCAACGAAGCGTTTCTATTCCGGAAAAGACCTAGTAAAAATGCTGACAAATTTACACAAACGTAACAAGACGCAAGTTTTCTGACAAAAGTAGTCAAGTTCAATAGAAATAACTAGTACCGCTTTGGCGAATTCACGCCTTCAAAAACCCTTGTGTTATATAGCTTTTGACATTGTGTGAGATGGTATGTTTATTTCCGGCATAACCTACTACACAGGTATAAACAGACAAAAAAGTAGAATTTCTGAGCATAAAAGCCTTCAGTTCGCAGTTACTTCAAATGCTGCTAACTTCTTGCACGAATTTTTTTTCCAAGATTGGGTTCGGGCTTCAGGAAAACAATCAGCCGTTGCAATCGATAAAATGTATGTAAATTAGTTACAAACAGTCTGCATGATTCCTATCGTTATTGAACAATCAGGTCGTGGCGAACGCGCTTTTGATATTTACTCACGGCTGTTGCGTGAGCGCATCCTTTTTTTGGGACAGCCGATTGATAACAACGTAGCTAACTTGATTGTTGCCCAGCTGCTGTTCTTGGATGCAGAAGACTCGGAGAAAGACATTTATATGTACATAAACTCTCCTGGTGGTTCGGTAACAGCAGGTATGGGGATATTCGACACTATGAGGCACATCCGCCCAAACATCTGTACAATATGTACCGGTTTGGCAGCAAGTATGGGTGCTTTCCTCCTCACTGCTGGTACCAAGGGTAAGCGGATGAGTTTACCCCATTCTCGGATTATGATTCACCAACCATTGGGTGGCGCTCAAGGACAAGCGACTGATATCGAAATTCAGGCACGGGAAATCCTTTACCATAAGCAGCAGCTCAATCAATATTTAGCCGAGAACACTGGTCAGCCATATGAAAAAATTGCTGAGGATACAGAAAGAGACTTCTTTATGTCGCCTGAGGAAGCAAAGGATTATGGCTTAATCGACCTAGTGATTGACCGTCACGCTGCTGGTAGCCGTCCAATGGCTGTGGTGTAGTCAGTTATCAGTGAACAGTTATCAGTTATCAATTATTCATTCTTGACTGATGACTGTTCACTGTTTCAAAATCCTGCTAATGGATCTAGGGGTGTAGGTTGAGATTCTAAGTATCTCAGGAAATCGTGCAATTCGTCGTCACTCAGTAAATGACGCGATCGCTTGCCATAGGTTTTTATCAGATAATCTCGCCCCTGGTCTGTTGTCCAACCTAGACGCTGCATTTCGACCCCGATTTTAGCGATATCATCCGACTGATCAACAGGTTCGCTCTTCTTCTTTTTCTTTGTTGTTGCTGTTTGGGTTCCGAGATCTTCTAGTGAACTGCTGTAACTGCGTGACCCAAAAGGTGTCACATTACTTGGAGAAATCTCAGGTATCGTGTTATTTTCTTGGTTACCAGAGATCATTCCCAAGTTTTCCAATGGGGTGTCGAATTGGGTTTCCTGCTTGTCATGAGTAGGAAAGCGTTCAATAAACTCTTGGTTTTTACTATCGTTTATCCCGATGACAGATGAAACTGCTGGGGGGGTTGGAGTGACTTCTGTTTGAGGAAAACTGTTGACAGGGGAATATGTATCGTTGACTTGGTTTATTGTCAAAGTAGGGGTTGGCTTTACCTGGTTAGCAGGTTCTCCTGAAACAACTACTGACTCCTGTGGCGAACTGGTGATTCCTAAAACTACCAGCGCCCGATTTCTAGCTTGGTCTTCTGCTTCTTCGAGTGTTTCTGCTGCAGCCATTCCAGTGGCGCGGGTAACACCATCAATTTGTACGCTTGCCCGAACAATATATTTACCGTGATAAATTTGCACTAATTCAGAAATCAGATTGCCTTCGGGATATTTGCTCCGAAATTGAGCCAACATAATACTGCCACCAATCGAAAGTCTGTTGAATAAAGGGTTTGCTGCTAAGAAGTGTGTCCAAGCTTGGACTCGTTGTTGGGTTATGTACAACATACTCTCACTTCATGAGTGCCAACGAAGAATGCTTGAACAATTAGCAGTTACCAATGACCAGTTATCAGTTTCATCCGCCTGTTCACTGATCACTGATGATCCTTCGGATTCGCCAGTCGCCTAGGTCGGGAGACCCTCCAAAGGGCGCTGGCTCACTGATGACTGATTTAATCCGTGTCCTGATTGTAGCACGAGGTTTTTCGGGCAAATTTTTGGCTACTGCTTGTTGACCAAAGGTGATTTCGTTGTCCTTGCTATACTAATTACCTAATTAGTAATGTAGAACTATTTTCTGTAAGTGCGCTCTGTATCTACAATAATGAAGGAATGGTTCTTCCTCACAGCTTGTTTGCTGCTGATCTAATTGTTTCCGATCCTACATATGGGTCAATTAGATTTGTCGGCAGTTTCTCCTAGTTAAAAATCAGAGTGACATGGCGTAAAAGTACCTTAAAACCAGACAATCGAACACCTGCGATTTCCCTAAAGAGTGCTTTTGGGCAGCGTGGAGACTTCTCCAACGTACGTAACTCAAACACCCGTTGCGTAATTACCGAGGGGGCAAAATCTCAAACGGGCGTACTTTGAAAGATTGTCTAAGAGAAGGAACTTGAACGTATTGACGCTCTGAGATGTTCGTGCAGTGCCCAAAGATTGTTGGGCAATTCGTTTCCCGAAGAGTGTCTGTAGTCGTGAGGGTACACAGCACAGAACCAGATTCAAAAAAAAATGATGTTTTGACCAAAGGCCGGTTCACTGCATGGAATTTTCAATCGCTACACTTCTGGCAAATTTCACTGATGATAAATTAGTGGCTCGTAAACTTTTGGAAAAGAAACTTGGTTGCGAAGATGAAGCCAGTTTACAAAAGCTTCATATCGCTTTGGAAATACTGGAAAGAATCGGAGTTTTAGTCAAAGAACGTGGCAAGTATCGTCGAGTCACAGAAGAAGGGCTGATTGAAGCAAAACTCCGTTGTTCCAGTAAAGGCTTTTGCTTTGCAATTCAAGATGTGGAAGGAGCTGAAGATATTTATATCCGGGAAAGCCATCTGAGTAATGCTTGGAATGGCGATCGCGTTTTAGTTAGAGTTCTTAAAGAAGGTAGTCGTCGCCGCTCCCCAGAAGGAGAAGTTAAGTTAATCTTAGAACGCTCGAATCACACCTTACTAGCGCGGATTAAGCAAGTAGAAAGTGGATATCGTGCCGTTCCCTTAGACGATAGGCTACTGTTTGAACTCAAAGTGCAAGCAGAAGGCATTAAGTTGGAACAAGCAGTTGACCACCTCGCTCATGTGGAAATTTTGCGTTACCCATTAGCACAATATCCACCATTGGGTCGGGTTGTGCAAATCCTTGGGAGCGACGCAGAAGCGGCGGCGGATATAGATTTAGTCACCTGCAAGCACGACCTTTCGCGGACTTTTCCAGAAGCCGTACAAGAAGCAGCCTCAAAATTGCCCAAAAAGCTACTCAAGGCAGATTTCAAAAATCGGCTGGATTTGCGGCACTTATTAACGTTGGCAATTATTGGCAACAACAATGACTCGAAGGTAATAGAAAATGCTTTCACCTTAGAGAAAACAAGCGCGGGAAATTGGCGGTTAGGTTTTCATATTGCTGATATTTGTCACCTGATTCAACCAGACGAAGCCCTTGATCGAGAAGCACTCAAGCGCGGGCGCTCAGTGTATCTGGGAGAATTGGTGTTGTCGATGTTACCAGAGGTAGTTGCAGAACGCTGTGGTTTATTGCCCGGAAGCGATCGCTTGGCTCTATCTTTTTTAATAACAGTTGATTCAAACTCGGGAGAAGTCCTGGAGTGGGAAATTCAACCCAGCGTCGTCAAAGTAGATGTCGCACTGAGCGAACAACAAACAGAGGCAATTCTGAGCAACCAATCTACCGAAAACTCAGCGCAAATTGTAGAGATAGTCCAACAACTCACTAGTTTACAGCAGTTGTTAAGACAGGTACGCTTGGGTCGTGGCTGCTTGCAGTTAAATCTGCCACCAAACCAAAATCCATACTATGATGAGGGCGCTTTGGGGTGTGTGATAACCAATGATTTACCTGTACACTCGCTGTTAACTGAGTTTGTGCTACTGGTTAACCAACTTACGGCGACCCATTTGAATGCCCTGGGTATCCCTGCCATTTGGCGAATCCAAGGCGCACCCGATACCGAAGATGTTCAAGAGATGCTGAAATTAGCAATCAATCTCGGCATTGAACTGACCCTAGAGCCGGAAATAGATATTCAACCCCTAGATTATCAACAATTGACCAGAGTTTTTGCAGAATCAGCATCCGAACAAGTCCTTACCTACTTGTTGCAAGACACACTCAAGCCAGCTACGTACAGTATAACCAAAGGATCTCACTTTGGCTTGGCATTACCAGAATATACGCAATTTACAGCCCCGTTGCGGCGTTATCCGGATTTGCTGATGCAAAGGGTATTTTATACGTTACTTGAACACGGACGCGATCGCCGCAATACCCGTGTCAAAGAACGTGTCAACCTGCGCCACTCCTCCAGCCACGGTGAAATTAACTGGAACGTCCTGCCGCCTGAATTGCAACAAGAACTTCAAAGCGATTTAATGAGAGTGATTGTCCAGCTCAACGATAGAGAAAAAGAAGTTCAAGAAGCAGAAGCCGACTTGGCAGGATTGCAAAGAGCCTCACTGATGAAACAGCGTATTGGCGAAGTTTTCACTGGTGTGATCACAGGAGTCCAATCCTACGGGTTCTTTGTAGAAATCGAAGTTCCACCAGCCGAGTCAAACACAGTTGGCAATCCTCGCGTACCACTGCGGGTAGAAGGACTGGTACACGTCAGTTCTCTCAAAGACGATTGGTATGAGTATCGCGCCAGACAACAAGCATTGTTTGGTCGCAAAAACCGCGCTTCCTATAGACTAGGCGATCGCGTCGCTGTGCAAGTTAAGAGTGTTGATTATTACCGCCAGCAAATCGATTTAGTCACTGTTGGTAGCGATGGCGCTGTTTTTGGTAAGGATATCAGCATTCCCAATCGCGATGACTCAGACTTGTACTTAGCACACGACGAGGATATGGAACCGGATGACTTAGAACAGTATGCTGAGGATGAATGAAGCAATTAGAAACTGGGGATTGAGGAAAGAGGATACACCAGACACCCCAGACGCGGGGACGCGGGGAAATTTCCTCTCTCCGCGTCCCCGCACCTCCCCACGCTAGTTGCCACGCTTGAGGAAGCGGCTTCTGTCCCTCGTCTTCCTCGCAATTTTTCATCTCCAATTCCTGGTAATTTCCACATATAATAGCGTGCCCGATAACACAAAACCGCTCATTTTAGGCGTATCAGGTGCCTCTGGTCTGATTTACGCCGTTCGCGCTCTCAAATTTCTGCTAGAAGCCAACTATGAAATTGAATTGGTTGCTTCCAAGTCAACTTACATGGTTTGGCAATCTGAGCAGAATATTCGTATGCCAGTAGAGCCCACTCAACAAGAGCAATTTTGGCGACAGCAAGCAGTCGTTGAAGAAGCGGGTAAGCTACGCTGTCATCCTTGGAGTGATGTCGGGGCAAATATTGCCAGTGGTTCCTTTCGCACCTTAGGGATGATTGTTATTCCATGCAGTATGAGTACTGTAGCCAAGTTAGCAGCTGGTTTAAGTTCCGACTTACTGGAACGTGCGGCGGATGTCCAGCTCAAAGAAGGGCGAAAGCTGGTTGTGGTTCCCCGTGAAACTCCCTTTAGCTTGATTCACCTTCGCAACTTAACCACGCTAGCCGAAGCCGGAGTCAGAGTTGTTCCCGCCATTACCGCTTGGTATCACAATCCCAAAACCATTGAGGACTTAGTTGATTTTGTGGTAGCCCGTGCGTTGGATCAACTCGATATTGATTGTATACCAATTCAAAGATGGCAAGGTCGTCAAGATTAGTCACAATAGGGGAGATGGGGAAATGAGGAGCAGGGGAGTTCAAGAGCCGGGGAGAATAATTTTTGACTAATGACTAATAACTAATAACTAATGACTAACAACTAATGACTAATGACTAATGACTAACAACTAATGACTAACAACTATGGCTGTATTTCGGTTAATTTTGTTAGTGGCAGTGTTGGGAGGACTAACGCTTTTGCTAGCCCAGAACTGGTCTCCTGAACTCCCGCTTGTATTTTTGGGGATGAAATCCAAACCAATTCCACTGGCGATTTGGATTTTGTTCAGTACTGCTGCTGGTGGTTTGACAACTGTATTCGTCACAAGCTTATTCAATTTGTCTAATTATTTTGCAGGACAACGTCGAACCCCGCTTAGGGAGCGTGCAAGTACAAGGCGTACAAGTCAAAGCCAAACTCGTAGGGAAGAACCAACCCCCCCTCCTTCTGGCTCATCATCAGGTAGCAAAACTGAGTCAACGCGAAGCAGTGATACTTCTGATGATGACTGGGAAACAAATAGCAGCACAGATGATTGGGACTTTGAAGAAAAAGAAGAAGCGCCTATACCTAATCCTCAAAATACACAAGTCAGAGACTCTAACACTTACGAACGTCAACAAGAACCCAAAAGCAGCTCTAAATCTGATTCAGTTTACTCCTACAGGTACCGCGAACCGAAAAATTCTGGAGTGGGGAAAACTGAATCCGTTTACGATGCTGACTATCGAGTGATTATCCCCCCTTATCAACCACCGACGACTAGTCAACCCGAAACCAATCAAGCTGAAAATGATGATTGGGGGTTTCTGGATGACGATTTTGAGGATGAGGATAAGCGCCCTCGTCGTTGAGTGTTTTCGACTAAATTCCACAACGTTCACGGGACTCCTGCTTGACTTTTCCAGTCATGGCAGCTTCCTGCAAGTTCATGAAAGCATTTAAGTCCTCCATATCATACCGGGTTGTCAGCAACACTCGCAGTTGATTTTCTGCTTCAACAGTTAAATAGCCAGTTGCTAAAGCTTTTTGCACAACATCTCGAATCCGAGTCATGGTTGAAACCTCAAACGACCACACTTAGAGCACACTTATATTTATTTAATCGGGCTGTTTTAGATAAAATATGCATTGGCTTTGTGCCTCAACCGCTGAGTTGGCAAAGCTTTTTTGCACCTTTCCTGATAACGAGTCATCTTTTACACCTTGAACGAAAACACTGGCTTGTTGACTACAGCTTACTGGAACTCATTACTGGGGCACCAACATAGTGCTGGTAGAAACACAGTGTTGTCTAATAGATAGAATTGCCCCAGCAAATAGTAAGTTACGCTTGTTTATATTGACCGACATCGTCAGGATAAAGTTTCAATCAAGTTTTATTAAGTTTCTGTTAAGCCTAAAGATACCTAACCCAGAACAGATAAATCACCTAACAAATGTTATGAAATTCGTTAGAAATTCATAGTGTATTTAATTTGACTTCATATAAAAATAGGTATGATATTGCCTTGGGTTATTCTAAATAAATAATGGTAATGACGGCATCTGATTCAAATAAGGTAGAAGAGGAATTTACAGAAGCTAAAAATAATTGGGAGCTAGAAAAATTATACGTTGATTTAAGTTCTGCAAAAGGAAAAGGCCTCACACCTGTTGAAAAAAAATTCCTGCGAGGTTTACTTTGCGGGTTTAGTCCAGCGGAAATTGCCAATCTAGTTTATCAAAGTCGTAGTAGCAGTACGGTCAGAGTCTATCTTTCTAATGGATTGTATAAATATATAGAAGAAATGTTGAGTAACCAAGCAGGATACTCAATTAAAGTGAAAAATTGGAGTCGGGTAACTCATTTACTAGAAAAAGCAGGTTATAAAAAAGTTTTGCTGGAAATAGAGCCAATCAGCAACCAAATCAACCAAATAAAAACAAATAATATCAAACAGACCGATTTTACTGCTATGAAATCAGTCAAAACGCAAGATTGGGGTGAAGCCGTTGATGTTAGTATTTTCCAGGGAAGGACGACAGAATTAGCTCAGACAACAGAATGGATTGTCCAAGAACACTGTCGGCTTGTTGTCCTTTTAGGTATGGGAGGAATTGGCAAAACCGCTTTGTCAGTCAAGCTAGCAGAACAAATCAAGGATAAGTTTGAGTATGTGATTTGGCGAGCGCTACACCTTGCTCCTCCTCCAAATATCTTCTTGAATGAACTCATAAAAATTTTGTCACCTACACAACAGACAAAAGATTTAGAAGTTGTAGGTGGTAGTATATCGCAACTCATTGATTGTTTACGTTCTTCACGTTGTCTCATTGTATTAGATAATTTTGATGCAATTTTAAGCAGCGAATATACTAGCGAGTCAGACATATATCCTACCTCTAGTGCTTCTCACTCAAACATCAACAATTCTTCTGTATTTTATCTCCCTCAAATTCGTTATCGTCCAGGATATGAAGGTTATGGAGAATTGATTAGACGAGTGGGCGACTCTCAACATCAAAGCTGCTTAGTTTTAACGAGTCGGGAAAAACCTCCCGAAATTCCTGCTTTGCAAGGAGAAAAGCTACCTGTTCGTTGTTTAAAAATAACTGGTTTAAGTAATGCCGAAAGCATGGAGATTCTTAAACTTAAAGGGCTTCCTTGTTTACCAGAAGAATGCAAAATATTAATAGATTTCTATGCAGGTAATCCCTTATTTCTTAAATTAATTGCTACCGCTATTCAAGAATTATTTGGAGGCAATATTTATGAATTTTTAGAGCAAGGTACCAGGGTTTTTGGCGACATTCGAGCGATTTTAGACCAACAGTTTAGTCGATTATCTAGCTTAGAAAAGCTAATTATGTACTGGTTGTCTCTAAATCAAGATTTGGGTTCAATGCGTAAATTGCAGACAGAGATTATACCACGAGTGCCGCAAAGATTAATATTAGAGGCAATAGAATTATTGCAAAGGCGCTCTCTGATGGAGCGGCAAGCATCTCGCTTTCGTCAAATCCCTGTCTTGATAGAGTACGTTGCAGAACGATTAATTGAGGATAATTTTAAATTAATGCAAGAAAAACCAAGCTCATTAGTGATGAGCTATTCAATTTTTGAAGCACAAATGAAAAATTACATTAGAGATATACGTTTAGGCACCGAGATTTGAAGTAAATTGGTTATTGGTTCGTAGTGGTGCTTAAGCCTTACTACAAGACTAATGACTCATAACTAATGACTAATGACTAATGACTTGTTAAAAGGAGTCAACCTGTACTTAATTGGCATGATGGGCGTTGGCAAGACGACTGTAGGGCGCTTGTTAGCACAACATTTGGGCTACGGGTTCGTTGATACTGATACCGTAATTGAGAAAGCTGCGGGTGATAAACCGATAACCCAACTGTTTAGTGAACAAGGGGAAGCAGCGTTTCGCCAGTTGGAAAGTCAGGTACTGTCACAAGTGTGTGCTTTCACCAAACTTGTCATTGCAACGGGTGGGGGTATTATCGTACGGCGAGAAAACTGGAGTTACCTGCACCACGGCTTGATTGTCTGGCTGGATGTACCCGTGGAAATACTGTACAGCCGACTAGCAGAGGATACGACAAGACCACTGCTGCAAGATACTGATCTTGAAGCCAAGCTGCGATCGCTCCTCGATGTGCGACAACCTCTTTATGCACAAGCGGATCTGCGAATCACTATTAGTGAAGGAGAAACACCAGAACAAGTTGCCACACGGATTATTGACGAGATTCCCAGCGTCCTGAAACCAAAAGTTTCTCATCCTGAACTTTCTTAACAAAAGATTAACAATTAAGAGTAAAAACTAAAAATTTCCAGTTTGTACGTGGAAGAAATTTGCACTACCGAGAAGATTTTATGAGTTTTTAGTTCCTTAAAGGGATTATTAATATAGATATCCACTTTTTTGCCCTAAGGTTAAGTCCTAAGTGGCATTTGTTACATAATACACTTTTTCTTTCCCGTAATTGTCATTGATCCAGACGAAAACACAAGATATCTATCAATAGCTCCTCATGATGGTCAGCGAAACTGAGTACATAAGGCAAGATGCCGCCAGCCGCGTACAAGTGCTAAGCGAAGCACTACCGTACATTCAACAATTTACTGGTCGAACCATTGTTGTCAAATACGGTGGTGCGGCAATGAAAGATAGCAATCTCAAAGATAAAGTCATCCGCGACATCGTATTTTTATCATGCGTCGGCTTACGACCAATTGTGGTGCATGGCGGTGGACCGGAAATTAATAGTTGGTTGGATAAACTGGGAATTGAACCGCAATTTAAAAATGGTTTACGAGTGACTGATGCCCCCACAATGGATGTGGTGGAAATGGTGTTAGTTGGTCGAGTCAATAAAGAAATAGTCGCCTTGATTAACCAAGCCGGTGGTTCAGCAGTGGGACTTTGCGGCATAGATGGTAACTTAATTACAGCTCGTCCTCAAGGTGAAGAAGGCATCGGCTTTGTGGGGGAAGTTAGCAGTGTTGATATCAAAATTTTGGAGACACTCGTCAACAATGGCTACATTCCCGTAGTTTCCAGCGTTGCAGCAGACGAGTCAGGACAATCATACAACATTAACGCCGACACCGTAGCTGGAGAAATAGCAGCAGCAATCGGAGCAGAAAAATTGATTTTGCTGACTGACACCAGGGGAATTCTCAAAGACTACAAAGACCCTTCTACCCTGATTCCCAGAGTAGACATTCAAGAAGCCCGCGAATTGATTACGACAGGTATAGTCAGTGGTGGGATGATCCCCAAGGTGAATTGTTGCGTGCGATCGCTTGCTCAAGGAGTTCGTGCAGCTCATATCGTCGATGGTCGCATCCCGCATGCACTGCTGTTGGAAATCTTTACTGATATTGGTATCGGTACAATGCTCGTTGGCTCGCAGTTTACACTCTAGTAGGGGAAGTGGAGGAGTGGAGGAAGTAAGGGGAGATAGGGAAGCAAATACCTCCTCATCCCCTTCATCCCCCTCATCTCCCTCATCTCCCCTTTACCGATTGTCAAAGGTTTTGTATTATGCACGGAACCCGGTCTTTTTGTTGGGTTAAATCGTGTGCCAGCAGCTAGGAAGCAGATGAAGAAGGGTTTTGCCCCTTCTTTAATTACACTGTGGCAGAGCAGGGCTGCCCCAAGCTTGGGGAATAACTTTTTCTAGACGAGATTTTTCAAAACGACTGATAGCAAACAAATCCTTTGACTGACCTGCAAACATCTCAGTTGGAGTACCAAATGCAATTGCTGCCAAATATCCGGAAGACGCAACTATTTTCTTTACCCTGGAATCATAGTTACCGTAAGGATAAGTAAAATAAATAATAGGACGATTTAATTTAGCCTCAAGTATCTTCTTAGATTCTACAACTTCTTTATAAAGCTGTTTATTTGATATTTTTGTGAGGGCAGGATGAGTTTTACTGTGGGAAGATATTGTAATTAGTGGGTCACTAGCCATGATTCTTAATTGTTCCCAAGTAACATGAGTACGACCAGCATTAACTCCTACACCGCTCGTATGAATAGCAAAAACAGCCGGATAATTGTATTTTTTCAACAGAGGATAAGCATATTCATAGTGTCCACCATAACCATCATCAAAAGTCAGCAAGATAGGTTTTTCTGGTAATGGGCTTCCTGTCCGCAAGTGAGCAATCAGCCGATTTAAACTAATAGGAGTCATCTGATTCGATTTAATTAGTTCAAAATGTTTCTTTAACTCTTGGGGTGTTAAATCATAAATTACTTCCTTTTTTAAGATAATATCGTGATACATAATGACAGGAACTCTAGCTTTAAAAGCAGCTTGGTGTATTGTTGGTACTCGCTCGGCGGGCAAAGATAACACTTTGTCATCCGCAACCGTCTTAAATAATATTTCGGATCTAGATAATACTTGATTGCTTGTAGGCTCCAGTTCCCTACCTATATTTTTATATTTGCTACATAGAAGTTGATTATTAGACTGTTTTAGGGAAACTATTATAGGAATTGATGTATTTAAATAAAAACTTTGCAATTCAGTTGCAATCACCCTGTATGAACCAAAAATCCAAAAACAAGCTGTGGATAAAAACGCAATTTTTATGAAATGAAACTTTCTTTTATTTTTTGGCAGCATTTTTTCTTCTCTTAGTCAGAATCCTTTGTTACTCACACCCCCAATTAGATGCGTTTGCCCTGAGCTAAACCCCTAATACTAGCAAAGGGTGCAAAGGTCTGGTGTGGTGTGGTGTTTAGAAGCGCAACTAACGATCATCAATTACGGAAATTGTTTCCCGAATTCATCCCCTGCAATAACTGTTGTCTGGAACGTGTACTTATTATTTCTCTGATAGCGCTTATCCTACTTGAGAAAAGCGAGAACTTAAATAGGTGGCAATACTAAAGTACGACTAAAGAGTAGTCGCAGTAATATGCCTCAGAAACTGGTTTGACGGGCCGAATTGAATTTGGTAATTGCTTCAGACTTCAATAAGCGGAAGTAGATATTTTGTTATATCGCCCCTTGACTTTACTACTCAAGTAAAAAATTCCAAAAATATTGCTACTAATGGTAGCGGCTGTTGGCAAAATAAAGACAGTGCTGATTTTTGTGCAAACCGTGAGTTCAGAAAGTCTAGAAATTGCCAAAGCTAAATACCAAACTGGGAAAGTTGCCTTTGAAAACGGGCAGTACCGAGAAGCTGTTGAAGAACTGGAAAAGGCAAGTGCCCTCTTGGCTCGTAATTCTCGCCTTGGTGGGGAGGTACAAATTTGGTTGGTCACAGCTTATGAAGCAGCAGGGCGCACAGAAGATGCTCTTGCCCTGTGTGAACAACTCAAGCGCCATCCCCATCTAGAAGTTAGTAAGCAAGCAAGGGAGGTGCATTACATCCTTAAAGCACCCAGGTTGAACCGACCAAAGGAATGGATGACCGAAATTCCTGATTTAGGCGCAGTACCTGATAATGAAGCTAAAATTCGTTTGAGTGCAAATAATCCCAAATCTTCAGGGCGGCAGATGCCTCCTGAGCCGGAATTTGTTGACCTCAACCAGGTAAATACCAGAGATAATCGATTTATTTGGATGGCATTGATTGTCATTGGTTTAACGGTGGCTAGCTTGGTTTGGTTTAGTTTTTAAACCGCACCGCTGAAGACGCAGGTAAGGAAAAAACAGAGATGAGTTGACTTTTATGGGGTTTTATAGTAATGATTTTATCGGGTTTGTTAAATTCTGTGCTTGGGAAATTTAATCGCGTTTTTCCAATCCGAAATCCTATTTTGTGGGTTGTGCTGTTAACGTCTCTGCTGCTATCTGGTTGTGTCAACTATAATGTAGGCGTTAATTTTGGCAATGCGAATGGCGGCGAGTTTGTCCAGCACATTAAGTTGGAAGAAAAACTCACCAGTTTTAGTGGCGATTCTGTATATGAATGGTTGAATAGTATCGAACGTCGCGCCCGTAAATTGGAAGGCAAAACACGACGGCTTTCTCAACAAGAACTTATTGTTTCGATTCCCTTCAGTAGCGGTCGAGAATTACAAACGAAGTTTAACGAATTTTTCCACCCTAATGGCAATCAAACATCTAAGCCCGTCGAGAGTGAATCTAACTCAGAACTGCCGAGAATTGATTCTAACTTACTGGTGTTTCAGAATAATTTCTTACTTTTAGTGCGGAATCGATTGATTTATGACTTGGATTTGCGATCGCTCGCTCTGATTTCCAGCAATGGAAATGTTTTGGCTAATCCTGGTTCAATTCTCGATTTAGACTTTAGCTTGAACACTGCTTGGGGCGCACGGAGTATGGAAAATACCGAAAATGCCATCCTTCCAGAAAAGAATGGACATCAGTTGATATGGAAGCTCAAGCCGGGAGAGTTAAATCATATAGAAGTGGTTTTCTGCCTCCCTAGTCCTTTGGGTATCGGTACTTTGTTGATTATTCTGTTTGTCTGGGCTGGGTTTTACCTGAGATACACTTTTATGCCTGATCCCAGGGTTCAGTTTGCTCCACAACCAGCAGTCACAGAACAGTCCTGAGTTCTAAGTCAATACGGTTCAGTTAACGATTTTTTGTGGAGATTTCATGCGTGTAGAGACGTGCCATGGCACGTCTCTACAAGGGTTATGGGTTATTGTTGAAGAAATTTTCTTATCTGAAGCGTATTGAGTTCTAAGTAGGGATTGCCCAGAAGACGCAGAGAGTTTTTCAACTCTTACTCGCCGCGTCCTCCTTGTCTCCCTTATCTCCCAATACGGTTCGGATAAGCCTTTTTTTTCTCCCTGCATCCCCTGCACCCCTTGCTCCCCTTACTTACCCTCAACAGATTATTTTCCCTAACCGAACCGTATTGCCTTAGGGACTTCCAAATAAAAAAATATCCAACTTTTTCTTGTGGGATGGACCGGACAGCCCGTCCTATAAATTGGGCGGGCGGGGAGCCCAACGCCCTTCGGGTTCGCCAGTTCCCTACGGCGGGAGACCCGCCTTCAGGACTGGACTCACCAGTCGCCTGCTGTCGGGAAACCCTACCAAGAGCGCTGGCTCCCCCACAAGATGGATAATTTATTTCTTGGAAATCCCTTATCTCCTACTCCTCCTGCCTCAAAAATTTCCTTATCGCACCCGTACATTAAGCTGTTGATCCCAACGCAGTGGTTTATTTGCTTTTTGCAGAGGAGATTCTGGGATTTGACCCACCGACACACCATATTTCCAGTCGGGTGGACAGATAGCAATATAGCGTGCATAACCTCCTAAGCCACCTTTAAACTTAGGATAACCAATTGCCACCAGTGCGCCTGTTTCTGGTACTTGATCTAAATTCGCGACACCTTCTGCTTGGGCATATCCGTTGTTCAATAGCCAAGCTTCTCCTTCCAAAGTTGGGGTGCTATCCGTATCAAGAGGTTCGTGTCCGTGGAAGAGAATCTGGCGCTGCAAGTGCAAAAACTGGAGGGCTTGCAGCGATACCCCAGGAAACTTTTTTCTTTTAGCGAGTTCGGGGTTGGGCCATTCCTTAGACCAGTCTGAGCGGACAAACACAACTGAGCCTTCAGGAATCCTACCATGCCGACTTTCCCAATCCTGAATATCTTGAACAGTGAGGTGATAGTTGGGATCACGAGCGACTTTGTCTTGGATCGGAATCACCACCAAGGGACGAACAGCAAAGGTTGCAGGTAACTCATCAATAGCTGGATAGTCAGGGTTCCAGTGAGCAGGTGGATCTAACTGAGTTCCAAGCTGATCAGTAGACAAGTCGTAATGAGTTGTTTCAAAGCCATCCTTTTGGTAGGTGTATGGCTTCCCCGTCTTTGGGTTGACGCTGGGTTCAAACTTGGACGGACCAAACCCTGACCAGACAGGAATTGAAGGAGCGATGGTATGCGTGAGGTCAACGTATTTAGCTTTTTTGAGTGACTGTTGATAAATCTGCCATAAGGGAGGGACAGGGCGCGGCTGTGCTGCGTTGATGGACAGGCAAACAACAACGCTCAAAAAGGTGACTAAACACAAAAGTGCGAGTTTTTTCATTTCCTATTGACTAGGGGGACAAACGCACAATTTTCCAACTACCATCGTCTAAGCGAGTGTAAAGCAAGCGATCGTGCAGGCGGTTGGAACGCCCTTGCCAAAATTCGATTTCTGTCGGGATCACTCGCAAGCCGCCCCAGTGCGGCGGTCGCTGAACATCTTGATTTTGATATTTAATTTGGAGTTCCTGCATCCGTTGCTCAAGCACTTCTCGGCTTTCTATCACCTCGCTTTGATTAGAAGCCCACGCACCCAGGCGACTGTTTAGAGGACGGCTATAAAAATACTCATCAGACTCGCTTTCTGAAACTTTTTCGACACGTCCACAAATGCGGACTTGGCGTTCTAGTTCCGCCCACCAAAAAACTAGGGATGCTTGGGGATTTTGTGCTAACTCTTGTCCTTTTTGACTGTTATAGTTGGTGTAGAATACAAAGCCCCGCTCGTCGAAACCTTTGAGCAGCACCATTCTTGCCCTTGGCTTACCATCGGGTGTGACCGTGGCAATAGTCATGGCATTCGGTTCAGGAAGTTGGGCGGATAATGCCTGGTCGAACCATTGTTTAAACTGTATAAAAGGATTGGGGTTAACATCCGAGACGCTAAGACCCTGCAAGGTGTAGTCTTTGCGAAGGTCGGCTATAGTTTTGTCCATTGTCGTTTGCTTCCTTGTTATCAAGTACATCTATGGGTGTCTTTGTTAAAAATATTTATTTATTATGGTGTCATCAGCCCCAACCAAGTTGTACTTCATGCGTCAAGGCGCTTCTAAAAGAGATAACATAAGATGCACCGTTCAGCGTCAGTTCAACGTCTGTTAATATACGGTCTGGGCGGTCCGATTATCGCTCTCAATCTCTGGTTGCTGTATCTGCTTTTTCGCTTATTCCTGCACCCAATCACTATTGTGAGCATTGCAGCAATTCTGGCTTTTTTACTCAACTACCCAGTGAAGTTCTTTGAACGTGTTACCTTGACGCGTCCTCGGGCAGTTATCATCGTTTTGCTAGTGACTCTGACGCTTTTGGTCATTCTTGGCGTGACGCTAGTGCCAATAGTGATTGACCAAACGATACAACTTTTGAATAAAATTCCGGATTGGCTAGCCACCAGTCAAGCAAATTTGGAACATATTGAAGCTTTAGCTCAGAAGCGGCGTTTACCCTTAGATTTGAGGGTGGTGAGCAATCAAATCAATGCCAACATTCAAAGTTTGGTGCAACAGCTGGCTTCTGCTGCTGTGGGATTTGCAGGGACGGTGCTGTCAGGCGTACTTGATGTGATATTAGTGGTTGTGCTGGCATTTTATATGCTTTTGTATGGCGATCGCGTATGGTCTGGCATATTCAACCTCCTCCCACCTTATATTCGATTCCCCTTGAGCACCTCTTTGCGTCTCAATTTCCACTACTTTTTCCTCAGCCAGATTTTGCTGGCGTTGTTCATGGTGGTCAGCCTTACGCCTGTTTTCTTAATTCTTAAGGTACCTTTTGCCCTGTTATTTGCCATACTCATAGGCATATCCCAACTTATTCCCTTCATTGGGGCAACTCTAGGTATTGGTTTGGTGACTTTTTTGATTTTGCTGCAAAATTGGTGGTTGGCAACTCAAGTAGCTGTCGCTGCCATTATCATCCAGCAAATCAAAGATAACCTCTTAGGTCCCAAGTTACTTGGCGATTTTATTGGCGTTAATCCCATCTGGATTTTTGTGGCTATTCTCATGGGATTCGAGATTGCTGGTTTATTAGGAACACTGGTTGCTGTCCCGATTGCAGGTACTATAAAGGGTACCTTCGATGCTATCAAAAGCGGTAATACCGCAAACAATGTCACTTAGTAGAAGTATGCTTGAATGATTGAGCAAAAAATTAATATATAAACATTATTTATATAACTATTTCTAAATTTTTATTTGTATAAAATATTATCTAACACTATACAAAATAGATTTCTTTTTATACCATTTTATCCTAGATGTGCAACTTGATTGTTTTCAAATTCCTGAAATCAAAAGTTGCATAATCCCGAAATACCATTCACAATGGTATGAGTTATGATTTTCAGGGAAGCATTGGGCAAAAACAATTACCTAGTATTTAGTTTCCAATGAGACAAGTCAACTTTGTAATAATTTTTATCTTTTGTTTAGCACTGGCTTTATTTAGCCTTGAAAATACCCAACCTGGAACAATCAATGTCGTTCCAGACTTGCAAGTGCAAGCACCAATTGCAGTTGAGTTGGTTTTGGCAAGCGGTATAGGAGCGGTTTTTGCTTGGTTATATAGTATTTGGACACATTGGCAGAGACTGCTAGTTTCAGGTCAACAAGTGCGACAGAAAAATGTCCAAATTAAGGAACTAGAAAACAAGGTTGAACAGTACCAAGCAGAAGTTCAATCATTGAAACTTGCTCTTCCACCAGCAAATGATTCCTTAGCAAAAGAAGCACAAGCTATTACCCAATAAAGGAAGTTGTTAGTGGTTAGGTGGTAGTTGTTAGTGGAACAACTAACAATCAACAACTAACCAATAACAACGCTCCAAATGCACAGACGCGCTCTCATAAAAGCGTCTCTAAGAATTCCCAATCCAAAATCCAAAGAATTAATGGATGCTTCCGAGCTATTAGAAAAAATTACACTCCTTATTCATCAGGCGGAGCTTGGGGAAATAGACCCTTGGGATGTCAAGGTGATTGAGGTGATTGACCGTTATTTAGAACTAATGGCACCGGAGGCAACCACGAGGGGTTATGAAGCCGACTTATCTCAATCAGGGCAGGCTTTTTTGTCGGCATCCAAGCTTGTGTTATTTAAAGCAAACACTTTGATGCAATTGCAATTATCAGCAGAACAAGAAGCTGTGGAAGATGATGCATTGCCAGAGAGTGAAGACGGGGTGAACTCTCATGCTCAACGCTTACCATTAGAGCGGCACTTGCGTCGTCGTCTAGCAGCAATGCCACCACCAAAGCGTCGCGTGACTCTGCAAGAACTGATTGAGCAATTGCAAGTCATGGCGCAACAATTGAAACTGGTAGAAAAAGTTAATAAACCTGCCCGTCCTAGACGCCAACCTAGTTTGCAAAGTATGCGTGCTGCATTAGAGTTGGCTCACCAGGAAAATCTTACAGAGGTGGCAATTGAGCTGGAGCAGGTGTTGCAAAGTGTCGCAACAGATCTGAGTTTACAGAAAAATTGGCTGAATCTGGAACAGCTAGTCGAGTTGTGGACTCAGACAAAGCAACCAGAACAGAATAGTACACACACATCAAGGCACAGCCATCTAGTTGTTAGCGTTTTCTGGGCGCTCCTACTGCTTTGTGCTCAATCAAAGGTAGAGCTATTTCAAGAGGAGTTTTACCAAGACATCAAAATTAGGTTACTTACAGATTCAGCCAACAACAACAAATCCATAGATAGTCCTATGAATCAAGAGTGTATAACATAGGAATCTTCATGATTTTCAGACTTTGGCTTCAGTAAACTCGAAATTCCGATTAAATTGAAGACATAACCAATCAAAAGATGTAGACGCCCTCTGGGTAGCTTCCCACAGGGTTAGGGGCGCAGCCGTTAGGTACGGTAGGATAAAAGATGATGCAAAGCATAAAGTATTAAAGCTAAAGTACCAAAATTTCATACTTTACGCTTCCTATTTTATACTTTCTTCATAAGTTGTCCTTCACATATTACACTGGCTATGCCTATGGTTGCACCAAGTCCTCTTAATTTCTGTTATCCGTGCTTTTAGGGATGACTTAGAGCGGAAATAAACTGATGATGAAGTACCAATTGATAACAGTAAACTGGCTTGTGGTTGAGGAATAAAGACATATGAAGGCGATGATTCTCGCGGCTGGTAAAGGTACTCGCGTACGTCCGATTACCTACACAACGCCCAAACCGATGATGCCCATCCTGCAAAAGCCAGTAATGGAATTTTTACTAGAGCTTTTACGCCAGCATGGGTTTGACCAAATTATGGTTAATGTTAGCCATTTAGCAGAGGAAATTGAAAGTTATTTCCGTGATGGTCAACGGTTTGGCGTGCAGATTGCCTATTCTTTTGAAGGTCGCATTGTTGATGGTACCCTCGTGGGAGAAGCCGTTGGCTCTGCGGGAGGAATGCGGAAAATCCAAGACTTTTATCCGTTTTTTGACGATACCTTTGTGGTATTGTGCGGTGATGCCTTGATTGACCTAGATTTGACGGCAGCTGTGAAGTGGCATAAATCTAAAGGATCTATAGCCACTATTATCATGAAATCTGTTCCCCTAGAAGAAGTTCCGAGCTATGGTGTAGTCGTCACTGACGAAGATGGTCGCGTGAAAGCTTTTCAAGAAAAACCCAAAGTCGAGGAAGCTTTAAGCACCAATATCAACACAGGTATTTATATTTTTGAACCAGAAGTTTTTAATTACATCCCCTCTGGGGTAGAGTATGACATTGGTGGTCAGCTGTTCCCCAAACTGGTGGAAATTGGTGCGCCCTTCTACGCTATCCCAATGGACTTTGAATGGGTGGATATTGGTAAAGTCCCAGACTACTGGCGGGCTATTCGCGGTGTCCTTTCAGGGGAAATTAAAAATGTGCAAATCCCAGGTCAACAAGTCGCGCCTGGTATCTACACTGGCATGAACGTTGCCGTCAATTGGGACAAAGTCGATATCACAGGTCCAGTCTACATCGGTGGCATGACCAAGATTGAAGACGGAGCCAAAATCGTTGGTCCCACGATGATAGGTCCAAATTGTTGGGTATGTAGTGGCGCAACTGTAGAAAACAGCGTGATTTTTGAATGGTCACGACTGGGTCCGGGAGTACGACTTGTTGACAAGTTAGTATTTGGTCGTCACTGCGTAGACAAGACAGGAGCAACAATAGATGTCCAAGCCGCGGCTTTAGACTGGCTGATTACTGATGCTCGTCAAGATCCACCGTCCCATACCCCAGCTGAACGACAAGCGATAGCCGAATTGCTAGGAACAAACGCTAGTTAGTCAAAAGTCATTAGTCATTAGTGAGTCCAGTCCTGCAGGCGGGTCTCCCGCCGTAGGGAACTGGCGTGCCTCCTTCGGAGGAGCTTCGCTAACACCGAAGGTGTGCCGAAGGCATACCCGTAAGGGTGATTAATTAATGACTAATGACCAATCACTTTTAACTATTCTTTTAACTATTAAGGTAAGTGTAGCGCCGCAAACTCTGCTCGTAGGTTTGCATCAGTCTTTGAGATTCCGCTAACGTAATGCGATTTTCTGCTAAAGCATTTTCGCAGCGCTGGCGGATACTTTCCACCATGTCCTCAGAGTCATACTGCACATAGCTCACCACTTCGCTCATAGTATCGCCTTTGACGACATGTTCAATTTGGTAGCCTTTTGGCGTCAATTGGATGTGAACTGCGTTGGTGTCACCAAAAAGGTTGTGCAAATTGCCCATGATTTCTTGGTAAGCTCCATTCAGGAACATCCCTAGATAATAGGGTTCTCCTGGTTTTAAGGTGTGCAGTTCCAAAACTGATTTTACATCCCGCAGGTCGATAAATCGGTCGATTTTACCATCACTATCGCACGTTAAATCTGCCAAAATCCCTCGCCGTGTTGGTTCTTCTCCCAAACGGTGGATTGGCATGATGGGGAAGAGTTGGTCAATAGCCCAACAATCAGGTGCGGATTGAAAGACAGAAAGATTGACGTAGTAGATGGAAGCCATGATTTTTTCTAGGTCTTCCAGCTCGTCGGGTACGTATTCCTGCTTTCTGGTGATCTCAACAATTTTTTGACAACAAGCCCAGTAAAGCCTTTCCGCTTTAGCGCGTTCTGTGAGACTTAAAATCCCTAAGTTAAAGCGACTGATCGCTTCTTCTTTGAATTGAGTCGCATCGTGGTAGAACTCTTGGTAATTCTCTTGGTTGATACATTGGTAAGTTTCCCACAGATAAGTAATAATTGGGGATTCTGCCTCTTGTGGCAGTTCTGGCGCCTCCAGAGGGACACTGCTGGTACTAAGTACATCAAAAATCAACACCGACTGATGGGAGGCGATCGCCCGTCCGCTTTCGCTTATCAGTGTTGGTACGGTCATATTACGCTCTGCACAGGTATCTTTTAACTCTGCCACGATGTCGTTGGCATAGTTCTGCATATTGTAGTTTTTCGAGGCGTAGAAGTTGGTTTGCGAACCGTCATAATCTACGCCCAAGCCGCCACCAACATCGAGATACTTCATGTTTGCCCCCAACGCCGCTAACTCGACATAGATACGACTAGCTTCTTGGATGGCATCTTTTATCACATTGATAGCAGAGATTTGCGAGCCGATGTGGAAGTGTAACAGCTGTAACGAACCCAAAAGATTAGCTTCGCGTAACTTGTCAACTGCCTCAATAATTTCGGGAATGGTCAGACCAAACTTCGCGCGATCGCCTGTTGAGGTTCCCCAGCGTCCCATGCCTTGAGTACTGAGTTTCGCTCTCACACCGACAATTGGATCAATCCCCAATTGTTGGCTGACTTCGATCACCAAATCAACTTCTTCAATTTGTTCTAAAACGATCACCGGCGTTTGCCCGAGTCTTTGTGCCAGCATCGCCGTTTCAATGTATTCTCGGTCTTTGTAGCCGTTGCAAATGAGCATTGCTCCTGGTGTATCTAGCAATGCGAGGGCAATCATTAATTCTGGCTTGGAACCGGCTTCTAAGCCAAATTGATGGGGTTTGCCGAACCGTACCAAGTCCTCAATTAAGTGCCGCTGCTGATTGCATTTGACAGGAAAGACACCACGGTACGTGCCAGGGTAGTTGTAGCGGGCGATCGCTTTGGCAAAACAAGCGTTTAACCGCTCAATCCTGTCTTCTAAAATATCCGAGAAACGAATTAACATGGGTAGCCCCAAGTTACGCTGCTTCAGGGCGTTGACAAGTTCATACAAATCCAAAGAACCACCGCGATCGCCCTTAGGAGAAACAGTGATATGACCGGCAGCGTTAATCGAAAAGTAAGGTTGTCCCCAACCTTCGATCCGGTAAAGTTCTTCGCTATCCTCTATTTTCCACAGGCGCGACATATCTGGAGACGACGCTGGTGGCAGCAGCTTTTTTTGTTTGTGATTTTTCAATTCAGTTTTGTGTCCGTTAGACGGCGGTTTCACCACCTCTTCTGATGCATCTGTTGACTCAGCACGCATTTCTTCCTGACCTCTATGTTACACCCACGAAATAACAATTTAGCGCATTCATCTTTCAGCGCATATGCATTTTAGAGATACTTTCTTTTGATATTCTCAGATTGGTCATTTGTGATTGCTCATTTGTCATTGACTCTTGACAAACGACAAAAGACACTTGACAAAGGACAAAGTTGTTAAATTTGAGGAGATAGCTTTGGAACGCACATTCTTAGCAATTAAGCCTGATGGCGTGCAGCGTGGATTGGTTGGTGAAATTATCCGTCGCTATGAAGAAAAAGGCTTTACCCTCGTTGGTTTGAAATTTCTGAAAGTCACTCGGGAATTGGCTGAACAGCACTATGATGTTCACCGGGAAAGACCTTTTTTTAGTGGGCTGGTAGAGTTTATCACTTCTGGTCCTGTGGTAGCGATGGTTTGGGAAGGCGAAGGCGTTGTCGCCGCCGCCAGAAAAATCATTGGTGCAACGAACCCGCTTTCCGCAGAACCAGGCACAATTCGAGGCGATTTTGGCATCAATATTGGTCGTAACCTGATCCATGGTTCCGATGCTATCGAAACAGCGCAACGGGAAGTTGCGCTGTGGTTTAAGGAAGAAGAATTGGTTTCTTGGCAACCAACCTTAACACCTTGGTTACACGAGTAACTTAGGCATTCGGTAGTTCCAAATGTAGAGACGCGACGCCAGTCGCCTGCGGAGGGAAACCCTCCTGCAGCGCTGGCTCGCCATGGCGCGTCTCTACAACGGTTCCACTAACAATTTCTACTCCCTACTGCCTTCTACAAGTTCAGTCTTTTCTGGTTCTTCTATGATTTTTTCGCTTTCAGTGCGCTTGGAAAATCCCCATGCCAGAATGAGGGCGATCGCCGTAATCATGAACCATTGTGGCGGTACCAAAGAATCGTTCACCACTTTAAGGAGCAAGCGCAAGCCCACTAATGCCACAGTGATATAGCCTGCGTCTTCCAAGTAGACATATTCATCTAACCATTGGATAAACAAACCCGCCATAAAGCGCAGGGTGACAACACCAATAGTCGTACCCGTAATCACCAGCCACGTTTCATTAGAAACGGCTATTGCAGTGGTGACGCTATCGAGAGAAAATGCTAAATCCGTGAAAGCAAGAACAGGTATGGCTTGCAACACTGAGGTAAAACGAGGACCGTGGTGTTGATTGTCTTCGCCTTCTTCGGAAGTAAAATGTTGGAATACGAGCCACAGTAGGTAAGCTGCACCTAGTAACTCAAACTGCCAGAACTGTTGCACCCAGGTAGCTGTCAGAAGTAAGGTGATTCGCAAAACGTAAGCAACTACCAAACCAATGTTGAGTGCCTCACGTTCGAGCTTTTTGTCTTCCAGTCCTTGAGCGATCGCAGCGAGGGCGATCGCGTTGTCAGCCGACAGCACCGCCTCTAGAAAAATCAGGATGAGCAGGACTATGGAGGTTTCAATGCTGAAGTGAAAGTGAAGATAATCAAAAATTTGGTCTAGCATTCCAGGTTTCTCAAGCTGCAAAACTTAAAAATGAACAGTATTAGCGAATTTATTATAGAAGGCGCAATAAAAAGCTACTTTTATAAAGCTTAACCTGTCAGGGCTAATTTCTGAAGACTGGCAACCTGACCCTGTGACCCACTAATGCGAGATAACAGTCAAGCTGCAAGTAGGGTGCCTTATGTTACACTAAGGCGCTATGATGCCAAGATTTTCTTTACAGCTTTGTGTGAGTTTTTCATACTCTAAATCAGCAACGCGAAGGGTTGAACTTCTCCAGCGTAGCTGCAAAACCACCACCCAAGGTAAAAAAATATGCGTTCAAAGCCAGAAATAACGCAGGAGAGGCAAGAAGCTGCGGAAGCAGAACTGCGGGAAAAGCAAAAGCCGGTTGACTACGACACAAAAGAATATCCCATCGAAATTCTGGTTCAGAAGTACATGGATGGAATAGAGGAGGATGCGAATGAACTGTTTATACCAGATTACCAACGGGAAATGGCTTGGGATGAAGACAGGCAATCGAAATTTATTGAGTCTGTACTTTTAGGCTTGCCGATACCCTACATTTTTGTTGCTGATGTCTGTGGTGATGAACATGATGAAGCACGTTTAGAAATTATAGACGGTTCACAACGCATTCGTACTTTAGCAAAATTCCTGAGCAATGAACTGACTCTAGATAAGTTAGAGAAATTAAAAAAGCTTAACGGCTTTACCTTTGAGGACTTACCACTAGCCCGTCAGAGACGCTTCAAACGAAGCACACTTCGTATGATTCAACTGAGTGAAGAAGCAGATGAAGAAGTGCGAAGGGATTTGTTTGAAAGAATTAATACAGGTAGCGTTGAACTTAACGAGATGGAAAAGCGCAGAGGAATCTTGCGTGGACCATTCCTAGATCTGATTGAGGAATTATCGAAAAATCCTAAATTCCGTCATTTATGCTTCTTTTCTAAGGAGGCTATTAATAGCCGTGACCCTCAAGAATATGTTTTGCGTTTCTTTGCATTTTTGAATAACTATCAAAATTATGGGCGTGAGGTGAATCCATTTCTCAATCAATCTCTAGAAAAATATAACAAAGATCAAACTCTGAATCAAGAAAATATGCGAATGGAATTTCAAGTGATGATAAATTTTGTGGAAAAATATTTTCCAAATGGATTTCGACAAGGGAAAAAACTGGATAGAACTACCACTCGTATTAAATTTGAATCTCTTGCTGCGGGTACTGCTCTAGCATTAAGAGAAAAAAAGGATTTAAAACCACAATCAACAGAATGGATAAATTCCGAAGAGTTTAGAAAATACACAAGTTCTGACGCTAGTAGCTCCAGAAATAAAGTAATTAGGCGTATAGAATATGTGCGCGAACAACTACTAGGCAAATCATGAATACTGTACTCTTAGACTTTAAAACTCGTGTCGAAGAAGTGGACTGTTACTTCATTTTTTTAGAAAACTTAATTAAAGAAAAAACAAAGTTATCTTTCCTCAATAGTAATGGTGAATACCAATTAAAAAGCCTTGAGCCAGAGTTAGTAAAAACTCTTAAAGCCAATGGTTTTTTGTTGCTTTATAACTTAGTTGAATCTACTATGCGAAACGGTATTGAAGCAATATACGATGAATTTCGTAGTACAGGAGTTTGTTTCGATAAAATAAAACCTAACATCAAAATAACTATACTTCAAAATTTGCAAAATTGTTTTAAAAATTCTTCTGCTAAAAATATTCATTCCAAAATAACTCAAATCTCTATCGACATAATCACAGCTACATTTGAACGGGAAAAAATTTTTTCAGGTAATGTTGATGCTAAGGTGATTAGAGACATAGCAGATAAATATGGTTTTTCACATTGTACTGACTGCTCTAAAACTAAGAACGGGCAAAACCTTTTAGTGGTGAGAGAAACCAGAAATGATTTAGCACATGGAATTAAGTCATTTGAGGAAGTAGGACGGGACAAGACTATAGACGAACTCTTAGAAATTAAGGAAGAGGTTATAGAGTATTTACGCCAAATTTTACAAAACATCCAAGAATATCTAGATAATAAAGAATATCTAGATTGATTAAATTAATTTTAATCATCTTGAAAATTCTCTAACTGACAAATCGCTTTCATAACCTGCAACAACCGAATTGATTCCTCAGTATCAATCAGACTCAGTTCTGGCATGATCTGATAAGTTGGGGGACTACCTTGTCTCAAATGCACAAACAGATAACTACGTCCATTCGTCACTAGCCCCCACACAGATGATTGCTGCTCTAAACTCTTAAAAGCGTAAGTGAGCAATTGTGGTAAACCCTCAAATACATCTACCGCACTGTTTTTCGTCTCAATCACTAAAATCCAAAAAGGTGGCGCAGTGGTCGCTTGAGCGTTGTTGACTGCTAAAATATCCATGCGTCCTCTAATGCTTGTCTCCTCATCTTCAATGGCGATCGCTATCACATCCTCCATCGTCAGGAGAATAGGCACATCATATAAGCCAGCCGTCCGCATCAAGGGTGCAAGCGTCAAAAATTTAACCAACCCTTCAGAAATTTTACCTGCCGCGAGATAATGCCAGAAGTCATTCCTAATTTTCAATAAATCCTCTTGTTCAAATTCAATTAGAGAGTTTAAAGTTAGGAAGTCTGTGAATGAACCAATAGGCTCTTCTTGCAGTTTCAGCAGGCGATGAACGTCGTTGAGGGATAAGCTGCTGGGTTCTACAGTGATTGGCATGGCTACTGGCAGTGTTTTTGGGTACTACCTACATCTTGCAATATGAAAATCAAAAATAGGTTTCTCAACGCCCACTCCTTAGGGCTATGTATAAATTAACTTTGTAATACTGGCGCATCTTAACGAAAATCAAAACACTTTCTGGTAAATCTGCGTACACAATAGTGTTCAGTCACATCGCCAATTGCACAAACAATCATGTCCCAACCCACGATAGAATCAATCCTTCAAGAAAAGCGTCTATTCCACCCCAGCGAAGAATTCTCTCAAAAAGCCCAGATCAAAAGTTTTGAAGAATACCAGCGCCTCTACGACAAAGCTAAAGCTGATCCCCAAAAATTCTGGGCGGAATTGGCAGAACAAGAGTTGCACTGGTTCCAGAAATGGGACACAATTCTGGATTGGCAACCGCCGTTTGTTAAGTGGTTTGTCAATGGCAAAATTAATATTTCTTACAACTGTCTTGACAGACATCTCACCACTTGGCGCAAGAATAAAGCTGCCATTATTTGGGAAGGAGAACCAGGCGACTCGCGCACCCTCACCTACGCCCAACTGCATCGCGAAGTTTGTCAGTTTGCTAATGTGCTGAAGCAACTGGGTGTGAAAAAGGGCGATCGCGTCGGCATTTATATGCCAATGATTCCGGAAGCGGCGATCGCCATGCTAGCATGTGCGAGAATTGGCGCACCCCACAGTGTTGTTTTTGGTGGTTTTAGTGCGGAAGCTTTGCGAGATAGACTGATCGATGCTCAAGCAAAACTCGTAGTTACCGCTGATGGTGGTTGGCGTAAGGATGCAATTGTACCTCTCAAGGAGCAAGTAGACAAAGCTTTAGCCAATGGCGCTGTTCCCTCACTAGAAAATGTTGTGGTTGTCAAGCGTACCGGACAAGATACGAATATGACTTCGGGACGCGACCAATGGTGGCATGATTTACAAAAAGGTGTCTCTGCAGATTGTCCCGCTGAACCGATGGACAGCGAAGATATGCTGTTCATCCTCTACACTTCCGGTAGCACTGGCAAACCGAAAGGCGTTGTACATACAACTGGTGGTTATAACTTATATACCCACATGACCACCAAATGGATTTTTGACTTACAAGAAACAGATGTATATTGGTGTACTGCTGACGTAGGCTGGATTACGGGTCATAGCTACATCGTCTACGGTCCCCTTTCCAACGGTGCAACAACGGTGATGTACGAAGGTGCGCCTCGTCCCTCTAACCCTGGCTGTACCTGGGACATTATCGAGAAACTCGGCGTTACCGTATTTTATACCGCACCTACTGCCATTCGTGCCTTTATCAAGATGGGCGAACACCTACCCAACGCACGAAACCTGTCTTCCCTACGCTTGCTGGGAACGGTGGGTGAACCAATTAACCCAGAAGCTTGGATGTGGTATCAGAAAGTGATTGGAGGCGATCGCTGTCCAATTGTCGATACCTGGTGGCAAACGGAAACTGGCGGTATCATGATTACACCCCTTCCCGGGGCAATTCCGACCAAACCAGGTTCCGCGACTCGTCCCTTCCCTGGCATCTTAGCCGATGTCGTGGATTTAGAAGGCAACCCTGTAGGCGACAACGAAGGCGGTTACTTAGTCGTACGGCATCCTTGGCCCGGTATGCTGCGAACAGTATACGGCGATCCAGAACGCTTCCGTCGAACTTACTGGGAACACATCCCCCCGAAAGATGGGCAGTATGTCTACTTTGCCGGAGATGGCGCAAGACGCGATGAAGACGGTTACTTCTGGGTAATGGGACGCGTTGATGATGTCATAAATGTATCAGGGCATAGACTGGGAACAATGGAAATTGAATCAGCTTTAGTTTCTCACCCCACCGTAGCTGAAGCCGCCGTGGTAGGCAAACCTGATGAACTCAAAGGCGAAGAGATAGTTGCTTTTGTAACTTTAGAAGGTGGTAATAACCCCAGTGAAGAACTGAGTAAAGAACTGAAAAAACACGTTGTGCAGGAAATTGGGGCGATCGCCCGTCCGGGAGAAATTCGCTTTACGGATGCGTTGCCCAAAACTCGTTCTGGTAAGATTATGCGGCGCTTGCTGCGGAATCTTGCTGCGGGGCAAGAAGTTTCTGGCGATACCTCCACCCTAGAAGATAGAGGTGTGTTGGATAAGCTGCGCGAAGGTGCTTAAGCAATAGATTTCTGGCAAAGATCCTTAAAACCCCCCTCACTCCCCCCGCAAGCGCAGGGAGGATTTAGTTCCCTCCTCGCTACCTCGACCCTAGAAGATAGAGGTGTGTTGGATAAGCTGCGCGAAGGTGCTTAAGCAATAGATTTCTGGCAAAGATCCTTAAAACCCCCCTCAGTCCCGCCGCAAGCGGAGGGATGATTTAGTTCCCTCCTCGCTTGCGGGGAGGGTTAGGGTGGGGTGCTAGATATTCGTGCAAGATATCTATCGACTCAACAACTTCCTTCGCAGATTGTCCAACGCCGTACACGCACTCACATGACGAATTAAAGAACGACCCCGCGCAGCACCAAAACGATATTCAAAACTTTCCACTTCCCCATTTGGTCCAGCTAAGCCAATGTAAACTAAACCCACAGGCTTAGTCTCTGTACCACCATTTGGTCCAGCGATACCAGTGATACTCACTCCCCAACTCGTCGAAAGACGCGATCGCACTCCCACAGCCATTTGTTCTGCCACAATAGAACTGACCGCCCCGTGCTTTGCCAAGTCTTCTGAGTTCACCCCCAAAAGCCTTTCTTTTACCGAGTTGTCGTAAGAAATCACCCCACCCCAAAAGTAATCAGAACTCCCAGAAATATCCGTCAACATTTGCCCTAGTCCACCACCCGTGCAAGATTCTGCCACAGAAAGGGTTTCCCCAGCACTCCGCAACAATTCACCCACAACTGAGGCAAGGGTGTCATCATCGGCACCATAATAATCTAATCCAGCAATTTCTTTAATTTGTTTCTCAACAGGTGCAATCAAATCCTGTGCTTGTTCTTCGGAAGCAGCTTTCGCAGAAACTCGTAACTTGACTTCCCCTCTACTCGAATAAGGTGCGACTGTTGGGTTGGGTAAGTTGAGATAAGAAGCAACCTTTTCCGCCAAAGCAGATTCCGCAACACCCCAAAACTTTAACATCCGACTGTAAATAATTTCTTTTCCCCAACCTTGACTTTTAAGATAGGGAACCGCAGTTTCTTCCCACATTCGGTGCATTTCACTTGGTACACCAGGAAAGGTAAAAATCGTTAATCCCGGACGGGGTTGCCAAATAATACCGGGTGCTGTTCCTGTGGGGTTTGGTAAAATTTCTGCGCCTTGGGTATCAAAGCTTGTTTCCGGTTGCTGGGGCTCATAACCCGACTGCGCTGGGTGTATTTCTTGGTAATATCTTCAATAATATCTGGACGTTCTACCAAAGCAGCGCCAAAAAAATCAGCGATCGTTTCACAGGTCAAATCATCGGGTGTGGGACCAAGACCTCCTGTGAAAATTAAAATTTGCGCTCTTTTACTCGCAATTTCTATAACCTGTTTTAACCTTCCTGGATTATCTCCGACTACAGTTTGATAGTAGTGGGGAATCCCCAGCTTGGCTAACTGCTGCGCCAAATACTGGGCATTGCTGTTAAGAATATCTCCTAACAGCAGTTCAGTACCAACACAAATAATTTCTGCACTCATAAAATAGGATATTGTTAGTTGTTAGTTGTTGGTCGTCAAAATATATCACTAACTACTACAGCAATCCTAAATAGGTTATCAACCTTGCTAATTTATCTCTTGGCGTTCTTGGTGTCTTGGCGGTTTATATAATCTTCACGACCTATTTGGTATTGCTGTAACTACTAACCACTCACCATTAACCACCTAGGATTGCCGCGAGTGTTTCCAAACTTTCCAGCCAGTGTAGCTTAGCAAAGAAGTGGCAGCACAAGCATAAGCAATACCACTGGGTATACCAGCTATAGCCAATGCTAAACTCCCAACCCATAGAGTTAAAGAGTAAATGAACAAAACGGTTAATCTGTGAGACAAACCGGCTCGTAGCAGTCTATGGTGCAGATGGCTCTTATCTGCAACAAAAGGCGATTTGCCACGGCGCAGTCGTGCCAAAATCACTGCTGACATATCTACAATTGGTACTGCCAGAATGAGGAAAGGCAATAACACCGCAGTGACAGCAGCAGTTTTGACTAAACCAACGACACCAACTGCTGCGAGGGTGAACCCCATAAAATAAGACCCGCCATCTCCCATAAAGATTTGCGCGGGGTTAAAATTATAACGCAGAAATCCTAGTGAAGCACCAGCAAGCGCTGCGGCAATTAGGGCTGCTGCGGGCTGCTGCATAAACAACGCCGCAACTAGCATCACCACAGCCGCAATTCCAGACACGCCAGCAGCTAAGCCGTCTAAACCGTCAATCCAGTTAATTGCATTCACCATTCCTACCAACCACACAACTGTGATCGGCAAACTCCACCAACCAAGTTGAATTATTCCGCCTGTGGGAATGCTTAAGAAATCTATACTGACACCTACTTTCCAAGCAAGTGCTGCAATAATAATTTGCATAACAAGGCGTGTTATGGCAGACAAGTTTAACAAATCGTCTGCTAAGCCGATGAGAAAAAAGCCAATACCTCCTAAGGTGATTCCCCAAATTTGCCATTCTTTTTCTGGCGGCAAAATTCCAAATCCGCCTAACCACCAAACAATGAGCAGGGAGATGAGAGTACCTGTAAAGATAGAAACTCCTCCCAGGCGCACCATCGGGCGCTGATGAACTTTTCGGTCATTAGGTTTATCTAGGCGTCCACTTTTGATGCCAATATTTCTTACATCAGGCGTAGTCCAAAGAACGACTACGGCGGCAAAGAGGAAGGCAATCAGATGATATATCTGAGGAGGCATCTGTATATTCAATAAGTTAGGTTAGAAGACAAAAATCTGCCGAGGACTTGTCTACCTATATTTACTACAATTGAGATTTTAATCAGCAGGGGATTTTTACATTTTGGATTTTAAATCTAAGATTGCTGACTGGAAACCTGAAAAAATTATGAGTTAGGAATTATTAATTAATAACTCCTAACCCATAACTACTAACTATAATTTCACGCTAACACTGGTACCGGAATCTCTATGTGAGGGTACAAGGGGAAGCGATCGCACAACGCTTTGACCCGTCGCCGACAATCTTGGGTAATGTCTGCTGAATCTGGATTTAACAGGCGATCGGCAATAATATTGCCAATTTCCGTAAATTCTTCCACTCCCAAACCCCGCGTTGTCATGGCTGGGGAACCCAACCTTAAACCGCTCGTCACAAATGGTGACTCTGGATCGAAGGGAACTGTGTTCTTGTTGGCGGTGATATTGACACCACTCACCAACTGATCTGCTTGCTTACCTGTCAAGCTGATAGACCGCAGATCAACTAGCATTAAATGGTTCTCAGTGCCATTTGACACTAGCTTTAAGCCTCGGTTTTGGAGTTGGGTAGCCAAAGCGCGGGCATTTTCAATCACTTGGGCAGAATAGACTTTAAACTCTGGCTTTAGGGCTTCGCCAAAAGCGACTGCTTTACCAGCGATGACGTGTTCCAAAGGTCCACCTTGATTACCAGGGAAAACTGATTTATCCAGTTTTTTACCTAGTTCCGGGTCGCGGGTCAAGATTAAGCCACCCCGAGGACCGCGTAGAGTTTTGTGTGTCGTTGTGGTCACAACATCACAATAGGGAATAGGGTTGGGGTGATGACCAGTTGCAACCAAACCGGCAATATGGGCAATATCTGCCAGTAAGTATGCGCCAACTTCATCGGCGATACTGCGAAACTTTTCAAAGTCGATGATGCGGGGATATGCCGAATAACCACAAATCAAAAGCTTTGGACGCTCCCTAAGCGCCAGCTGTCGAATTTGCTCGTAGTCGAGTTGTTCTGTTTGTTGATTAACGCCGTAGTGGCTAGCTTGGAACCACTTACCTGATACATTCACAGGCGAACCGTGGGTCAAATGTCCTCCATGAGACAAATCCATTCCGAGGAATTTATCTCCTGGTTCTAGCAGCGTCAAAAACACTGCAAAATTCGCCTGTGCGCCAGAATGGGGTTGGACATTGGCATGAGCAGCACCAAACAATTGTTTGGCACGGTCAATTGCCACTTGCTCTATTTTATCTACAAACTCACAACCGCCATAGTAGCGTTTACCAGGTAATCCTTCTGCATATTTATTTGTCAGTACGGAACCCTGAGCTGCTAGTACAGCGGCAGAGGTAAAGTTTTCACTAGCAATCAACTCCAAGTGGTCGCGTTGGCGTTGCAGCTCTTGGTTGATTAACTCCGCCACAGCAGGGTCGGAGGAGGCAAGAAAATCTGAGTTAGTCAGAGTCACTTCAGCTATCCTTATGGAAATTTGCAAAACAGTCGGTAAGTGTCCAAAGTCTATGGTCTATAGTCCATATAGTTGTTAACTCATGACTAACGACTCATGACATTTATTTACCCCGACTTACTTAATTATTGGATGCTAGACCAATAAATGCGTTAATAATCATAACGCTCTTTCCTCGTATCTTGTATGAACCATAGCTGCTTGCCACTATGGTGCATAAATTAATTTATGTATTACTTTTTACTACAAAGTCAAATAGCCAACATACAATCTAATTAAAACAGTGAATAGTACCAGCCGCAGTGACGCCAGCGGGCATTTTAATTGGTTTGTACTTAGCGGCATTCTTCTTGCATTGAGCATGGAAGGTTGGGCAACGGATGACATACAAGAATGTAACAGATGTGACAATCGAGCAAATGACGCGTGTAACGGATAACTTGTTTTTGGGACTGACAGATCAACCATCCGCTACAACATCCACTGCTACCCTAACCAGCGTTCCCCCCAGGACATATATAGGTAATAATTCAGAATTGACAGGAGGGATTGGATGCTAGTGATTCTCATGGACGATCAAATTTTTGCTCCTCAACAGGTATGCCAATCTTGCTTACTCGCTGACGGAAGCGGTCAACCCCGGTGGCGTCAAGGTAAACTGTACTGCGGTCATATGATTCGCAAGCTTACTGAACAGCAGCCAGACCAGTATGAGTGTCTCATGGGTTTCCGCATCGTTAACATTGAATAATCTGATGTTCTACCAGCAATACCAAGTAACTGCGTTATTGTAGGGTCAAGTGACTATTAAATTGTAACTACAGGAGAACGCAAGATGAGTTGGCGCGGGTCTACCACGGTTTCTGATCGGATTTTTGCTTGTTTACCTTATTTGCTTCCTTTAGTCGAGGTTTTTAGATTCGGCATATTTTTGTTCAGACAGTTTCCACCTCTGGGATTGCTGTTTCTACCGCTTCAGCCATTGATCGCAATTTACTTTGGCGTCCCTTTTGCGGGACTAATTATTTTCTTTGCTTTATTTCTTTTGGTAGTTAGGAAAGAAAATATTAGTCACTTTATTCGTTTCAATACCTTGCAGGCAATTCTTTTGGACATTGTCATCTTTTTGTTTAGCATCTTAACTCAACTTATTGGGATAATTCCAGCTGGTGGTTTTGCAATTCAAACTCTATACACCACGATTTTTCTGGGCACGATCGCAGCAGTTGTATTTTCTGTTATACAGTCCCTGATGGGACGTTACGCAGAAATTCCCGCCATTTCCGAAGCAGCCTATATGCAATTGCGCTAGCGGTTAACGGGCGATCACAGTGTTTTCTAAGCGACCAATTCCTTCAATTTCCACACGCACGCGATCGCCTGGGTGCAACGGACCCACCCCCAACGGGGTACCCGTTAGAACCACGTCCCCAGGTAGCAGCGTCATCACTTGACTAATATAGGAGACAAGAAAATCTGGGGGAAATACCATCTGGTCGATATAGGCAGATTGTACAGGAGTTGCCTCCTCATTCAAAAAAGTCTGCAATTTAGCTCCTGGGCTGACTTCTCGAACAATCCACGGTCCTAAGGGGCAAAACGTATCAAAACCCTTGGCTCGTGTCCATTGACTATCTCGTTTTTGTAAATCCCGCGCTGTCACATCATTGGCAATGGTGTAACCCCAAATCTTTGTTTGAGCCTCCTCTGGCGTACACAAGAAAGTGCGATCGCCAATGATCAGCGCCAATTCTCCTTCGTAGTCCACCCGCTGCGACTGTGGTGGATACTCAATTTCTGCACCAGAGGCGACGATAGACGTGGATGGCTTGAAAAAGAGCAGAGGCTCACTAGGTACTTCTGTTCCCATCTCTGCCGCATGCTCTGCATAATTCTTGCCAACTGCCACAATTTTTGAAGGAGCGCAGGGAGCCAAAATTTGATAATTTTCTGGTTCCAAAATTAAATCAGTAGGTTGCCCTTGTAGCCAGGGTGGAGCATCCAGTACATGCACCTTGAGAGAAAGCTGTAGCAAGCCATAGTAAATTTGTCCTTCTGGATTTTGAACTCGCACATACCGCTGCGCCATAACGTTTATGAGTAACCTCTTGTGCAATCAAACCGTCACTATGTAATACTAGATGAGCAAATTGGCTAAGCATTAAAATTAAAAACTGGTAAGATTATAAAACCTGACGGGAAAGTGCAAAAATCAATATTTTTTTACCGAAACATTGTCAACACGCATACTTAGGAAAACGTGATACAATTGTAACGGTAGAAATGTCTAAAATGCGTTGTAAAAATCTTGGCAGAAAAAGTGCCTAAGCCTGCAACCCCGAAAGACGACTAAAGTTAGTTGTAACAACGACTTTAAGAGTACCTAGCCACTCCTAACGGATTGTGTGTGATCACTAAAAGATTTTTGGGAACCACTTGACCGTAGGATGACTAGACAAAGGAAGTTCAGCTTAAGAATTTCCCAATTGATAATTCAAAGAACTCACAAAGTTCCTTGTTGCTTGAGATGTTGATTGGTGTTGGGGTAGTCAATGACGATACCTATGCATTCTTGACCTCAGCAGCCATGTAGTCCATAAGGAAAGAAAACAAAATGCAAATCGTTTACGAAACAATGTACATCCTCCGTCCCGACCTGAATGATGAACAGGTAGAGCAAGCGATCGCCAAATACGAGAACTTGGTACGGGAACAGGGAGGCGAGAATATCCAGATTCAAAATCGAGGAAAGCGGCGTCTGGCTTATGAAATTAATAGGCAAAGAGATGGCATCTACATACAGATGAATTACACTGGGCCTGGCAAGATCATTGCTCCTTTAGAACGCGCTATGCGTTTGAGCGAGGAAGTGATTCGCTACATGACGATTAAGCAAGAAGTCAAAGAGGTAAGCTCAGAGGAAACAGCAAGCGCTGCCTAAAGGCTATTGGTGAATTGAGATTGGTGCGGCTGTGTTGCCCTTAACTTTTATTAAGTTGTGGGCATGAGCCGCAAAAATGTATAGAACCTGTATAAAATATTTTGTTAAACATAAGATACAATAGGGAGCGCCAAAGACACCGTACAGGCAAATCATCTCCCTAGTTTTACTGACAGGGATATGTCAATTGACAAACGCATGACTGCCGCAGTAGTACATCACAAAGGAAAAGATTCTTAATCGGAGCTGTAAGCCACTGTGAGCCAAACTGATACCTCTACTATCCAAGCTCTCTCCGCAGAAGTCTCGAAGCTACGCCAAGAGTTGCAGCTTCGAGATCAACTGGTGCAACAGCTGTCTCAAGAACTCTTCCGACTGGTTAAGGGCAACAGTAATTTTATGTCCCAACCAGAAGTGTCTGAGCGTCATCTGACTCAGTTGCAAGAACTACGAGAACAACTGCAAGCTGTGGAACAGCAGGTGACATTTTACCAAGAGCAAATTTCAGCGCGCGACGCTGAGATTTATCAATCGCGTCAGTCAGTGCAAGAACTGACAGATCGCAGCCGAATGCTGGAGCAAGTTGTACAGGAGTTGCCTCAAATCTATCGTCGCAAGTTCGAGGAGCGCATGACTCCAGTTAGAGAAAAAGTAGCAATGCTACAACGCGAAAATCGCCAACTCCAGGCAGAACTCCAAAGTGTAAGTTACCGTCTGGCGCTGAGAACTCGTACTTCGTCTCACAGTGGTATAGATTTGCCGAATTTCCCGCGCGTCGCATCTCCCGAAAATAATATTTCCACACAAAATGCCTAAAGTGTTCATTGTGGTTGAGTCAGATGGGAGAGAAATCATAGACTCTCCCACCGTTAGAAGGATGTTATCAGCAATAGAGAAGGCAATTACTGAAGATGCCACGCAAGCAACCTCTGTGGAAGTAGTTGCCGCAAATGATTTAACATCTAAAGAAGAAATTTTGGGATTTCAACCCTCAGATGGGGATAATTTTTCCCAATTGCCGGAGATGCTTTTTTGCCCCTTAACCCTCTCATTGCCTGAGCATTTGGGACTGCCATTTCAAGCAATCATTAAAGCTTGCGCAGATGTTCCTGGGTTACGTCAACAATTGGCACAGGAAATGCAAGTCGCCATTGGTGATGGTTGCTTTTGGTTACCAGTGGTACTCACTGCTAAAGGACCGCTCTACGGTGAGGTCATTGCTCTAGCTGAGGAATTCTATGAAAAAAAGTTACCACAGAATTTATTGCTCTGTGACATAACTTATTATCAGCCTTTTCATTTGTCAGATGCCTTGCGTCAACCTCTGTATCACATGGCATACAATCTCTTGCAATCTTTATCAGCACCACCCGCTACATACCTGGTGCAGTTTGGATTGCAAAAAAGTGAAATTTGTTTTGACCGTCTTTGGCCATTTCCAACTGCACCAGCTTTGGCTAGCGTCGGCGTCCAACAGCCAGATTTATTTACTTGCCATTGGTACTGCTTAACAGCAAAGCCAATACTCGACTTGACTATCATTCCCCTTGTCCAATAGAATGTCAGTCTACTGTGACTAAGCTTCTTTCTTCAACAACGGTGAAAATGTCTTCGTAAGCGTTGAATATCTCAAACACTGAATCTAATTGGGTAAGTTCTAAAACTAACCTGACAGGAGCTTGAACATTGCAAAGAACCAACCGGCAACCACTTTGACGCGCCGACTTCAAGCCTTTGACTAGGGAAACCAACCCGGAACTATCCATGAAATCAACTTTTGCTAAATCAATAACCCACAGTTGATTACGTTCAGGAACTACGGCAGCCATCCTTTCGCTCAGAACCGTACCACCTGCTAAATCTATGCGTCCTTCGGGTTTAAACAAAACTACTTGACATTTTGGTGTGATAGTCATGAATCTAACTGAGTAATTGAAACACTTTACAAAAATGCAGAAAACAGACACAGATACTCATTCGCTTTCAACCGTAAAAAATGCTGCTTCACCCAGTTATCTGGGAACTCGCAGCAATGCGGTTAAGACTGATAATGTCAGTATCCATGCCGTATAATATGTCCTAACTTTCACCAATATAGGCATAAGCATAGGGTAATTTCGGTATCAACCGTATCTTTTACGAAATTTTTACAATGTCAGGGCTATTTCATAAATTTTTTATAAAAAAAATATATTTTGTTTAGGTAGGCGTAGGGTTGTGGTATATGGAGAATAAATAGTCAAAAGTCAATAGTTACGATGACTTTTGACTATGAATTTTGGAGTTTGGCAAACGACTCAATTGACACTTGGCTCAAAAAAGAGTCAACATAGAGTAAAAGTAAAAATTTGTGAAGAGGGCGGTGCTGGATGTCTCTTGAGTTTATATCACTAGAAAACATCCAGAAAGTTGCTCATGAATATGGATATTGGGCAATTTTTTTGGGAATATTGTTAGAGAATCTAGGCATTCCTCTTCCAGGTGAAACCGTTACCTTAGTAGGCGGGTTTCTAGCAGGTAGCAAAGAGCTGAATTACTGGCTGGTTCTCACTGATGCGATCGCAGGTGCTGTTATTGGAGGCATCTGCGGTTATTGGATTGGTAGAATTGGCGGTTGGTCTTTGCTTGTGCGCCTGGGTAACTTGTTTAGAATTTCAGAAGCCAGACTTTTGAGTATCAAAGAGCAGTTTAGTGAAAATGCCGGAAAAGCCGTGTTTTTTGGGCGCTTTTTTGCTTTGCTGCGAATTTTTTCCGCGCCACTTGCTGGCATAGTTGAAATGTCCTTCGGAAAATTCCTGATATACAACGTCGTAGGAGCTATTACCTGGGGGAGTGTCATGGTGACACTCGCTTTTTTTGCTGGAAGACTTGTTTCCCTAGAACAATTGGTTGCTTGGGTGACTCAGTTTGCACTCTTGGCGCTGCTGATTCTAGTTGCGGTGATTGCCATCCCCATATGGTTGGAGTCCCGGGGAAAGGAAGGGGAGGAGATAGGCAGATGAGGGACCATCCTTCGTATCCCCCTTGTCCCCTTTTCCTTTTTTGATTTAGAGAACAATTTAGAATTTAGAAAAAATTCAGCATCACACAGAACTAAGTTCTGGTTTTTGACCTGTTGAGTTGAGAATTTTCATTTACAATTGTCGAATTTCTGGTTTTTCATTAAGTAAGAGCCAATATAAATTCAGTGCTTGCACCACCTGTACTAGAGCAGCAAGACCGATAGGTTTAACGAGATAGGAATTAGCCCCTAAGTCGTAAGCTTGATCAACATCAGATCTCTGGTTAGAGGAAGTCAAGACAACCACGAGTAAGCGTTTGAGTTCCGGTTGCTGCCTTAACCATCTTAAGATTTCATGACCGGAACGACGCGGGAGTTTTAAATCTAACAATACTACCACGGGTAAGGGATAGTGATCCCGGTCTGCATATTCTCCTACACCACTGAGGTAGGCAACAGCAGTATCTCCGTCAGTCACAACTTGCAGCGAAGCATTAGTTAAATTCGCTTTGCGAAAAGCACGTTGTGTAAGGAGAATGTCATTAGGATCATCTTCTACTAGCAATATTGTGTGTGCTGCTGTCATCCGGACTCCTTAAGTCAATCCAAAACCTGCTTCCCTGTCCCAACTGGGATTCTACCCCTACTTGCCCCTGCATACGCTCAACACCTTTACGCACAATAGCTAATCCTATCCCGGTACCAGGGTAAGTTTCCTGCCCATGCAAACGTTCAAAAACCCGAAAAATACGTTCTTGATGTTCGGGGGCAATGCCAATGCCATTATCAACAACCCACAAGCGTACCCAATCGTCATGTCTTTCGGCAAACACCTGCACCTGTGCTGGTACACTGGTTTGCACAAATTTCATCGCATTTAGCAACAAATTTGTGATAACTTGAACTAACGTTGGACGATGACCAATAACTTGTGGTAGCGGTGATTGAATTTTAATTTCTGCTTTCTTTTGTTTTATCTCAGGTTGGATTTCGTTCATCAGATCTGACATAAGCTGTGTCAAATCTATGGCTTTTAGTGACAATTCCGCACGGTTGAGGTGACTGTAGGCAAGTAAGTCCTGTATCAAATCTTCTAATCGCATCGCAGAAAGAATGATACGTCGGGCATACTCTTTACCAAGTTCGTCAACTACATCGCCGTAGTCTTCTAGCAAAGCTTCCGCAAACCCGTGCATTGCCCGTAAAGGAGCTTGCAAATCGTGAGAAACTGTATAACCAAAGGCTTCAAGATCGTCGTTGGCTGCTTGCAATTTCTGGGTACGTTCAAAGACTCGCTTTTCTAAGGTTGCCTTTTCCTCCTCGCTTTGAAGGTGGTTACGCCTAAATAAGTAGTAGACTAAAGCTAGCAGTGCCAAATTCACGCCAGTAGCCAGAGAAAATGTGAGTAGGGTTTGCTGAATGCTTGCTTGTGATTCTTTTGCCCGTTGCTGCAAAAGACTGTATTCTACAGCTTTCATCTCAGCAATTTGCTGACGTATATTATCCATGAGCTGCTTACCACTATTCGTGCGAACAACTCGCACAGCAGCATCAAACCCCTGTTCGCGACGTAATTTGATGGTTTGTTCGAGTTCTGCTAGTTTAGCTGTAATCCTTTGTTGTAAGATGTAAAGCGGTTGTTCGTAATTGGGATTATCTGCTGTTAGTTTTGTCAAAGAGTCAATGGAAGTTGAAATTTGGGCGATCGCCCGTTGATACGGTTGCAGATAAATTTCATTGCCAGTGAGCAAATAACCGCGCTGTCCAGTTTCTGCGTCCTTTAAGGTTGAAAGTGTTCGTTCGAGTTCAGTTAACACCTGGTGGGTATGAGTGACCCAACGCTGATTTTCAATCAGCCTGCGGATATTGCGGTAAGATACTAGCGAATTGATGAATAACAACACCAACGCTAACACCAGCCCCACTTTAACTTGTTGTGCAAGCGATCTTCTCATTTTACGTCGGCAAGGCAAACTTCTACCGATAAGCTCATAAAAAGCACCTACACTTTAGCCTCAAAATTTAGCACTGTACAACAATTTTAAGTGACGTTGAAAAATCTTTGTGTCAGGGGAATTGCTTAATCTTTAACAAGAGTTCTTTAAAATCAGTATAGGGTCAATAAGGCGTTACCCATGAGGAGTTACGTCTCATTAAAACTTTCTGATGACCAAAAGCATAATCTCGTTTACGGATAAGTTTGAGATAGGTTTACTCAAACTTATGGGAAGAAGATAGGTAAATTCAACATGGATATCAAAAACGGCTTTGTAGGTAGCGTAGGTCATACACCACTGATTCGTTTAAACAGCTTCAGTGAAGAAACTGGATGCGAAATCCTTGCTAAAGCAGAATTTCTCAACCCTGGTGGTTCTGTTAAAGATCGGGCAGCACTTTACATTATCCAAGATGCCGAAGAAAAAGGCTTACTTAAACCTGGTGGTACCGTCGTAGAAGGAACGGCTGGTAATACTGGTATTGGGCTGGCACATATTTGCAACGCCAAAGGCTATAAATGCCTGATTATTATTCCCAACACTCAGTCTCAAGAAAAGATGGATGCCTTGAGGGCATTAGGCGCAGAAGTTCGCCCTGTCCCTGCTGTACCTTATAAAGACCCCAACAACTACGTCAAACTCTCTGGCAGAATCGCTAGCGAGATGGAAAATGCCATTTGGGCAAATCAGTTTGATAACTTAGCAAACCGCCACGCCCATTACGAAACCACAGGACCAGAAATTTGGACACAGACAGATGGTAAAGTTGATGCTTGGGTAACTTCAACAGGAACTGGTGGCACTTTTGCAGGTGTCGCAATGTACTTAAAAGAGAAAAATCCAGCTATCAAATGCGTTCTTGCCGACCCAATGGGCAGCGGGCTTTACAGCTATGTAAAAACAGGCGAAATCAAGATTCAAGGCAATTCTATTACCGAAGGTATCGGTAACAGTCGCATCACCGCCAATATGGAAGGCGCACCTGCTGATGACGCCATCCAGATTGATGACACGGAAGCTATACGGGTCGTGTATCAATTACTGCGGAAAGATGGGTTATTTATGGGTGGTTCCACTGGTATAAATGTCGCCGCCGCCGTTGCTTTAGCAAAACAAATGGGACCAGGACACACCATCGTCACCATTTTGTGCGATAGCGGTTCGCGTTACCAGTCACGTATATTCAACCATGAATGGCTACAATCAAAAGGTCTTTTACCAGATTAGTCATAAGTCTTTTGTCATGAACTCATTAGACAAGATTGCATCTGTTTGATTCCATCTGTGTCCATCTGTGGTTCATTATTCTTTTTTTTTTCGACTTTTGCAAGAAGTCTATTTTGTTTAGGACTTACGCAAATTAATGAAAAAACGAACCGCCAAGACGCCAAGGACACGAAGGGATAAGAGTTTCAGAGAGTTTTTGCGTAAGTCCTGTTGTTGAAAAGCAAAGGACAGATCTTACTTTTCACGGAATCGGTCAAACCTCGCTTCCATTCCTCTCTCCTTGTAGGAGAGAGGCTTTAAATTCTCCCCCTGACAACAAAAAAAGTTTTTCCGCTTCCCTCTCCTTTTAGGAGAGGGTTAGGGAGAGGTGGGAAGGGGGCTGGGGGGTTAGGTTCGTTTGTTGGTTTTTCCACATGACGTGAAAAGTCAGAGAACAGATGATTCATGACAAAAGACAAAGAACAATTGACAAATGGACAATATATCTCAATCATCTAACTCCCCAGCAACACCCCCACCCGAATCTGCTAAATGCGTTCGGGTGTGCCAAAATCGTACTTGCCGCAAGCAAGGTGCAGCAAAGGTACTAGCGGCTTTTGAGGCGCAACCAGTTCCTGAAGTGACTGTGAGTGGTTGCGGCTGTTTAGGACAATGCGGCAATGGACCTATAGTGCTGATACTACCAGATAGGGTCTGGTATAGTGGCGTTCATCCTAGTGAAGTAGCTCTATTGGTAGAACAGCATTTACGCGGTGGTTAAAGAGTGACACAGATGCTCTATTATCGGTTTCATCCACAGGGTAATGGTTCATTATTAACAATTTATAGATTATAGAGGTCTGCACTCTTTTTGACTGAAGCGGGACATTTCATGATGAATATTCAGCAGCTACGTCATTCTTTGAAACTTAAGTGGGTGAGTTACTATGACAACAACCGTTCGTGGCTGGAAAAAATGCGAGTTTGGGGAACTTACGATGGTCAGCGTCGCCCTTGCTCTAGTTTTATTTTGGCAACTGTGTCTGTTTTAGAGCCACAACTTGAAGAAATTTTTCCTTTCATTTTGGAACTGAACAACGATCCAGATCAGATTGTTGCAGCTTTAGGTCTTAACTTTAATCCTGAGGAGCATTTAGATTTAGTAGAATCAGCTCATTCTCTGGTTGAAAACGAGGTTAAGAATGAGTCTTGGCACCAGACGTTGCCTAAGTATCAACCTTTAACGCCCAATGTAGTTGACACAGAAGTGGAAAATTCACGGGTGGAGAACCTCTCTCCAAACCTCTCTCCTACAAGGAGAGAGGCTTTAAATTCTCCCCATTTCCTCGTAGGGAAGGGGGTTGGAGGGTTAGGTTTGACGTTGTTTCCGCATGGCGTCAAAAGTCAAGTATCATCTGTTGCACGGACTGGCGAAGTTCCTCCCCAAACGCAAACCGAGAGTCAACCTTCGACTTTTAGTGAAATTGTCAGTGAAGTGGAAAACAACGGTAAATCTGTAGAATCTGTTGCAGTTGTTAGCACTGAGGTGGAAAGCAAAACCAACTCTCTTGGTTCAATAACTACAACTACAATCAAGCCGCAAAGCAAAAGTCAGTCCATACCTTTGGCTGCATTTTTTTGTGACAACATGGAAAGCAAAAGTCAAACCATGGCATCTGTTAGCCATACTATACGGGTGGACAGAAAAAACAAACCCAGATCATTGCTTGCAGTTGATACTTCTGATGGGGAAAGTAAAAGTCAACCTATGGGATTGGCTGCGTTCATTGCTAGCGAGGTGGATAGCAAATCTGTTTCATCTGTTGCCTTTGCTACACAAGTGGAAAGAAAAGGTAGGCTTATGACCACTCCACAAAAAAATGCTCATAACCAAATGAATCCACCACCTGCTAGTACGAGTCATTTGGCTAATTGGATAGATGACTTTTGTCAGGGTGTGGGATGCGATCAAGAAGAAACACCTTTTATTCGATCAAACCACTGATTACAACTGATTACAATTGTGGGTAATCCTGAGAAACAAACGGGATTTCTGTGACTTCGCCTTCAACTTCTCCTACATAAACTTTCAAACCTACACCACCAGCCTTGCTACGAATGTAGCCAAGCCCAAAGTGACCATCAAGGGTTTTTGTGTAACTGGTCAGTTTGCCAACTTTTTCATCTCCGATGGTAATTGGACTTCCCGGTTCGGCTGGAGCATTTAGGTGAATGCCCCAAAGGTGCTGCTTTACACCTTTGTAAGTGTTTAAACGGGCGATGGTTTCTTGTCCAATGTAGCAACCTTTATTAAAGGAAATAGTTTGCCATAAACCCACTTCCAAGGGATTGTAATCCTCAGTAAGTTCCTGGTTTGGAGTCGGGCGTCCCTGTAATATTCGCAACGTCTCCCAAGAGCGATCGCCTATGGGTACCGCCCCAGCTTCAACAATTTTGCTCCAAAGTTGTTCTTTGTCAGCAGCAGGTAAAATCAGGGTGTATC